>DATGVQ010000138.1:0-22927 GCA_035300145.1 Acidiferrobacterales bacterium | reverse complement strand
TTAAAAGAGCAGGGCGCCTCGCATATCATCGCGGTCGCCGCCGTGGGCGCGATTGCGGCGGATTTGTTTCCGGGAGAACTCGTTTTTCCCGATCAAATTATCGACTACACATACGGGCGCGCACATACTTTTTTTGGCAATCAAAAACAGGTTACCCACGTTGATTTCACTTTTCCTTATTGTGAAGAACTGCGCCAAGTCCTGATTGACGCGGCCAAGCGCGCGGGGTTAACGCTGGCGACAAAAGGCACCTATGCCGCGACGCAGGGCCCGCGCTTTGAGAGTATCGCGGAGATTCAACGCCTGGAGCGCGACGGCGCGCATATGGTGGGTATGACCGGCATGCCCGAGACCGGGCTCGCGCGCGAGCTGGGTTTATGCTACGCCACGATTGGCGTCGTCGCCAATGCCGCCGCGGGCAAGGCCGAAGGAGTCATCAGTCTAAAGCAAATTGAGAAAAATTTGGAAACCGGCATGGAAAAAGTGCGTACCTTGCTGGAGTGTGTTATTCCCTTGCTTAAGCCTTAAGCCTGCTACAACAATAAATTTTTAATTAGCGGCAACAGCTGTTGCTCTAAATCCTCCGGTGTGACGGCGCCGATATGTTTGTAACGGATGACGCCGTTTTTATCCAGGATAAACGTTTCCGGTACGCCATAAACTCCCCAATCAATTCCGGTTCGTCCATCACTATCCATCAGGCTGGCTTCATACGGGTTGCCCTCATTTTTTAGTACCGCGATTGCATCCGTGCGGGTATCTTTATAGTTGAGGCCGATGATTGGCGCTAATCTGCGGCGCGCTAATTCCATCAGCACACTATGTTCTTGCTTGCAGGTCACACACCAAGAGGCCCAGACATTGATCACTACCACGCGATTGCGTAAATCCTCGTTAGTGATTATGTTCTTCGGATTCTCCAGAGCGGGCAGGCGGAACGCCGGCAGCGGCTTGCCGACTAGTGGCGATGGAATTTTGTGCGGATCGAGGGACAGGCCGCGTACAAGCAGTATCGCGAGGACAATAAACAGGCTGATGGGAATAAGGAATTTTTTCATTGCCTCATCGCTGTTTCGATTTTAGCGCGCCCGCCACCTCCGGCGGCATGTATTTTTCGTCATGTTTCGCCAACACTTGCTGGGCGATAAAAAGATTTCCCGGTTCCAGCCGGCCTTGCGCGACAATGCCTTGGCCTTCGCGGAATAAGTCCGGCAGGATGCCCTGGTAATTTATCACAAGGCTTTTATTGTAATCCGTGACGACAAAGCTGATTTTTAAGCCGTCACGTTTAACGCTGCCTTTTTCCACCAGCCCGCCGACACGAAACGGGCGATTGGCAGGCGCTTCACCGGCCAGGACTTGGGTCGGGGTATAAAAGAAAACCAGATTGCTGCGAAATGCGTTTAAGATCAGCATGCTGGCAATGCCGAGGCCGGCTATTCCGACGATGATAAAGCCCAAGTTTTTGTGACGCTTTTTCATGCGCTAGGTTTGGCGCGGATGTATTCCCGCAAGATCTTTAATACGGTTTTCTTTTGCTGCAATGGCAATACAACGTTGACCGCTAATATCAATGCGGCAAACGCATAAGCGCTCCAGACGTAAAAGCCGTACCCGCCCATGGCAAGAAAATCCGCCCAATTCATGGTTTCGCCTGCACGACCTCTTTTATCCACGCGGCGTGCCTTTCCCGCAGCAGGATGGTATTGCGCATGCGCAGCAGGACAACGGTGAAAAAATATAATTGGAAGGCGAGCGCCATGAGCAGCAGCGGGGTTAACATGCTCGGGTGAATGGCGGGCGCGCCGATTTTGCTTACCGAGGCGGCTTGATGCAAGGTGTTCCACCACTGCACGGAAAAATGAATAATAGGAATATTAATCACCCCCACCAGCGCCAACACCGCGCTGGCGCGCGCCTGTCGCCGCGGATCATCAATACTGGCCTGTAGCGCTATGAATCCAAGATAGAGGAATAACAAAATAAGCTCTGAAGTTAAACGCGCATCCCATACCCACCACGCGCCCCACATCGGTTTGCCCCAAAGCGAACCGCTGATCAGGGCTAACAGCGTAAACGATGCGCCGATGGGGGCGCAGGCGCTGGCAAGCATGTCGGCGAGTTTAATGTTCCATACCAAGCCGATGCCGGCGGCGCCGGCCATTACCACATAAACAAATAACGACATCCAGGCGCTCGGCACATGCACGAACATGATGCGGTAGCTTTCGCCCTGCTGATAATCCGGCGGCGCGACGAACAGGCCAAGATAAAGGCCGATTAGCAGAAAAACCGCGGTTGCCCCTGCCAACCAGGGGATTAAGTGTCCGGCAAGCGGATAGAAGTTTTTCGGTGAGGCGTACTTATAATTCATATCAATCAAGCGAGATGCGTAAAGCCGCGGCGCTGGCCCAAGGGGCGAAACTTAATGCCAGCGCTAAGCAGGCTCCCAATAAGGACAGCTGCGCTCCCGGGTCAAGACCGGCGGCGCTGGCCGCAACCGCTTCCGTACCAAAAATCAATACCGGAGTATACAACGGCAGCACCAGTAACGACACTAGTATACCGCCGCCGCGTACCCCTAAGGTCAGCGCCGCGGCGATGCCGCCCAGCAGGCTTAATACCGGTGTGCCCAGCAGGAGAGCAAGCATTAAGACTTTCATCGCCGTATCCGGCAGGTGTAACTGCAGCGCCAATACCGGCGCAATTAAGGCTAGAGGCAGGCCGGTCATAAGCCAGTGGGCGGCGGTTTTAATCAATACTATAAAGGCAAGCGGTTGGCTCGCCAGCAGCAATTGTTCCAGGCTGCCGTCCACGTAATCGTGCGAGAACAACTGATTCAGCGACAACATTGAGGCGAGCAGCGCCGCCACCCATAATATACCGGGCGCCATGGCGCGCAATAACGCCGGTTCCGGGCCGACACCCAGTGGAAATAGAGTGATGACAATAACGAAAAAGATCAGTGGCGTGACGACTTCGACGCCGCGACGCAGGCTCACTGTCAGGTCGCGCGCAAATAGAGAAACCGCGCCGGTAAATAAATTCGCCGTAGTCACGAATCGAGAGTAATTCGATGGAGGGGCGCTTTTAGGGATAATTCCTGATGTGAGGCCATTACGATGAGCCCGCCGGTAATGAGATGTTCATCAAGCAGTGCTTCGACCAGAGTGACAGATTGGCTATCGAGGGTGGTATAAGGCTCGTCCAAGATCCATAGATTTTTTTTAAGAAGCAACAGGCGCGCTAACGCCAGCCGCCGTGTTTGCCCTTGCGATAAAAATTTGACCGGCAAATCCGCTACGGTGGTAAGTTCCAGCCGCGCTAATGTTTGTTCGATAAGCGCGGTAAGCAGTGAGCCGTCAGTCTGGCTATTTAAACCCGCCAGGAAGCGGAGATGCTCACGTCCGTTCAATTCGCCCTGGATGCCGTTCAGGTGACCGACATAGGTCAAACGTTGGGGATATTCTTCGCCGAGCTCACGAATCGGCACGCCCTGCCAGCGAATTTCCCCTTGTGCGGGTGTGGATAGGCCGCACAAAATGCGCAACAAGCTGGTTTTCCCCGCGCCGTTGCGGCCACGAATGTGGAAAATTTCGCCGTTCCGTACAGAAAAAGAGACGCCGCTAAAAACTGGGCGATCGCCGCGCACGCATTCCAGATTGATTACATCCAGCAAGCATTCCCCCACAGTTTAAAAATGGTGCCCCGGAGACGAATTGAACGTCCGACCTGCCGCTTAGGAGGCGGCTGCTCTATCCACTGAGCTACCGGGGCTCGTAACTCGAACATGCGCCCGAGGGCGGCACGCCTGACGGCCAGAGGCAGGCCGGTTAAATTGGTGGAGCGGAGGAGGATCGAACTCCCGACCTTCGCATTGCGAACGCGACGCTCTCCCAGCTGAGCTACCGCCCCATGAAAGCCTGATCTTTTTTTTGTAATGGCTCGATAAACAAGCGGACATGATTGTAAAACATTTTACCCAGGTATAGAAGGTATAGCAGGGTGATGAAAAACTCGTTTTTCAGCACCCTGCGGCTCAGGATAATCCCAGTAATCTTAGGCGGAGCAGATAAATTGGGAAAAAGGTTTGCGGTTAATTTAAGGCAAAAAAAATAAAAAGGGAACTTGAAGCAAATCAAGTTCCCTTGATCAATGGTGATTCTATTCTCCTAAACCGTTTAGATATTCATCAAGTTCATGGCGGGACTTTCCGTACTTTTCCCACATCAAGCCGTATAGTTTTTCCATATCGCCATCGACATTGTCCAACTCATCGTCGGTGAGCTCATCCCAGGTCATTCTTATTTCGTCTCTAACCAGGTCCCAGTTATCTCTGATCTCATCTGCCTTCATATTCATCTCCTAAACTACCATGGCCTTTCCGCCTTTGGCCGGGGTTCCCTTAGGTTCACGCTCGTGCATGCTTGATTGAGCTCCGCCGTCGACACTGCTGCCGGTGGATTTTTCAGGTTTTTGGGCTGGACCTTTATCAGACGTCTGGGCCAAGGCGGAATTATAAGGAAGTAAACTGCCATAACCGCCCATGATTGCAGCGAGAGCTATTGTATAGATATAAGTTTTGATCTTCATTTTTCATCTCCAATAGTTTTTAAAAGCGGGGGGACAACAATTTGCGAAAAATGACAGGCGCTTAATGCAATGGATATTTTGTTATCGACTATTGATTGCTTATCTTTCATAAATTTTTCATTTAACGCATTAACCCGCTTGGTTTACGACATGCGCATCATATAAATACTTTCGAATCGCCATACATCGGGCTAAGGTCCGAGAAAAAAGTAAAAGCAAATCTTGGGCGGAACTTCGGTCGGATATATGGGGTAGTAAGACTTCCTAACAGGTTGTTGAAAAAGTCCATCCGTGGCCTTTGTCAACACGCAAAGCAAAAAGCGCGGCATGCGGTTATTGCTATGCCTCAGACGTTAACGGATTGAAAAGTTTCTGCTGGTATTAAATAGGGAATGCGGTCAATGGGAGGTAAGTGTTGGGGTTACGCAATATCGCACCTCCCGCAACTAAGATATAAGGGAACGCTTTTATGCCTCAGATTTTACTGGGTTTTTTTACGCCGCACGATATAATACTCCAATGTCTATTCCAGCGCCTAGTCATTGGTTCTCTGAGCCGAGGCAGATTTTCGCCAGTTTGTGGGAAGGTTTTCAACAACTTTTAAGAAGGCCATGGTTTCCTATTGCGGTAAATATCGCCGCATCATTGCTGCTTGTTTCGGGAGTGGCGAAGTGGACCTGGTTATTATTCACCCCCTCCGCGCCGCAAATTATTCCTGAGACGGGACAGGTCCAGGCCGCGCCCGTTTCTAATTGGCAGCCATTGCTTATTGCGCAATTATTTGGCGTAGCTCCCAGCGCGCTATCCGGCGCGAATATAGACCGCATCCCGATAAGCAGCCTAAACTTAGTCTTGACTGGAGTAGTAGTGGCGGGAACGGAGGGTTTCGCTTTGATTCGTGTGGATAGGGAGCCTGAGGCCCCGTTCGCGGTCAGCCAGGAGATTACCCCCGGGGTTGTTCTACAAGCGGTATATCCTGATCGTGCTATTATTCTGCGTGCAGGAGTAACGGAAAGCCTGCTATTGGAGGGCACCGCTGCGCCCCTTCCGGTAATGGTACCAGACAACTCCACTTCGGCGGTGGGTAACGCCTCTTCTACCGTCCTGCCTATCCACAAACAGGGTCTGAATGAATATACCATGCCGCGCAATTTCCTTGACGACCAGATGCGCAACCCGCAAGGATTCTTGAGCCAGGCGCTGATAGTGCCTTACAACAATGGCGGTTTCTTGGTGCGCGAAATCCGCCCTGGAAGTGTATTCGAAAAACTTGGTTTGCGTGTCGGTGATGTAATCCGTGGGGCAAACGGGCAAGTTTTAAATTCCATGGAAGATGTCATGAAAGCCTATCAGCAATCCACCGTCAATAACTATATTCTTTTGGAAGTTTTGCGTAATGGGAGGCAGGAAAATTTACTTTACACCTTACAATCAGGATAACGCCGCTACCCTAGGCAGTGCATTGTGCCGTTTAACATATAGTCTATTCGTCTTGGTCTTAATCGCGCCGCAATCCGCTTGGGCGGCCGATTTGGTTCCGGTACAAACTGCGCCCGGAACCAACGGCACTTTGCTGGCGCCGCCTGCCGCTCCCGGTACAAATCAGCCCGAGACTGTTCCGCCGCCTATGCCGCCACCACCTGCCGCGCCTGCGCCGCGCGCTGCTCCCGGTACAAATCAGCCCGAGACTGTTCCACCGCCTACGCCGCCGCGACCTGCCGCGCCTACGCCTCCCCCGCGTCCCGGGCAGATGTTATTTAACTTTCAAGATGCCGATATTCAAGCAGTAGTGAAAACGGTTTCGCAAATCAGCGGGCGTAATTTCCTTCTCGATCCGCGCGTTAAAGGAAAAATTACCATTATTTCGGCCAAGCCGGTTTCGGCGAATGCCGCTTATCAGATATTTTTATCCGCGTTGAAGGCGCAAGGATTTACTGCGGTTGAAGGGCCGGGCGGGATTGTAAAAATTTTGCCGGAGGCGGAGGCCAAGCAAAACGCCACGGTGAGCAGCGCCTCCCAGCCCGCCGGTGGCGATCAATTAGTCACCCAGGTGGTGGTAGTGCAGCATGGCTCCGCTAGTCAGATGGTGCCGTTATTGCGGCCACTGATGGCGCCAACCGGCTTATTATCAGTTTATGCGCCGGCCAATACCCTGATTATCACGGACTATGCGGATAATGTCCGCCGCTCGTTACAGATTATTGAAAAGCTCGACCAGCCGGGCAGCGCGGAAGTCACTATTATTCCGCTCCAATATGCCTCAGCCCTCGATATGGCGCAGCTCTTGGTACGGCTGTCGGATGTTGCTCAGCCGGGCCAGCCGGTTACGGCGGGGCAAATAGGCGGCGAGGCGGGCCGTCTATCCATTGTTCCCGATTTGCGCTCCAATAGCCTATTAGTGCGCACGGATAATCAAGGCCGTTTGAACCAATTGCGCGCATTGGTTGCTAAATTGGATGTCCCGGCGCACCGGGGGGGTAATACCCGTGTTGTCTATTTGCGCAATGCCGAGGCGGCGAAATTGGCGGAAATTTTGCGCGGGTTATTGGCAGGCGAGGCGCGCGCCCAAGGGACGCTGCCCGGCGCAGTCGGTGGGCCGATACGGGGAGCTGGCGCCGCCTCGTCGGTTACGGAGGCATCTTTAATTCAGGCGGATGAGGCCTCCAATTCGCTGATCATCAGCGCCCCCGATGCGGTTTATAATAATTTGCGCGCGGTGATCGAAAAGCTCGATATCCGCCGCGCGCAGGTGTTTATCGAAGCGATGATTGCAGAAATGACTACCGACCTGGCGGCGGAATTTGGTTTTCAATGGGCGGGTGCTAAGGCACAAGGGAGTGGTACGCTCGCCGGGGTGCAAAATTTTCCGCAGAGCACCCCCGGTTCCGGGATTATTGAGATCGGGACGAATCCCGCAAGTCTTGGCAACGGCCTAAGCATAGCGTATCTGGGAAAAACAATTACGCTTCCGGGCGGACAGCAAATAGCGGGACTGGGCGCATTGGCGCGTGCGCTTGCGTCGGATAGCAATACGAATATTCTTTCCACGCCTAATCTGCTTACCTTGGATAATGCCGAAGCTAAAATTATCGTCGCTAAGAACGTGCCGTTTTTAACCGGTAGTTTTGCCCAAGCCGCTGGTGCAGTTCCGGGCGCAGCCGTTAATCCGTTTCAAACCATAGAGCGTAAAGATGTTGGTTTAACCCTCAAGATAAAACCACAGATTTCCGAAGGCGAGGGCGTTAAATTGCAGATTTTTGAGGAAAACTCCACGATCAATAACCAGGTGAACACGGGCGGGCAGGGTTTTGTTACTAATAAGCGTTCAGTGGAAACCACCGTGATCGTGGATAACGGCCAGACCATAGTGCTCGGCGGGCTGATTGACGATCAGGTGACGGAGACCATCCAGGCGGTGCCTATACTCAGCCGTATCCCCATTTTGGGAGAACTCTTTAAATTCCGTTCGCGCACAAAGACAAAAACTAATCTGATGGTTTTTTTACGCCCCATCATCGTCCGTAGCCCGCAAGACAGCGAAGGGTTCACCGCCGAGCGCTACGAATATATCCGCGGCCAGCAACAGAACATGCAGATGCAGTGGACGGTAATTCCCAGATACGAGAATCCGGTGCTGCCACCGTTGGTTCAACCTAGTAATGACCAGCCTAAGGTTAAGGGTAAGGAAGAGGACCGCCCTGGTTCGGCGGACAGGGGTACGCCCTCATCTTCCGCCGGTCCGCCCGATAGCGATAAAACCCCGGATAGCACTGAGCCTTAGCACTATGCCGAGCCGGACCGAATTATCAAGCCTCGATCCAAATTGGACCCAGCGCCTGCCCTACCACTTTGCTAAACGCCACGGCGTGATCAGCGCCTGCCAAGTAAACGGCGGCCTGGAGATTTGGGCGCGCCCGGGAGTGGCGAGCGGCGTATTGCTGGAGTTGCAACGCACGTTGCAACAGCCTCTTACGTTGCGCGAACTAAGCGCGGAAGAATTTGAGGCGGCGCTCAACCGCGCCTATGAGCGCGGCATGAATCACGCTATGCAAATCGTCGATAATCTCGATGAAGACTTCGATTTAATCGAGCTCACTCAGCAACTTCCTCAAACCGCAGATCTATTGGACAGCGAGGATGATGCGCCGATCGTACGTCTGATTAACGCGCTGTTGACGCAGGCGGTGCGGGAGGGCGCTTCCGACATTCACGTCGAGCCGTTTGAAACGCGCTCGGTGGTGCGTTTTCGCCTCGACGGCATATTGCGCGATATTATCGAGCCGCAAAAGGTTTTACATGGGGTAATCGTTTCGCGCATCAAAATCATGGCGCGCCTGGATATTGCCGAAAAACGTATGCCGCAAGATGGCCGTATCAATTTGCGCCTGGCCGGGCGGCCGGTGGATGTGCGTGTGTCCACGCTGCCTACCGGGCATGGCGAACGGGTGGTCATGCGTCTGCTGGATAAACAGGCCGGGCGTCTCAATCTGACCGGCCTGGGCATGTCGGACACCACTCTCGCGGCATTGGATAAACTTATTCATCAGCCGCATGGAATTATTCTTGTCACCGGACCTACCGGTTCCGGCAAGACGACCACGCTCTATGCCGCCCTGGCTCAGCTTGACACCACGAGCCATAACATTATGACGGTAGAAGATCCCATCGAATATGATCTCGACGGCATCGGCCAGATGCAGGTCAATAGCAAGATCGAGCTGGATTTTGCCCGCGGGCTGCGCGCGATTTTACGGCAAGACCCGGATGTCATTATGATCGGCGAGATCCGGGATCTTGAAACTGCGCAAATCGCGGTACAGGCGAGCCTTACCGGTCACTTGGTGCTCGCCACGCTGCACACAAACGATGCGGTGGGCGCGGTGACGCGCCTAGTCGATATGGGGGTTGAGCAATTCCTGGTCGCATCAAGCCTGATCGGCGTGCTCGCACAACGGTTGGTGCGCAAACTTTGCCCGGAATGCCGCCGGCCGCATACACCGGGTGCGGCTGAACGCCAGTTGCTGGGGATCGGGCGCAAGAATATTAGCATCTACACGCCGGTGGGTTGCGCTAAGTGCACTAGTACGGGATATCAAGGCCGTACCGGCATCTATGAACTAATACAAATCGATGACGTGATGCGTACGCTTATCCATGATAATGCAGCGGAAGGCAAGTTGCGCGAACACGCGCGTTCCCAGGGTATGCAGAGTATAGGCCAGGACGGCATGCGTTGGGTGTGTAGCGGCGACACCACTTTGGAAGAGGTGCTGCGCGTCGCGCGTGATTGAACATGGCGGCGTTTGAATACGAAGCGCTGGATACGCGCGGCAAAGCCATTAAGGGCGTGCTGGAAGGCGACGCCGAGCGGCAGATACGCACAAGCCTGCGGGAAAAAGGCCTGATACCGTTACGGGTGGCGCTTATTAAGCAGGAGGGTGTAGGAGCTGCGCAGCGCACGTTCAGTTTAAGCAAAGGTATATCCAGCGCCAATCTGGCTTTGATTACCCGCCAGTTCGCGACATTGGTGCGCGCCGGCCTTACTATCGAAGAGAGCCTAAACGCACTCATCGAACAAGTTGAAAACGCACGCATTCGCAGCGTTTTAGCCGGTGTGCGCGGGCGCGTGCTCGAGGGCCAGTCGCTGGCGCGTGGCCTCGCGTCTTTTCCGAAGGAATTCCCCGATATTTATCGCCATATCGTGGATGCCGGAGAGCAGTCCGGCCGCCTAGACATGGTATTAGAGCGGTTGGCGGATTATACTGAGCAACGCCAGGCGCTCCAGCAAAAAGTTGTCTTGGCGTTTATTTATCCTGCGTTAGTCACGATCGTCTCGATCCTTGTCGTCAGCGGCTTATTGGTTTACGTCGTGCCGCAAGTAACGCGTGTGTTTCTGAATACCGGCCAGACCTTGCCTTTGCTCACCCGAACCTTGATTGGTATGAGTGATTTTGTGCGCGCCGGAGGAATTTGGTGGTTTATTGCCATCGGTGTCGTCTGGCTGGTTGCCCGTACGCTGCTTAAACAACCACATCTGCGTTCACGCTGGCACGGCCTGCTGCTGCGGTTGCCGCTGGTGGGCCGCTTGTTGCGTGGCGTTGATGCCGCACGCCTGACCAGCACGCTTGGTATGCTTACAGCCAGTGGCATCCCGCTTTTAAACGCCTTGCAATATGCAGTACAAGTCGTCACTAACCTGCCGATGCGCGCGGCGGTAGAGGAGGCGCTACGCCAGGTACGCGAAGGCGGCAGTTTGTCACGTGCCCTAGGCAAGGCTAAGTTGTTTCCGCCGATGGTGATCCATTTGATTGCCAGCGGCGAGGCCAGTGGTAAGTTAGACCTTATGTTAACGCGTGCAGCCGAGACCCAAACGCGTGAATTGGAAAGTTGGATCGCGGCCTTGACTAGTTTGCTGGAGCCGGTATTAATTTTAATTATGGGAGGTGTGGTATTGTTTATAGTACTGGCGATTTTATTGCCCATTTTTGAAATGAATCAGTTAATTAAGTGAGGATAGTGATGCCTAGTTTACAAAAAGGTTTTACGCTGATTGAGATCATGGTGGTGGTAGTGATCATAGGGATACTCGCCATGATTATTGTGCCGAAAGTGATGGACCGTCCGGATGAGGCGCGGCGCGTGGCTGCGAAGAACGATATTCGTGCGATTACGAGCGGTTTAAAGCTGTATCGCCTGGATAACGGCGCCTATCCCGGCACTGAGCAGGGTCTACAGGCGTTAGTGCAAAAACCAGAGGCCGGTAATATTCCACGCAACTGGAAGGCGGGCGGCTATCTTGAACGGCTGCCGAAAGATCCGTGGAGGAGTGATTATCAATACCTCAACCCAGGCCTGCACGGGGAGATAGATGTATTTAGCTTCGGTGCCGACGGCCAACCGGGTGGTGAAGGTAATAACGCCGACATCGGTTCTTGGGATATTCAATAAGTGCGGCACGGCGCGCGCGGCTTTACCCTGATTGAATTGGCGGTCGTTATGCTGCTGTTGGTGATCGTACTCGCCATGATTGACTTGAAATCCGGGGATCAGGATACCGATGCCGTGCGCAATGAATCCGAGCGTCTGGCGTTGCTGTTGCAGACCGCCCAGCAAGAAGCGATATTGCAAGGCGAAGTCATTGCGGTGGAATTAACTGCGGCAGGTTATCAATTTGCCAAGTTAGACGATAAGAATAAATTCCAGCCTTTAAGCCAAGACGAGATATTTCGCGCGCGCCAATTGCCTGAAGGCGTGATCCTGCAAAATGCCGAGGGTGGGGCCGAAACCAAAAACGCCGACATCGTGTTTATGCCGAGCGGAGAATTAACCGCGTTTACGATCACGCTTTCCCGTGGCAAGGCGCAGTGGCGCGTCGAAGGAAAGGCAAATGGCGAAATTAAGCCGGCGCCGCGCGTTTAATCACCGTCATTGCGGATTCACTCTAATTGAGGTGTTGGTGGCGTTGGTGGTGTTAGCCATTGCACTCGCGGCGGTCATGCGTGTGATAACGCAGGCTATCGATACCACCGCTGCGCTGCGTGATCGCACCGTTGCTTTAGGCGTTGCCCAGGACCGCTTAGCGTTGCATCAATTGCAGGATGACTGGCCGGCGTTGGAGACCTTTGACGGTGTACGCGAACAAGGCGGCCGGCAATGGTATTGGCAGGAAAAAGTGGTAAGCACGGATTTAGCGCAATTCCGCCGTATCGAGGTCGAGGTGCGGGCCAGGCCCGAGGGAGAGGCGCTGGCACATGTGGTTGGGTTTTTGCGCAATACACAAAATACCCGCAAATGAGACGGATCAGGGCAATACAGGGATTCACCTTGCTGGAACTGCTCGTGGCGATCAGCATTTTTGCAGTGGTCTCGGCGATTACTTATGGCGGTTTAATTCAAGTGTTGAAAAGCCGTGATCGCTTGGAAGCGGAACGGCAATTCTGGCGCGGCTTGTCGGTTACCTTTTGGTATTTACAGCAGGATCTCGGACAGGCGCGGGCGCGCAGTGTGCGTGATACCGATGGCAGCCCGTTACCGGCGTTACGCGGTCAGGCGGTGGATCCGCGTGCATTGGGGGAACCGAGCCTGGAATTCACGCGCGGCGGCATGTCGGTGCTCTCAGACGCCGTACGCAGCGATCTGCAACGGGTAGCTTATCGTTTAGCGGACGGCGTGCTGTATCGC
Organism: Acidiferrobacterales bacterium; assembly: GCA_035300145.1. Lineage (GTDB taxonomy): Bacteria > Pseudomonadota > Gammaproteobacteria > Acidiferrobacterales > DATGVQ01 > DATGVQ01. The sequence goes on along the minus strand of DATGVQ010000138.1, from coordinate 10,153 downwards.
CTCACCTGGGCAAGTTTAGACCGGGCGCCGCAAAGCAAGCCGGTAGAGGCGCCGCTATTACAAGACGTGGAGGCGTTTAGCCTGCGGTTTTTTAGTGACAGTGCTTGGAGCGAACAGTGGCCCCTGCGCGATGGAGCAAGCGGTGCGGCAATTGCTAATTTGATTGCATTGCCGCGCGGGGTCGAGGTAAAAATTAAATTTCTGCACCACGATGAATTTACCCGCACCTTTTTAGTTAATCAGTGATGCTCAATCAGTGTAGCGGCGCGAATCAAAGCGGGTTGGCGTTAATAACGGCAATGTTAGTCATCGCGATCGTAGTAACGGCCGCCGCCTATTTGAGTTTAGGCCAACAAATATGGCTGCGTCAGGCGCAGAATCTGGCGGATATGGCCCAGGCGGACACGGTTGCGCGCGCCGGGTTTGATTTGGCAGTGATATTATTAACGCAAGATGCAAAAAACAGCGCTACCGATGATCTTACCCAAACCTGGGCGCAGCCTATACCGGTTTTCCCGGTTGAGGGCGGGGCGGTCACGGCGGCGATCAGCGATGCCCAGGGACATTTTAATTTAAACAATTTGGCCGGTACCAGCGCCGGCGATAACGCGGTCTTCCGGCGTCTTTTGACATCACAAAATTTTAATCCTGATCTTACCGATGCATTAAAGGATTGGCTCGATAGCGATTCGAACACCCGGCCTAACGGCGCTGAAGATAACGAGTATCTGGCTCTGCCAACCCCTTATCGGGCGGCAAATCAGTTATTACAGAGCGTCGACGAGTTGCGCCTGGTGCGCGGATTTAGCGCTGAGGTGGTGCAAAAATTACGCCCCTGGGTTACGGTTCTGCCGGTGGCGACGCTCATCAATGTTAATACCGCCCCAGCCCCGGTACTGAGCGCTTTATGCGGGGAATCATTGTCGGTAGTGGAGCAGTGGGTTGTGGAGCGTGTTAAAAATCCTTATACGCCGGATCGGTTGCCTCCCTGCGGGCAAGTACCGGCTGGCGCGTATAGTGTCAAAACCGAGTATTTTGAAGTTACCGTGCAAACCCAATTTGGGCGCCTGCGGCGCCAAACCCAGGCGTTGATCTATCGCCCGGCAAATGGTGCGCCGGCTAAAGTTTTATGGCATCGTGACTTGATGTCTAATACTGTTTTACCGACAAAAGTTGAAGGCGGAAAATAATCAGGCATGGATCTTTCTGGTTTGAAAAATAGCCGCGCATGGACCGGTTTCAGGCAGACCCTGCGTTCCGAAAAGAGTGCGCTGACCCTCTATTTGCCGCGTGGTTGGCCGGAAAGCCGGGCAGCGGTGCGGTGGTGGTGGCATGACAACGAAGACGCGCTGCATAGTGGGCAGGTCTCCGATTTAGAGGAATTGCCGGCACAGAGCCGGGCGGGAAAATTACATGTATGGACACCCGGCACCGACACCCTCCTTATCACTGCGGTTTTGCCCACCCAGGCGCGTACTAAAATTTTGCAGGCGTTGCCGTTTGCCTTGGAAGATCAACTTTTGGGTGAACCGGAGAGCCTGCATTATGCCTATCGCCCATTAGGCGATAATCGCTTGGCGGTGGCGGTGACAGCGCGTGAACGCCTTAAAACTTGGCTCGAGGGCTTGGCCCAGGCAGGTTTGCAGCCGAGCAGCTTATGCCCCATTACGCTTGCCGTCCCCCTGGAGCCTTCTGCGGAAGAGCCGGCATTAATCGCCGATTCCTGGTCATTGGCCTTTTCCGCTGATGAAATATGGCTGCGTAGCGGGCCATTTTCCGGATTTGCTTATGTTGCTGCCGATGGCAGGCCGCCGGCGATTTTGGTGACCGCGTTACAGGAGGAGCGTGCTAAGTTGCGCGCGCCGAAACAATTGCACATTTTTAATCCGCCACCGGGTTACGATGCTGAAAATTGGGCAGCAGCATTAGCGCTGCCGGTTATGGTTCAACAACAAGATATTTGGGACGGCATCTCCAGGCTCGGTTCTCATTCACCGCCGCTGGATTACCCTCGCGGCCAATTTCCACCTTTGAATTTATTGCAAAGTGAATTCGCCTCCGCCGGCCAATTACGCCAGCTTAGCGGGGCTTTGCGTCCGGCGGGGATTATGTTCGGTCTTTGGCTTGCCGGCAGTGTGGTATTTAATCTCGGTGAATGGTGGCAACTGTCGCGGGCCTATGAGGCGCAGCGTGCGGAAATGACCGCACTGTTCCGGAAAAGTTTTCCCGACGCCAAAGTAGTGGTTGATCCGGCATTACAGATGCAACGCGATCTTGCCGCCCTGCAGGCGCGCAGTGGGGTGCCGACAGCGGGTGATTTAGTGCCATTGCTTGCCCAGGTTGCGCCGGTACTCCAGACGAATCCGCAAAACCAACTTCAGGCCATTCATTATGCCGATTCCGCAATAACGCTCGATTTAACTCTGCCAAGTTTTCAGGCCTTGGATAATTTTAAGAATGCCTTGAACGCGACCGGTCTCCGGGTAGAGGTATTGACCGCGAATAGCCGGCCAGCCGGGGTGGAAGGCCGTTTGCGCGTGGCGCCAAAAGGCCAATCATGAAGCATGAGTTGCTGCAAAACTATTTGACACGATGGCAGAGCCTCCAGCCGCGTGAGCGTTTTGCATTAACGATCGCTGGCGTCGTATTACTAATTGTTGTTTTTTATTTATTGTTATGGTCCCCCATTCAACGCGATCTCGCCAGCTTGCGGGTAACGGTGCCACAAGATCGCGCCAAGCTCACCGTAATGCGGGCACAGGCATTACAGGTGGCACGATTACGGACCGCGTCCGCGCAATCTCCTTCCGATAATTTATTAAGCGCGCTGGAACAATCTGCGGCCACGCGTGGCTTAAGGCAATATATCGGCCGCATTGAGCCTGAAGGCGCCAATGGTGCGCGCGTAGTGATCGAGGAAGTCAATTTTAATAATTTATTAACCTGGCTCGTGGATCTGCAGGGGCGCGGTATACGCGTGGAAAATGCCGTCCTGCAAAGAAAATCCAACCCCGGTGCAGTGAGTGCCCGTTTATTATTGCGCAGCCCAGGGGCATGAAAAAACGCTGGCTTGGTTATGTTGTTCTAGGACTGTTATTTTATTTCCTATTTCTTGTCGCCTTTGCGCCCGCTAAATGGGCCACGTGGGGTTTGGCGCGCTTAAGCCAAGGCAGGCTGAACTTAAATCAAGCAACCGGCAGCCTATGGCATGGCCAGGGCGAGTTAGTGCTATTTCAGCCCGGAACGCCCCTCTACCATGTCGGCCATGCCACTTGGCGTATCAATCCGCTTCCGGCTGTTATCGGCCGGCTGAGCCTTTATTTGCAGGTGTCCGGCGCAAGTACAGAAATGGCTGGGCATATAGGCCTTGCTCGTGGGGGAGTACAACTGCATGACCTCAAGGCCGCATTTCCACCCGCATTATTAACCACCTTTTACCCCGCCGCCGCTTTAATCGCACCCGCCGGTCAGATGCGTTTTAATGCATCCACTTTGCGTATTGAGCGCACGGGTATTGAAGGCGAGGCCGAACTCATTTGGCAAAATGCCGCGAGCAACCTATCCAGCGTCAACCCCTTAGGAGATTACCGTCTATATTTAAATGGGCGAGGCAAAATTGCTGCCGTTAATTTAGAGACTACCCGTGGCGACCTTCACTTAAGTGGTAAGGGCGAATGGCGGGTTGATGAAGGATATTTGCAATTTCAGGGAACCGCTAAACAGCTTGCGCGCGCAGCGGAATTAGAACCCTTATTGATGTTGTTCGGCAACGATCAGGGTAAAGGACAAAGATCATTTGTGATAAATCAACGCATAAATTTATTCACTGGTTAAATTGATGAATAACGTCTGGGTAAAATATCTTCCACGTTTTTTGCACGAAAGAATTGACGGGAGATACAACTTACAAAGAATAATCGGCAATGCCGGGTGGCTTTTTGCGGATCGGGTTTTTCGCCTGATTGTTGGCCTATTTGTAGGAATATGGATCGCACGTTATTTAGGTCCGGATCAGTTTGGTTTATATAGCTACGCTATTGCCTTTGTTTCTTTATTTACGTCGCTTTCTACATTGGGATTGGACGGCATTGTTGTGCGCGATATTACCCGTGACCCATCATCTAAAGAGGAAATATTGGGTACAGTTTTTATATTAAAGCTGATCGGCGGAATCGCAACCCTGCTGCTAGCATTGACGATTATTTCTTTTTCCCGTCCGAATGAAAATCTTACTCGATGGTTGGTGGGAATTATCGCGGCAGGGGCGATTTTTCAATCCTTCGACGCCATTGATTTCTGGTTTCAGTCGGCAGTTAGATCTAAATATGCCGTGTACGCTAAGGGCTCGGCGTTTACTGCTATTGCGTTCGTTAAAATAGGGCTAATCATAGCTAATGCACCGCTTGTTGCATTTGCTTGGGCGGGACTCGCGGAGATCATGTTCGGTGCATTGGGGCTTGTAGTGACTTATCACAAGAATGGCAATTCATTTTATAGGTGGAGATGGAAATATTCCCGCGCCAAGAAGTTACTGAATGACAGCTGGCCTTTGGTTTTGTCCGGATTTGCTATCTATGTACAAGCAAGAATTGATCAAGTGCTGCTTGGCGCAATGATCGGCAATGCCGAAGTCGGCCAATATTCCGTAGCCATGCGATTGATTGAATTTTTTGGGTTTATTCCCATGATAGTGCAAAGCTCCGTGGCCCCATCAGTTGTCCAGGCCAAGCTAAGGGGTGAGGAGTTTTATTGGAGGCAGCTAATTAATATTTATAGACTGATGTTTATCTTCTTTCTGATTGTTGCTATTCCAATCTATATATTTTCCACTGAAATAGTAAGTTTCCTATACGGCGATGCTTATAGGGAGGCAGGCGTCTTATTGTCTTTATTTTCGATAAGGCTTTTCTTCGCTAACTTCGGTGTGGCAAAAAGCCTTTTTATTACTAATGAAAACTTATTTAGATATTCGCTTGCGACTGCTTTTATCGGTTCGCTGGTAAATGTCACTCTTAACTATTTATTAATACCAAGGTATGAAGCAGTTGGTGCGGTATGGGCAAGTATAGCTTCATTTTTTGTAACGATTTTTATGATGGATTTGTTTTTTTACAGGACAAGAACAAATTTTAAAATTATGCTGCTAGCAATGGCTACCCCATGGAAATTAAGCCTCAGATGAGGAGGCTCGTATGGGAGTAGTTCGTATGGGCCCGCCTGCAGAGCTCATTACTAAATTAAAAGAGACTTTCGGCATCAAGCGATTTATTGAAACCGGGACGTATCGTGGCGATACCGCTTATTGGGCGAGCCGGCTATTTCCATTCGTAACGACAATTGAATACTCTACGCCTATATATGAAAAAGCTGTTGAGAAATATGGCCGGATTCAGAATATTGATTTTATCTTTGGGGATAGCAGGCAAGTGCTCCAAACTATTGCGCAGGAACTTAATGAGGGCTGTATTTTCTGGCTTGACTCCCATTGGATCGGAGGGGAAAGTTATGGTAAAGACGGCGAATGCACTCTACTTGAAGAATTAAGTATTATAGCTCAATCGAAATATGATCATTTCATTTTTATTGATGACGCAAGGTTGTTTACTTCTCCGCCACCACCTCCGCATAAAGCCGATCAATGGCCGGACATTTCTTCTGTTTTGAATGCGCTTAATCAACAGAGCAAATATACGGTAATTATTGAAGACGTCATTATATCTATTCCGGTTTTTGCGAAAGGGCTGCTTGTCAAGTACTGTCAGGATATTAATGAGCTTATGTGGATAAAAACAAGTGAGGCCATTCCAAAATTACAAGACGGGATCAAGCTGGTCATGAATGGTCTAAGGCAATTATTAACTAATAAATGAATTCAGTAAGAAAGATGCTCAACTCTTATGCCGGCATAAGAATCGGCTATCAGTTCTTTGCTGCGCTCAAGCAGCAATATTACTTCAATATATTTAAAGCGGTTTGGAATTTTCTCCGCTTTGTCAAGGAATACAGAGGCTATCTTCTGCAAGCATCAAATCCCAATTTTGATGTGGCGGCCCGTTACTTTTATCCTTGTTTGACTGACCGGACCATTAAAACACCCATTGAGCCGACATATTTTTTTCAAGACACCTGGGCTGCGAGAAAGATATTCCAAATACGGCCTCAGCATCATTACGACGTAGGATCATCCGCCAGGACCATGGGTATAATTTCCCAATATGTGCCGACGACAATGGTTGATATCCGCCCGGTCGATCTCAATGTGAATAACTTTCATTTCAAGCAGGGATCGATCATCGCCTTGCCTTTCGAGGACAATACTATTGAGAGTCTTTCTTCTTTGTGTGTAGTGGAGCACATCGGCTTGGGCCGTTATGGAGATCCTATTGATTCTTGGGGAAGCGAGAAAGCCATTAGTGAACTTAAGCGGGTGCTTAGGGCGCGGGGACATTTGCTTGTTTCCGTCCCGGTTGACCGGGAGTGCCGGGTATATTTTAACGCGCACCGCGCATTTACCCGAGAATACATTTTGCAATTGTTCTTTGATATGGACTTGATCGAAGAAAAATATATTTATGGAAGAAAATTTCAGATTAATTATGATTCGCTCAAGGGATTTGGTACCGGTTTATTTCACTTTATAAAACCGAATTAATGATTAAGCAAGAGGGCATTTTCTGGCGAGGCGTACGTGCTTTAGCTTTGCGCTTATTTCACCTCGTAGAGAATAACGGTAATTGCAACGTTGAGAACAACGGCGAAAAAAAGTTCATTCAATACTTGTTTCAATTCTTGCAACGACATACAGATAAGAGAAGGATCCTTACTTTATTTGATATCGGAGCGAACGTGGGAAATTATACTGATCTACTTATTGCTGCTGCTACTAAGATTGGTATTACAGCACAGTTTCATATTTTTGAACCGACGTATTTTTGTTACAACATAATTCAACACAAGTTCTCAAATAATCAAAATGTGATCATAAACCATGCAGCTGTTTCCGATAAGACTGGAAGAAGGGAAATCTTCTATGATAAAGCGCAAAGTGGCTTTGCTTCCCTCCACAAGAGAGACTTGCGGGCCTATTCTATTGCTCTTGATCAATCTGAGTTAATAAAAACCATCCGACTGGACGAGTACATAAATCGCCAGAAAATAACTCATGTCGGGTTTATAAAAATGGATATAGAAGGACACGAAATGTTGGCGTTGCAAGGTATGGGACCCTATCTGCATGCTGATTTCGTGGATTTCATTCAATTTGAATATGGCGGCGCTAACCTGGATTCCCATACCAGTTTAATGGAGCTATACGGGTTGCTAGAAAGCCGCGGGTTTGTTCTCGCTAAAATTATGCCAAAAGGGTTGCAGATCCGCTCGTATGAGCCTTGGATGGATAATTTTGCTTATGCAAACTACGTAGCGATTGCAAAAGAAACCTATCAGAAACTTGCATGATTCAGATCAAGCCGAATATTGAGCAAAAATCAATTTGCCCATACTGCTCGATTGAGCTGGCGGCAGAGCGGATTATATGGCAGGGCATTCATGTTTGCGCCGAGTATGTATGTACCCGCTGCAATAGTAGGATTATTGAAGATTTGAGAATAGGGCACGCTATTGCCTCCCCTTACAAGGTTAATCTGGAGCGGAATAAATTATACGGCGATGAATCTTCAAGAAGTTGGTTCGGCGAACCATTGCTTGAGTCTTTAAAAAAACCTGAGACAAAAACAGGAATCGATTTAGTAGTTGAGCAGTTCTATCAATCAAAGAAAGTTATTATCTTAAACTGTCTCGACTTTTTGTATGGACATACTCTTCTTAAATTATTAAATGCTGAAATCCACATCAAAAACGATCGCGAGTTCGGGTTAGTAGTGCTTGTGCCCGCATTCCTGCGGTGGGTAGTGCCGGCAGGGGTCGCCGAGGCATGGGTAGTCGATATTTCCCTTTCGAAAGCACGTTCCTATTACCCCTCCTTGGATCGTAAGATCAAACAAGAATGTGAACGCTTTGATTTAATATATCTGAGCCCTGCATATTCACATCCAAAGTATTTCGATATTACAAATTTTACCAGAGTTGAAAGGCACAATTTTAGTAATCCGGATTTCAGGATTACTTTCATCTGGCGCGAGGATCGTCTTTGGTGGTGGCATGATTTCTCTGCCAGAGCTGCGCATAAAATGAAGTACAAGTGGCTATTATTGCGATGGCAGAATTTTAAAATACGGCGCTTATTTTCCCGACTGCAGGTACAGATTCCATATGCTAAATTTACTGTAGCAGGACTGGGTGTCGCAACAAGATTCCCGTCTTGGGTTGACGACAAGAGGGTAGCGCGTTTCACTGATGATTCAGAACGGGAAGCCTGTGTAATCTATTCGGAGAGCCGATTAATAATTGGTGTGCACGGTTCTAATATGTTGTTGCCATCTGCTCATGCCGGTGTAACTATTAATTTAATGCCAAGGAATAGATGGGGAAATTTCGCTCAAGATATTCTTTATCAGGAGAGCGATAGTCGAATGTCTGCATTTAAGTATAGATATTTGCCTCAAGCAACATCCATTGGGTCGCTTACCACAATTGCCTTACTCTGTATAACCGGCTATAAAGAATACAAAAGACAGATGCTGGTGGATTTATGATTTTCTGTGCGGTTTATCATGCGATACAGGTCCTGGGTAACATAAACCCGTAATGGCTCGCCAATTTTTAGTAGGCAGCTATCGTCCAAATCTTTATTAAATTTCTCGCCGGCTTAGCCACAGAAGTGGGGGGTTTCGATTATAATTTGGATAAAGAATGGTTAAAAGAAAGATTCTTTGTTTCAAAAAAATATGAATTTAGTGCTTATCATACAAAAGATTCTCAGATATCCGTTCGCAAAGATGAATGCTACTAGGTGTTGCGAAACGATCGTTCCAGCACGAATATAAGATTCATAAGAAAATGAAATTGCTAAAACTGACGACGGCTTACCCTATATACATACGTAAATTTTATCGCAGTCGACCTAGCCTAGGATCGCATTCGTACAACGAGCAGAAGGAGAAAATGGATTATGACGCCTATGGGTGGGCGGATTTCTGGTCACACGCACTAAAGCCTTTAGGCTATGACGTTACAGAAGTAACCATCAACGTCAAACCCATGCAATTGGCGTGGGCAAGGGAGAACGGTATTGCCTTCAGCGAGAGATCGTGGTTGACTGACATACCATACGAACAGATAAGATACTTCAAGCCGGATATTCTGTTTGTTGAAGAATCTTCAGCATTTACACAGGAATGGTTAAAGAAGATTCGAGATAATTTTCCAGCTATCCAATTATTCATAACATGGTGCGGAGTTCCATATCGTGATGGGCGGGTGTTTCATTCCTATGATCTCATTCTTTCATGTATCCCGGAAATGGTGGCTGAATTTGTAAGTCGTGGACACGATAGCAGACATGTTAATCATGCATTCGAGCCGCGCGTTTTAAAAAGGATCCGACTCGATGGCCCTAAAACCATTGACTTTTCGTTTGTTGGACAGATTGCGCGTGGTAAACAAATGCATATCGGGCGTGAGAGAATCTTGCAGAAACTGGCAACATTCACGGATATACAGATTTACTCTCCGGTAAAGGATGCGCAACTCGCGCAGTACCTCAAAGATTTAATTAAAGGTGGTATACGTAAAATCTTATCCTTGACGAGGAGACTTGGTTTGGATTTAAACGTTACGCAGTCCATTCCAGGACTAAGGGAGTTAGCGACACTCGAGGCTGAGCTGTTTCCACCATTGTCCGGTGCAATACGCTCGAAATTAATGCCCAGTGTGTTTGGCCTTGCAATGTTTCAGACGCTACGCGACTCAAAGATCACCTTCAATAACCATATTGATATTTCGCCAGTATCCGCTTCGAATATGAGGCTTTTCGAAGCTACAGGCGTGGGCTCGTGCCTGGTAACAGATTGGAAAGAGAATATCAAAGAGCTCTTTGAGCCAGACAGTGAGGTCGTAACATATCGAACTGCCGATGAATGTATTGAGAAAGTCAGATGGCTATTGGACTCACCAGGCGAGAGAACGAAGATCGCCAATGCAGGCCAAGCCAGAACACTAAAGGATCATACATTTAGACAGCGAGCGGAAATGC
>DATGVQ010000137.1:0-9668 GCA_035300145.1 Acidiferrobacterales bacterium | reverse complement strand
CCCCGTCGGAGATCGCCGAGCACCGGAGCGCAGCCGGGAGTAGTTAAGCGAGCACTGTCTGAGCGCGTGGCGCGCGCAGCGCGATCGCGCGAGTTGCGCAGCGCCCGGCTGCGTGAGGAGCGGAGGGAACCGCGCGCCTTTCGCGCGGCGAGCGACCGGGGAGCGTTTCTTTGGGTACTTTCTTGTCGCGACAAGAAAGTACCTCGCCCGCGGGGCGAGACCCGCAGTTATTGCAGTTAAACCGCGCGTAGCGCGACCCTTAATGCCTGATCCGGATGCTGATGTTGATGCATAACCATGGACCGGGTTGTCCGCTCTGGGTGTGCGCCGTGATAAGGCGGCGCTTTTCCAGTGGGTGCAAGTCCCACCCGGCAACCGCTCCAGCCGGAAGCAACCGGAGCAGCTATGGAGGTAAACGAAATGGCTGAAGCCTTCGGGTAAGCGTGTCACGACATACGGTGACAGCGCGAATGTACAGGCCGTAACGCGAGTAAACGCCGAGCAAGCCTCGAAAAGGACGATGCGCAGGCCGACCCGACTACCCTTTCGGGGAAGGCTGACACGATTGGGGGAAATGAGCGACGCAGTGCCTCAGTCGCTGCGCCGGGGTAGTGGCGACAGCATGTACATACGGAAAGCGCACGCAACACGGGAAGCCCCAAGACGTGGTCAGCGATGACCAACCGGACGCCCGCGAGGGATGGGCCGGGCGCCCTGGGGTGACGGAGAGGCCCGTAGTACCGCCGAAGCCGGGTAATGCCGGTGGAGGGAAGGGACCTCAGTTCAAGACCAACGCAGAAAGTAGTAAAGGACAGGAGATTGGGCAACCTATCAACTCCGAAGAGCGTCCGGAAACTGCAGAGGGCGTTACACGCAAAAGCGAAGGCTGAAGCCGGTTATCGCTTCTACGCTCTGTACGACAAGATCAGCCGTGACGACATTCTGGCGCACGCCTATGCCCAGTGCCGCTCCAATAAGGGCGCACCGGGTGTAGACGGTCAGGAGTTCGCGGATGTCGAAGCGTACGGGGTGCAGCGGTGGCTCGGTGAACTGGCGCTTGCGCGGAGACAAGGAGACTTACCGACCGGATCCCATCCGACGAGTGTTCATCCCGAAGGTCAAGGGCAAGCTTCGACCGCTGGGCATCCCGACCCTACGGGATCGAGTCTGCATGACAGCAGCGATGCTGGTGCTTGATCCGATCTTCGAAGCCGACCTCCCACCGGAGCAATACGCCTACCGCCCGGGCCGCAATGCCCAACAAGCGGTGGTCGAGGTGGAAGAGCTGCTCTTCCGCGGTCACCCGGACGTTGTTGACGCCGACCTCGCGGACTACTTCGGGAGCATTCCCCGCGCCGACCTGATGCGCTCGCTTGCGCGGCGCATCGTTGATCGGCGCGTGCTGCATCTGATCAAGATGTGGCTGGAATGCCCCGTGGAAGAAACCGACGATCGAGGACGGAAGAGACGCACGACCGAGGCCAAGGACAGCCGACGCGGCATCCCGCAGGGTTCACCCCTCTCACCGCTGCTGGCGAATCTGTACATGCGCCGGTTCGTGCTGGGGTGGAAGAAGCTCGGGCTGGAGCAAAGCCTTGGCAGTCGCATCGTGACCTATGCCGACGACCTCGTGATCCTGTGCAGACGTGGCAAGGCTGAAGAAGCCTTGCAGCGAATGCGCAAGATCATGGGAAGACTGAAGCTCACGGTCAACGAGGAGAAGACACGAGTCTGCAAGGTGCCGGAAGGCGAGTTCGACTTCCTGGGTTACACGTTTGGGCGGATGTATTCGGCGCGCACGGGTCAGGCACGTATTGGCAACCGGCCGTCGAAGAAGAGTATCCGGCGCATGGTCGAGAAGATTCATGCGCTGACCGCCGTCTCGATGACGTGGCAAGAAACCACGGAACTGGTGGACAAGCTGAACCGCACGCTGCGCGGCTGGGCGAACTACTTTCAAGTAGGCACCGTCAGCCGCGCATACCGGGCGCTGGACAGCTACACCGCTACGCGGTTACGCCGGTGGTTGCGCAACAAGCACAAGGTCAGGCGGCGCCGGGGCGGGAGCTATCCACTCTCGCACCTCTACGGGCACTTCGGTCTCGTACGCCTAACCCGGCTTGGGCACGACCAGTCGTGGACGAAGGCGTGATGTCTTGTCCGAGAGCCGGATGCGGGAGATCTGCATGTCCGGTTCGATGAGAGGGGTGTGGAAACGGAGCTACGGCGAGGTTACTTGGGCACCGCCAGACGAAAGGGGCGGCAACAGACAAACCGAACCTACTGCCACCGCGCCACATCCCGACTCTACCGGACGCCGAAACCCAAACTGAGACACTACCTGAGCGTTACCTTAGTTACTTTAAAGACAGTGGCAGAGTATGATGCGCACTTTCTGTCATAACTTACATAATAAAATCGCGCAATGCATCTCATCGTTTGGATCGTTGCCTTCACCGCTCTTGGCGGCGTGCTTAGCACCCTTGTCGCCGCATTTTTTTTGCTCTTATCCCCGGAGATCCGGACGCGATTATTGCCGACCTTAATCAGTTTCGCCATCGGCGCGTTGTTAGGCGCGGCCTTTCTCGCCATATTGCCACACGCCTTAAAAGATTCAGGACAAAATGCGCATGGCATTATGGCGGTAATCTTACTCGGTTTATTATTGTTCTTTTTACTGGAAAAAATCGTATTGTGGCGTCATTGCCACATTGACCCTTGCGAAGCGCATGCACCCATTTCTGTGCAGAGTAAGACATCCGCGGCGGGTTATCTTATTTTAGTCGGCGACGGCATTCATAACTTTGTCGATGGGGTATTGGTGGCTTCCGCTTTTTTCACTGACATTCACTTAGGCATTATCACGAGTCTGGCGGTGGTGGCGCACGAAATACCGCAAGAGCTGGGAGACTTTGTTGTGCTCCTGCACAGCGGGTTTAGCCAGGGGAAAGCCCTGTTTTATAATATGCTCTCGAGTCTAGCGATGGTATTGGGGGGTGTCGTCGCCTATTTCTCTTTAAGCTGGGTGAGTCAGGCCGTGCCTTATGTGTTGGCGATTGCGGCGTCAAGTTTTATCTATATTGCGGTCGCTGATTTAATACCGGGTTTACATAAGCGCGTCGAGATCCGGGCGACTATTCAGCAAATAGTATTAATTTTAGCCGGGGTGGCAACAATTTTTATCGCCGATTCAGCGCTGCATTAAACGCGGGAGATTGCCTTTTATTTGCTTAACGCCTTGTCCAATAAAAAGTTTTATTCGTATTCTCTCTATAATTAAAGATGGTATGAACATGGCTCGCACAGCTTGCTTTACTTTGTTGATAATGACAGGGGCTTTTATAAGCGCTTGCGCCGCGCCATCAGCGGAAAAAGTGCCGCCGTCTTCTATCCAAACTCGATCTATACCGCAAGCCACGCCTCCTGCCTCAACACAACGTGCGATCAGAGAGACAGTGCTGCCGGTGAAAGCCAAAGCCGGTTACGCGCTGATCTATGTCGCGCGCCCCTCCAATGAGGCGACGCTGGTTAAATTTAATGTGTTTCTGGATAACCAGAATGCCGATGCGGAAATGGGTTACACTGAGGCCGCGCAATACATCTATTTTTACGTCAAGCCGGGGCAACATCGCATTTGGTCAAAAGCCGAGAACTGGGCGGAGCTTGTTATTTCCGCAAAACCGGGTGAGGTTATTTTTTTAAGACAAAATCCTGAGACCGGGTATGTCATCTCGCGCAACAGTTTGAGTAAAGTAAATCAGAAACAGGGGGCGCAAGATGTGAAAAAAACTTCGCCCGGCACCATGCTCAAAACCGACCAATAATGCCGCGCTTAATTCTCAAACCGCATAGACAGATCGGCGGCCTGGACATTTTTCGTCAGATCGCCGATCGAGATAAAATCGACGCCGGTCTCGGCGATCGCGCGGATATTCTCGAAGGTAATGCCGCCGGAGGCTTCCAGTTCGGCACGGCCGCGTGTTTCTTGCACCGCGGCACGCAGCGTCGCCAAATCAAAATTATCCAGCAGCAGTCGCTTTGCGCCGGCGGCCAGCGCCTCGCGTAATTCATCCAGGTTTTCAACCTCGATTTCGACCATGATATTGCCGACGGCGATAGCTTTTGCCTTTTGCACTGCGGCGGTAAGGGAGCCAGTCGCCATAATGTGATTTTCTTTAACTAAGATCCCATCAAACAGTCCTATGCGGTGATTGTGGCAGCCACCGCAGGTGACGGCATATTTTTGCGCTGTGCGCAGCCCCGGTAAGGTTTTGCGGGTGTCGAGGATTTTTGCGCCGGTATCCTTGACCGCATCGGCGTAGCGCTTTGCCCGAGTTGCCGTCCCCGATAAAGTTTGCAGGAAATTAAGCGCGGTACGTTCGCCGGTCAATAAAGCGCGCGCGGGCCCTGCGATACGGCAGAGAACCTGGCCCGCCTGAATTGCCGCGCCGTCACGCGCTTGCCAGCTTACCCGGATCGTCGGGTCCAATTGCCGGAATACCTCGCCGAACCAGGCAGTGCCGCAGAGGACGATATTTTCGCGGCTGATTACGCTGGCTACGGCAGGGGTGGTTCCTGGAATCAGCGCGGCGGTAAGATCGCCGGCGCCGATGTCTTCCGCCAAGGCGTGGCGCACGGTTTCTGGAATATCGTCGGGGAGCATGGGGTTATTGCTTCGGCTGGATAAGAGTCAAGGTGTTGCCGCGCTGGCTGAATTCGAGTTGCTTTAAGAAACTCATGCCGAGCAGCACTTCGTCGGTTTTTATACCGGGATTGATATGCGCCTTGACGTTGTCCAGCACAATGTTTCCGAGTTGTACACGCCCGAGCCGTGTGGCATAGACTATTAATGTGCCGTTAGCGGTATTGACCGGCATTTCCACGCCCTGGTGTAGACCCAGCCGATGCGCCACCACTGCCGGCACCGACACTTCGGTTGCGCCGGTATCCAACAAAAATTCGACGTCCTGGCCATTAATCTGTCCACGCGCGTGATAATGTCCATAGCGGTTTCGTTCCAGCGTTACCGCCGGCGATCCCTCAAGGAATACACTTTTTACTTTTTGATTCGGGTTTTTCTCCGCCTCCAGCCAATGATTAAAGGCCAAGGTCAGTAGACCCAGCGCCAAAGCCCAAGCGAGATACGTCATAACTTTCCCAAGTCGTGCCGGCGGCTCTATATCAGAAGCAGGTTTTTCCATACTTTATGCCAGGATGGTGAGCGGTTTGATTATAGCAAACGTAGGTTGGGTTAAGCCGCATAAGCGGCGAACCCAACAAAATTATAGGTTTCGTGGTTTGATTATAGAGTTTTGGCTAAGCGCAGGCCGGCAAAAATGTGGCGTTTATCAGCGGTATAAAAATTACGAAACGTCGGGCGCTTAATGCAGGCGGCGGTATAACGGCTGCCGCCGCGCAATACATAATGGGTGCCGAACCAGGGCGTGGAATAATCGGCGTAAGGAAATGGCTTGAATCCAGGATAAGGATAAAACGTGTTTGCGCACCATTCCCATACCTTCTCGTTTGATGGATTTTCTCCTTCCTTCTCGTTTGATGGATTTTCTCCTTCTTTCTCGTTTGATGGATTTTCTCCTTCTTTCTCGTTTGATGGATTTTCTCCTTCTTTCTCGTTTGATGGATTTTCTCCTTCTTGCAGGCTTGCACTGGGTAACGCCCCGCAGGCGGCGGCGTATTCCCATTCTTGCTCTGACGGCAAGCGGCATCCGGCGTAACGCGCGAACGCGTCGGCTTCGTAATGATTAATGCCGTCTACCGCTGCGTCCGGCACCAGATCTTTGGCGCCTTCGGCAGTGACGGCATACCAATGACCGGTTTGGTCCCGGCGCCAATGCTGCGGCGCCTCGGTTCGTGTTGCTTGCTGCCAGCGCCAACCCGGTGTGCGCCAATAGCCAGCAGTGGTATAGCCTCGGGCCTCCATAAAGCCGAGGTATTCGGCATTGGTTACCGGCGAGGCGCCGATAGCGAATGCCGCCAGGTCGACGGTGTGGCGCGGCAACTCATTATCATAAGCGTCGGGCCCGCCGGCATGACCTAAACGAATGGTTTGCTTATCAAGTCTAATGGCGGGCGGCGTAGGCGCGCGGGCAGGACAGGTATTTTTTACCCTATACGGAGGCCGATCCTTCTCGTTTAGTGGATTGTTTCCTGCTTGCGTTAAAGCACGTTGTTGCCGGATTTGTTGGATGGTTTCCAAGTGTTGGCTGTGATGCTGGATCAAAAAGAGCGGCAAATAATGTTCTTTGAGCAGGTCGTGCCGGTATCCGCGCTGAATTAAGTCAGCCAAGAGGTCGATATTGGCTTGATGTAAATCGTCGGCGAACATCATCACTTCTTCTTTCGGCGGCAGTCTTGTCGCGCGCAGGTTCTTCGGGTTGAATTCGGGAAAATAAAATTCTTTCCAGGCAGGTAGGATTTGCTTTCCCAGCGTGACTTCGCGCAGCCAGTATGTCTCCATCACCGCGATGTGCCCGATATGCCATCCTACCGGGCTTAAATTGCCGTCATACTGCCGCCGGGCTTCCTCTTCGGTTAACTCTGCAAGCAAATTACGCGCGGTTTTATGGGTCTGTTGCAGTTGATCGAGCAGAGCGAGGGTCATAGGGATAATAACTGTGCGGGTTCTTCCGGATCTAATATCAAGATATGGTGCGGCGGGACGGCTTGCCAGAATTTGGATTCGGTTAAGGGTTCCGATGCAACCAGCAGGCCTTCTGGATAATCATCATCGTCGGTAGTAAAGTACAAACTTGGGCATTCGTCACGGATGGCATGACGCAAGGCATAAATACGCTCGCCGTCCGCCACGATAATATTGAGCAGCGCCGTTTGCTCACCCAACAAGTCTTCGAGTATATTCAGCAATTCAATAAGACTTTCGTCGATGGGCAGGTCGGCGTCTTGGGTTAAGATATGGCGCAATAGGGCGAATAAATACTCGGAGTCGGTGTTGCCCTGGACGGTCGCCTCAATTTCAGGCGCGAGGAGCTGCCGCAGGCGCGGCCGTACGCGGGTGCCGAAATCACTGATGCGACCATTGTGCAGGAACAACAGTTGTTCGTCGATGAAGGGTTGAGTGTTAGACTGACCTGTCATTAATCCGGGCGTGGCGCTGCGCACACTGGCCAGCCATAAATCGGAAAATAACGTGCGCCCCAAGGCCTCCAGATTGGTATCGGACCAGATGGGCATGAAATTGGTGAATCTTGCCGGTAAATTGTCGGCGGCGAACCAGGCGAAGCCATAACCATCGGCATTGAGCCGCGCGTCGTTCATTTCCCGCGGTTGCCAGGATTGCTGCATCAGCCCATGCGTAGGCTTCAGCAAGAAATCGCCGAGCGAGATTTCCGGTCCAACGTAGGCGGCAAGTCGGCACATAAAGTCATAATACTGCAAAATTCAGCATTGTGCGTAATCTTTGGCATGGAGGTGCTTATGGAAGTGGGACGAGCGTTTCAGTGGGATCAGGAACTTATCACAATACGTACCCTGCGTGGAGAACGGCCACCTTCCAGCCTACAGGCCGATGCCCGCACCGGCCTTTCGGCCTCGCCTAAATACTTGCTGCCGAAGTATTTTTACGATGAGCGCGGCTCCGCTTTATTCGAGCAGATTTGTCAAACGCCGGAATACTATCCTTCGCGCTTAGAAGATGCGCTATTAGCGCAGAGAGCGGCAGAGATTATCGAGCAGGTGCGTCCAAGCACCATTATTGAGCTTGGCAGCGGCTCTTCGCGTAAAACCGCGCATTTATTTGCCGCGTGCGAGCGCCAGGGTTGTTATGGCCGTTATCTGCCATTAGATGTATGCCGGGAAATGCTGCTGTATGCCGGGCAACAACTGTTGCAAAGACATCCCTGGCTGGAGATTGAGGCGTTAGTCGGAGATTACGGCCTTGGCTTAAAACACCTTCCCGCGAGCGCCGGGCCGCGCTTGTTTTTATTTTTAGGCGGAACGATCGGTAATTTTACCGAAAGCGAGGCATCCAGTTTCCTAAAAAATCTGCGTGCCGTGATGCATCGTAATGACCGGTTTTTACTGGGCGCAGATCGGGTAAAAGAAACGGCGGTGCTAAATGCGGCTTACAATGACGCCCAAGGTTATACCGCGGCATTCAATTTAAACATTTTGCGCGTGCTGAATCGCGCGCTGAGCGCCGAATTTGATTTAGACACATTCATGCACGCCGCCTGGTATAACGAAGCGGAGTCGCGCATAGAAATGCATTTGCATTCCAGATTAAACCAGCTTATCAAGCTCAAAGCGCTAAATTTAGAAATTAAATTTAAGAAAGGGGAGTCCGTCCTTACTGAGATCAGCCGTAAATTCACTCCGGAGAGCTTGGCAACCTGCCTGCGGCATGCCGGTTTTACCGTCGAACGCCATTATGAAGCGGAGAGTAACTATTTTTCATTAGTATTGGCGCGGCCGGCATAAGCGAAGCCCACGATAGGCAGCAGCCGCCCGCTAGTTTCGAAAAATTCTCTCACATTTTATTTTTCATATTAAACTGTCGGCGTGCAACTGCATTATAAAAAATACGGTGAGGGGGAGTCTGCGCCGGAGCGGCCGGTGTTGATTATCCTGCATGGTTTATTCGGTTCGCTTGCGAACTGGAACACGATCGCGCACCGCCTCGCCGATCGGTTTACCGTCTACGCCCTGGACCAACGCAATCACGGTTTATCGCCGCATAGCGATCACTTTGATTATCCGACGTTGGCGCTGGATCTGCGGGAATTCATGCAGCAAACAGGCATTCCTCAGGCAAGCCTGCTCGGCCATTCCATGGGCGGCAAAGTGGCCATGGAATTTGCGCTGTCTCATTCGGAATTAACCCAGAAACTCGTGGTGGCTGATATCGGGCCGGGCGCCTACCCGGCGCGGCACGACCGGGTCATCGCGGCCTTGGAGGCGGTAGATATCGTTCAGGTCAAATCGCGCCAGGAAGCGGATGATAGGTTGGCGCAGATGCTGCCCGAACCCGGTTTGCGGCAATTTTTGCTGACTAATCTCAGACGCGAGGCGGACGGCCGTTATCGTTGGCGCATAAATCTGGCCGGCATCAAGAAACACTATCATTGTATTGCCGCCGGAGTTACCCCGGGACAGTTCTCTAAACCGGCGTTGTTTATTCGCGGCGGCAAATCCGATTATATCGACGATCAGGCTCTTCTGCTTATCAAACAATTTTTTCCACAAGCGCGTATCGAGACCATTCCCGAGGCGGGACATTGGCTGCATGTGGATGCACAGGCGGTGTTTATAGAATTGGTCAGCGATTTTTTAAAGTTGTCGACTTGATTTTGGTTTATTAAACAGTCGTAAGAGATTTGCCGTCGTTGACACCGACTTTCAATTCCAGCGGATTGACGCCTTCCAAACTACCGACATTGATTGAGTAAACCTCGGGCGCCGTCCTCGGCCGGTGAAACGGATAAATCCCGCAGACTTTACAGAAATAGTGTTTGGCGACTCTGGTATTGAATTGATAAAGCGTCAGATAGTCTTCACCGGCGATGAGTTTAAATTTATCCGCCGGCACACGCGTCATCACTGCGCCTTTTCGGATGCAGACGGAGCAATTGCAGCGGTTCGCGGGCTCCAGCGTGGATTCGATCTCAAATTGCACTTTCCCGCAGTGGCAC
>DATGVQ010000136.1:0-14008 GCA_035300145.1 Acidiferrobacterales bacterium | reverse complement strand
TTTTCCGGCTTCGCTTTCTTCTCTACCGGCGGTTTTTTCGCTTTCTCCGTTGGTTGTTTTTTCACGGTCGCCGCTTTCACTTTTTTCGGCTCACTCGCTTGCGCGACCGGCGCGCCTTCTTGCGCAACGACATCCGGACGATCAACCAACTGCACCAATGCCATCGGGGCGGTGTCCCCGGTACGATAACCGTATTTCAGAATGCGCAGATAGCCGCCGGGACGGTTTTCATACCGCTTTCCCAATACATCGAACAACTTGCCCACGGCCGCCCGATCGCGCAGGCGCGCGAACGCCAATCGGCGGTTCGCCACACTTGAAACTTTGCTCAACGTAATCAACGGCTCGGCTACGCGCCGCAATTCTTTGGCTTTAGGCAGGGTAGTGGTGATTTGCTCATAACGGAATAAGGAGACGGCCATGTTTTTGAACATGGCCTCCCGGTGGCTGCTGTTCCGATTGAGCTTACGCCCGCTTTTATGATGCCGCATCGTCAGCTCGTTTCCTGCTGAGTAACACTCTTATTTTTTAACGAGGGCGGCGGCCAATTTTCCAGCTTCATTCCAAGCGACAATTGATGTGACGCCAATACGTCTTTGATCTCGGTCAAAGATTTTTTACCGAGGTTGGGGGTTTTTAACAGTTCAAACTCGGTACGCTGAACCAAATCACCGATGTAGAAAATATTCTCGGCTTTCAAACAATTAGCGGAACGCACGGTCAACTCCAAATCATCCACCGGCCGCAATAAAATAGGATTGATATTCGGCTCCACCGCCTCCTTCACCGAAGTATCCGGGCTTTCCAGATCAACGAAGATGGAAATTTGATCCTGTAAAATATTAGCGGCGCGGCGCACCGCCTCTTCCGGATCGATGGCGCCGTTGGTCTCAATATCCAGAATGAGCTTATCCAGATCCGTGCGTTGTTCGACGCGCGCATTTTCCACTAAATAGGAAACCCGCCGGACCGGGCTGAAGGAAGCATCCAACTGCATTACGCCGATATTACGCTCCTCCTCGCCGGTCCGAACCGCCACCGGTTGATAACCGCGTCCACGCGTTACTTTTAACTGCATGGAAATGGAAGCGCCTTTGGTCAATGTGGCGATCAGATGGTTCGGGTTCACCACTTCAACATTATGATCCAGGGTAATGTCGGCGGCGGTGACCTTGCCGGGGCCTTTTTTCTGCAGGGTTAGATTAGCCTCTTCGCCCCCGTGCATGCGCAGCGCGAGCGATTTCAGATTCAACAGGACTTCTATTACGTCTTCCTGCACCCCTTCAATGGTGGAGTATTCATGCAACACCCCATCCATCTTGACCTCAGTGACGGCGCATCCCGGCATAGAGGACAGCAAAATCCGCCGCAATGCGTTGCCCAAGGTATGACCGAAGCCGCGTTCAAGCGGCTCGAGCGAAATCCGCGCATGGGTCGGACCCAGGGTTTGCACGTCCACCAGACGCGGCTTTAGAAATTCGGCTGCAGAACTCTGCATAATATAATCCTCGCTTGAATCGACCTGTTCGTTTCTATTTCGAATACAATGCCACTACTAGGTGTTCGTTAATCTCGGCGGGTAGATCGGTACGCTCAGGAATAGTCTTAAAAACTCCCTTCATACCCTTGGAATCGACCTCGAGCCATTCCGGAAACCCGCGCTGTTCAGCCGCTTCCAAGGAAGCTTTTATACGCAGTTGTTCTTTCGCCCGCACGGTAATCTCAATCGCATCATTTTCCTGCACTTGATAAGAGGGAATGTTGGTGCGCTTGCTATTGACCAGTATCGAGTTATGCCGCACCAATTGTCTGGACTCGGAGCGGGAGGCGGCAAAACCCATGCGATAAACAACATTGTCCAGACGGCGCTCCAACAACTTCAGCAGAGTCTCGCCGGTAGCGCCGCGACTCCGGGTAGCCTCGGCATAATAATTAGCGAACTGCCGCTCTAAAATACCGTATATGCGGCGCAGTTTTTGTTTCTCACGCAACTGGACGCCGTAATCCGAAAGACGCGTTCTGCGTTGACCGTGTTGGCCCGGGGCATAGGTCCGTTTCTCCACCGGACACTTGTCAGTGAAACACTTTTCGCCTTTAAGGAAAAGCTTACCGCCCTCGCGTCTGCATTGACGGCATTTTGAATCGGTATAACGTGCCACTTACTTTTTCTCCATCCGCCTGTTTAAACGCGGCGTCTTTTCGCCGGTCGGCACCCATTATGCGGAATGGGCGTCACATCGATGATATTGCTGATTTCAAACCCGATCACGTGCAGGGCGCGTACCGCCGAATCGCGCCCCGGCCCGGGACCATTAACGCGGATCTCCATAGCCTTAACCCCGAACTCCTGCGCGGCGCGGCCGGCTTTATCCGCCGCGACCTGCGCGGCGAACGGCGTGCTCTTGCGTGAACCGCGAAAACCGACGCCGCCGGCGGTAGCCCAGGTCAGGACATTGCCTTGCCGATCGGTAATAGTAATGATGGTGTTATTAAATGACGCATGAACATGCGCGACGCCTTCCGAGACATTCTTCTTGACACGTTTCTTGGCTTTAGCCGCGGTGTTAGTGTTCGTTGGTGTTGCCATTCAATTTCCCCGCTATGTGACTGCTATTTCCGGATAGCCTTGCGCGGCCCTTTGCGGGTACGCGCGTTCGTTTTCGTGCGCTGTCCCCGCACCGGCAACCCGCGCCGGTGACGCAGGCCCCGATAGGTGCCGAGGTCCATCAGGCGCTTGATATTCATGGATACCGTGCGGCGTAAGTCACCCTCAACCACAAACTTGGCGACCTGGGCCCGCACTTTCTCGACCTCGGCGTCAGTCAGATCTTTCACTTTCGTCATGGCGGAGATGCCGGCGTGGGTGCAAATGGCGCGCGCGCGCGGGCGCCCAACCCCGTATATGGATGTCAAAGCCACATCAACATGCTTATGATTCGGTATATTTATGCCTGCAATTCGGGCCATTCCCAACTCTCTCCACCGAGCTTATCTAATAAGAGCGCGAATAAAAGCGCGCAAGGATACTGGTATAATCCAAAAAAATCAATGCGATGATGGGCCGTCAGCCTTGCCGCTGCTTATGGCGCGGATCGGAACAAATAATCCGCACCACACGCTTGCGCCGCACCACTTTGCAATGGCGGCAGAGTTTTTTTACCGAAGCGCGCACTTTCATCTCTAATACTCCGTTAATAAAACAAAATGTTTAAACCAAAACGTTCTTTCAACGCGGCAATCCCATGCCGCCGCTGAGGTTCGCCTTTTTGAGCAGGCTTTCATATTGATGCGACATTAGATGCGCCTGCACCTGAGCCATAAAATCCATACTGACGACAACAATAATCAGCAAGGAAGTGCCGCCGAAATAAAACGGCACATTCCATTTTACGATCAGAAATTCCGGTAACAGCGATACCAGCGTGATGTAAATGGCGCCCGACAAGGTAAGGCGTGACATGACCCCATCAATATAACGCGCGCTCTGTTCACCGGGGCGAATGCCGGGGATAAAAGCACCCGATTTCTTTAAGTTCTCCGCCGTCTCCTTCGGATTAAATACCAGCGCGGTGTAAAAAAAGCAGAAAAAGATAATGGCCCCGGCGTATAACAAAACATAGACCGGCTGGCCCGGCGACAGCGTGGTACTGATGTCCTTCAACCACCCCATGCCCTGCGCTTGTCCAAACCAACTTCCGATCGTGGCTGGAAACAAAATAATGCTTGAAGCAAAAATCGGCGGGATAACGCCGGCCATATTGATCTTAAGGGGCAAATGCGTGCTCTGCCCGGCAAACATCTTTCTTCCCTGTTGGCGTTTGGCGTAGTTTACCGTAATACGCCGCTGGCCGCGCTCAACAAACACGACAAATGCCGTCACCAAAATAGAGATGACGAACAAAACCAACACAAATAAAGGCTGGAACGAGCCGGTCCGTGCCAGCTCCAGGGTACCGCCGACGGCGCGCGGCAATCCCGCGGCGATACCGGCAAAAATAATCATCGAAATGCCGTTACCGATGCCGCGTTCGGTTATTTGCTCACCCAGCCACATTAAAAATGTGGTGCCGGTCACCAACGTAATCACCGCGACCAGCTTAAAGCCCAAACCCGGGCTAATCACCACGGGCAACCCGCCGGGATGCTGATTTTCCAGCGCAATGGCGATGCCTAAAGCTTGAAAGGTGGCCAACACCACGGTGCCGTAACGCGTGTATTGCGTGATCTTCCGCCGGCCGCTTTCACCTTCTTTTTTTAACTGCTCGAGGCTCGGAATCACCGTCACCATGAGCTGCATGATAATAGATGCGGAGATATAAGGCATGATCCCCAGCGCAAACACCGACAGCCGCTGCAGCGCGCCGCCGGAAAACATATTAAACAAATCGACGATGGAGCCGCGGGTTTGGTCAAACAAGGCCGCCAACGCTACCGGGTTAACGCCGGGAACCGGAATATGCGTGCCGATCCGGAATACCACCAACGCCGCCAGCAGAAAGAAGATGCGCTGTTTGAGATCGGTCAGTTTACCGATCCCTGCGAAGCCGCCGGCCGCACGCACATTAGAATTAGCCATTACGCCTCGACCCTGCCGCCCGCTTGCGTGATCGCGGCCAATGCACCTTTGCTAACGGCGATGCCGCTTAAGACAACGGGCTTATCCAACTTACCGGAAAGAAAAACTTTTGCCTTTTTTGCCGCCTGCGGAACGATATTCGCCTGTTTCAACGCCGCGAGATTGATAATTTCAGCATCCAGCTTATTCAACTCGTACAAACGCACCTCGGCGGTATCGGTTTTAATGGGTGATCTAAACCCGCGCTTCGGCAACCGCCGCTGCAGCGGCATTTGCCCGCCTTCAAAACCGACTTTGTGATAACCGCCGGCGCGCGCGCGTTGCCCTTTATGTCCCCGCCCTGCGGTCTTGCCAAGACCGGAACCGCCGCCGCGTCCGACACGCTTGCGGCTGGTTTTACTGTTAGCAGCCGGCTTAATGCTGTTCAGGCGCATGCTAGATTTCCTCACACTTGACCATATAAGAAACTTTATCGATCATGCCGCGCACCGCCGGGGTATCCTCTACCTCCACGCTGTGACGGATGCGGCGCAGGCCCAAGCCGCGGACACAAGCCATGTGCCTCCTGCCGGTTCCGAACGGGCTGCGCACTAGCGTCAATTTGAGTTTCTTCTTGCCTTCTCGTTTGGTGGATGTTGTCATACTCACGGCTTAAGATTCCTTACCCACCAAATCCTCAACTTTCTTGCCGCGCTTAGCGGCCATTTCTGCCGGATTATTAATCGCCAAGAGGGCTTTAATCGTGGCGCGCACGACATTAACCGGGTTGGTCGAACCAATGCATTTTGCCAGCACATTGCGCACACCGACTACTTCAAATACCGCACGCATGGCGCCGCCGGCGATAATGCCGGTGCCTTCCGACGCCGGCCGCATAACAACCGTTGCGGCGCCATGATGCCCGACAATAGGATAATATAAGGTGCCGTCTTTAAGATGAATCTTAACCAGATTTCGGCGCGCGTCATCCATCGCTTTCTGTACCGCGACCGGCACTTCGCGCGCCTTGCCCTGGCCCATCCCGATGCGACCGTCGCCGTCGCCGACCACGGTTAAGGCGGCAAAACCAAACTGGCGTCCGCCTTTAACTACCTTGGCAACCCGGTTTATATTAATAAGTTTTTCCTGCAGGTTGTCGCGCGCTTCGCTTTCGAATGCTTGCGTCACTGATTAGTTCCTCTTCAATCTAGAATTGCAGGCCGTTTTCACGCGCCGCGTCAGCCAGCGCTTTAATACGACCATGATATTTAAACCCGGAACGGTCAAACGCTACCCGGCTGACCCCCGCCGCCTTAGCCTTCTCGGCGATGCGCTTGCCGATCAAAGCGGCGGCACTGACGTTTCCGCCGAACTTCAAACCCTGGCGTACCTCTGCCTCTAAGGTAGAGGCGCTCGCCAACACCCGGTCGCCGGCGGCGTCAATAATCTGCGCATAAATATGGCGCGGCGTGCGGTGCACACACAGCCGCTGCATTTGCAGCACGGCTATTTTTTGGCGGATTTTTGCCGCCCGCCGTGCGCGCGCTTGTCTTTTTTTATTCATGTCTTATCCTACTTCTTCTTGGCTTCTTTCTTAACCACCTGTTCATCGGCATAACGCACGCCTTTTCCTTTATAAGGTTCAGGCGGGCGAAACGCCCGGATCTCCGCGGCGACTTGACCGACTAACTGCTTGTCGGTGCCTTTTATGATGACCTCCGTTTGGCTCGGAGCCTCAATCACGATCCCTTCCGGAATGTCGTAAACCACGGGGTGAGAGAACCCCAGGGTCAAATTCAATTTTTTACCTTGCACCGCGGCGCGATAACCAACACCGATAATAGTAAGCCGTTTTTCAAAACCCTTGCTGACTCCGGCAATCATGTTATTTACCAGAGCGCGCGTCGTCCCGGATAAGGCATCGGCAAAAGCGGTTTCATTTTCCGGTTTAAAATTAATGACGGTGCCGTTTTGCGCAACATTCACCAACGGATGGACATTGTATTCCAACCGGCCCTTGGGTCCCTTGATGCTTAATGCATTGCCGTTGAGTTTTACTTCCACTCCCGTCGGCACGTTAACCGGATTTTTTCCTATCCTAGACATGTTATCTTCAAGAAACGATACACAACACTTCACCGCCTAAGCCTGCTTTTTTCGCGGCGCGATCCGTCATAATACCCTTTGACGTGGAGATGATGGCAACGCCAAATCCACCGGCCACGGACGGCAGCTCGTCCTTGGTCCTATACTCACGCCGCCCCGGCACACTGACTCGCTGGATATGTTCGATCACCGGCCGGCCGGCATAATATTTCAACACTATTTCCAATAGCGGTTTGCCTGCAACCGCATGCTCGGAAAAATCCTTGATATACCCTTCTTCCTTTAAAACCTGGGCGATAGCGCGCTTCTTCGTCGAAGACGGCATCTGCACCGTGAGTTTTTCCGCTTTCTGGGCGTTACGGATACGCGTTAACATATCCGCAATCGGGTCAGTCATACTCATAGTTCGATCCGCATTTAGTGTTACCAACTGGCCTTGACAATGCCGGGCACTTCGCCGCGCATCATCATTTCACGCAACTTGCTGCGGCCAAGGCCAAATTTACGATAATAACCGCGTGAACGACCGGTGATATAACACCGGTTGCGCACCCGGCTCGGGCTTGAATTGCGCGGCAGCTTTTGGAATGCAAGTTGCGCGGCCTGGCGTTCTTCTTCGCTCAACTTCATATCCACAATCCTGCTCTTCAATTCGGTACGCCTCTTGGCGTATTTAGCAACCATTGCTTTACGCTTCACATCACGCAATACCATGGACTTTTTCGCCATGCAGAATCCTCAAGTCTTAATTGGGAAATTGAACGCCATCAGAAGCTCGCGCGCTTCATCATCGGTTTTAGCGCTGGTAGTAATGGTGATATCCAAGCCGCGCAATGCGTCGATCTTGTCATAATCGATTTCCGGAAAAATAATTTGTTCCCGTACGCCGAGCGAATAGTTACCGTGCCCGTCAAACGAGCGGGCCGGCAATCCGCGAAAATCGCGAACACGGGGGATGGCGATGCCGATTAATCGATCGAGAAATTCGTACATGCGCGCGCGCCGCAGAGTCACCTTGCAGCCTATCGGCCAATTTTCCCGTACCTTAAACGCCGCTATCGACTGCCGCGCGCGCGTTACTACCGGCTTTTGGCCGCTGATTTTTTCCATGTCGGCCACCGCACTTTCCATCACCTTCTTATCGGCTAATGCCTCGCCCACGCCCATATTCAATGTGATCTTGGTAATGCGCGGCACTTGCATCACATTTTTATACCCGAACTTACTCATCAGTTCGGGCACCACTTTTTTCTGATAAAATTCTTGCAGTCTGGTCATAGGAATTTATAAATCCGCGACTTCACCGCTTTGCTTGAAGTAGCGCACCTTGCGGCCGTCTTCCAGGGCTTTAAAACCGACGCGCTCGCCTTTGCTGGAGGTCGCGTTATACAGGGCGATATTCGCAATAGCGATGGGGGCCTCTTTTTCTATTATGCCTCCGGTAACATTCTTGTTTGGATTAGGCCGGGTATGCCGCTTTACGATATTTATGTTTTCCACCAGCACCCGCTTATCGAACACACGCAAAACCGTGCCGCGTTTGCCTTTATCCTTGCCTTTACGCACAACCACTTGATCGCCTTTTCTGATCTTTGCCATATCTTACCTATATATTTTGACCTACTTTCCCTCTCCCAAAGGGAGAGGGAAGCGAGCCGAGCGCGCTGCGCGCGACTACTATAATACCTCCGGTGCGAGCGAAATAATCTTCATGAACTTTTCCGTGCGCAGCTCACGCGTCACCGGCCCGAAAATGCGCGTGCCGATTGGCTGATGTTGCGGGCTCAGCAACACCGCGGCATTGGTGTCGAAGCGGATTAACGAGCCATCGGCTCTACGTACCCCACTGCGGGTCCGCACCACCACTGCATCGTACACATCGCCCTTCTTTACCCGTCCGCGCGGCACCGCCTCTTTAATACTGATTTTAATGATATCGCCGATACCGGCATAGCGGCGCTTGGAGCCGCCCATGACCTTGATGCACTGCACTTTTTTTGCCCCGCTATTGTCGGCAACGGTCAATACACTTTGCATTTGGATCATTTATTTATCCCGAGCGGAAGCTCATACACGAAAATATTACCACTTACCATCGTAACGCCCAATATTTAGGCAACCTCAACCGGTCTTTCCAATACCTTCACCAACCGCCAAGATTTTGTTTTGGACAGCGGACGGCATTCCTGGATCAGCACTAAATCGCCTTCCTTGCATTCGTTATTTTCATCGTGCGCATGCAACTTGGTCCGGCGGCGTATGAATTTTCCATACAGCGGATGCGATACCTGCCGCTCTATCGCTACAGTAATCGTTTTATTCATTTTGTTGCTGACTACACGACCACTGAGGGTGCGTACGACCTTAACCTGCGTTCTCGTCTGGTGGAT
This sequence comes from Acidiferrobacterales bacterium, assembly GCA_035300145.1. Taxonomy (GTDB): domain Bacteria; phylum Pseudomonadota; class Gammaproteobacteria; order Acidiferrobacterales; family DATGVQ01; genus DATGVQ01. The sequence goes on along the minus strand of DATGVQ010000136.1, from coordinate 4,957 downwards.
GTTCTCCGGCCCACTCATCCTGCCGTACCTGTCTTCTCATTCGCCACCGTCAGAATACGCGCGATCTCGCGGCGCACCTTACCCAACCGTGAAGTATTCGCTAATTGTCCGGTCGCCGTCTGCATGCGCAGATTGAATTGCTCGCGCAACAATTCGTGCAATTCTTTAACTCTGTCTTCCGCCGATAGGGCTCTGATCTCTTTTAATTCCATCGCATCACCTGCTCACACCTTATTTGATTTGCTTCATCACATGAGTTGGCGGGCGACAAACGTGGTCCGCACCGGCAGCTTCGCCGCCGCCAGCCTGAACGCATCACGCGCCACATCTTCGCTCACCCCTTCCATCTCATACAGCACGCAACCGGGCTGCACTACCGCGACCCAATATTCAGGATTACCTTTACCCTTACCCATGCGCACTTCCAAAGGCTTCTTGGAAATGGGTTTATCCGGAAATATGCGTATCCACACGCGACCGCCGCGTTTGATATGACGGGTCAGCGCGCGCCGCGCGGCTTCAATCTGACGTGAGGTCAAGCGGCCGCGAGTAATCGCTTTAAGCCCGTATTCACCGAAACTGACTTTATTGCCGCGCGAGGCAACACCGCGATTACGGCCTTTATGCTGTTTGCGAAATTTTGTTCTCTTGGGCTGTAACATAAGTTTCCCGGATTAGGCTGTCGCCTTTTTGCCGGCGTCCGCTTCACTTTCCACCTGATCGGCTTGATCGAACAGCTCGCCCTTAAATATCCAAACCTTCACGCCGATGACGCCGTAAGTCGTATGCGCTTCGGCCGTCCCATAATCAATGTCGGCCCGCAGCGTATGCAGCGGAACCCGGCCTTCGCGGTACCATTCAGTGCGGGCGATTTCAGCGCCATTCAAGCGCCCGGCGCACATGATCTTGATGCCCAATGCGCCGAGGCGCAGTGCGTTGGTAACCGCGCGCTTCATCGCGCGCCGGAACATAATGCGTTTCTCTAACTGCTGGCAAATATTCTCCGCCACCAACAAGGCGTCTATTTCCGGTTTACGAATTTCTTCTACATTCAGATGCACCGGCATCCCCGCCATGCGCGTTAACTCCTGACGCAGCTTTTCGATATCTTCGCCCTTTTTACCGATGACAATCCCGGGACGGGCGGTGTGAATAGTGATATTGACGCTTTGCGCCGGGCGTTGAATGATGACGGTGCTGACCGCCGCGTGCGCCAATTTTTCTTTCAAAAGGCGGCGTAAGCGCAAATCGGAGATTAAATTCTCGGCGTAATGCTTATTACCCGAATACCATTTGGCGGTCCAGTCCTTAACCACGCCCAGGCGTATTCCAATTGGGTTAACCTTTTGGCCCATTACTTATCTCCCCCCGATTTATTTCGCTCCGCGTCACCCACAGTGACGGTAATATGACAAGTGCGTTTTAATATCCGCGCCCCGCGACCTTTGGCGCGCGCCTGAAATCGCTTCAAGGTTGAGCCGGCATCAATTTGGATCGTTTGCACGTTAAGTTCATCGACATCGGCACCGGCATTATGCTCAGCGTTGGCGATAGCGGATTCCAGCGCCTTTCTCACCGGCTTGGCGGCCTTTTTCGGGCTGAATTGCAGCACCTCTAACGCGCGCTCCACCGGCAATCCGCGAATCTGATCCGCCACCAGACGGCCTTTCTGTGGGGAGACGCGAATGAACTTTAAAATAGCGGTCGCCTGCATCACGATTCTCCCGCCGTCACTTTCTTCTCGGCGGAATGGCCTTTAAAAGTGCGGGTTGGGGCAAATTCACCGAGCTTATGCCCGATCATGTTATCGGTAATCATTACCGGCACATGCTGGCGCCCATTGTGCACGGCGATCATTAAGCCGATAAAGTCCGGCATAATGGTTGAGCGCCGCGACCAGGTCTTAATCGGCTTTTTGCTGCCCTCCACGCGCGCACGCTCGACCTTTTTCGCAAGGTGCGTATCGACAAAAGGGCCTTTTTTAACGGAACGTGGCACAGTCTATACCTCTACTTTATCCTCTTACTTTTATGGCGGCTGCGGATAATCATCGCGTCAGTCCGCTTGCTCATACGCGTCTTATAACCTTTGGTCGGCGTTCCCCAGGGGCTCACCGGGTGGCGGCCGCCGGAAGTACGGCCCTCGCCACCGCCGTGCGGGTGATCGACCGGATTCATCGCGACACCTCTCACGGTCGGTCGGATACCGCGCCAGCGGCTGGCGCCCGCCTTGCCTAATTTGCGCAACGAATGCTCAGCATTGCCGACTTCGCCGATGGTGGCGCGGCAATTTACATGCACCTTGCGTACTTCGCCGGAACGCAAACGCAATTGGGCATAATCGCCTTCGCGCGCGACCAATTGAATGGCGGCACCGGCGGAACGCCCGATCTGCGCGCCGCGGCTCTGCTTTAGCTCCACGCAGTGCACGGTGCTGCCGACCGGAATATTCCTGATCGGCAAGGCATTACCGGGCTTAATCGGAGCATCGGCGCCGGACATAACCTCACTGCCCGCTTCCATCCCTTTGGCAGCAATAATGTAACGCCGTTCCCCATCGGCATATAATACCAAAGCGATATTCGCGCTGCGGTTGGGATCGTATTCCAGCCGCTCAACCTTGCCCGGGATACCGTCTTTGGCCCGCTTAAAATCGATGCTGCGGTAATGACGTTTATGCGCGCCGCCGCGGTGGCGCACGCATATGCGACCATGATTATTGCGCCCATCGATCTTGGCCTTCTTTTCCAACAACGCCGCATGCGGCGCTCCCTTATGCAGTTCGGGATTCACCAGCTTAACGAGCGCCCGGCGGCCGGCGGACGTGGGTTTTACTTTGACTAGTGCCATGTGTTTACCTGTTTACGCTCACTTCACGCCCACGAAATCGATGTCAAAACCGGGTTTGAGGCGAACATAGGCCTTTTTCCAATCTTGCCGGCGGCCGGGTGTTTTTCCCATGCGTTTCATTTTTCCCCTGACATTGACTACCCGCACCGCATCAACCTGAACATTAAACATCTTTTCGACCGCTTGCTTGATTACCGGTTTGGACGCGTCGCGCCGCACGGTAAATACGAATTGCCGGTTCTTGTCCGCCGCGCGCGTGCTCTTTTCCGAGATATGCGGCGCCAACACCACCTGGAACAAATACTCTGGTGATACCTGCCCCTGGTTCATGCCAACAACTCCTCAAACCGCTTAACCGCGGCCACGGTCATAATCACCTTTTTATGTCGAATAAGACTAACTGGATCAACCCCGGCTACATTACACACATTTACCCGGTGTAAATTGCGCGCGGATAGATAAAGATTTTGGTCCATGTTCTGCGTGACAATCAGTGCGTCGTCCGCGCCGAGTTTGTTTAGTTTCTCCACCAATGCTTTTGTTTTAGGCGTCTCTATCGTGAAATCATCAATCGTCATCAGCCGGTCCTGACGCAATAATTCCGACAAAATCGCGCGCAGTGCGGCGCGATGCATTTTTTTGTTGACCTTCTGCGAAAAATCCGCAGTCGCTGCCGGGAAAGTCTTGCCGCCGCCACGCCATAAGGGGCTGCGGATAGTGCCGGCACGCGCCCGGCCGGTACCCTTCTGCGCCCACGGCTTTTTGCCGCCGCCGCGCACGGCGGCACGGTTTTTTTGCGCGCGCGTGCCTGAGCGGCCGCCTGCCTGATAGGCAACCACAACCTGGTGCACCAACGGTTCGTTAAAATCGGCCGCGAACGCCGTGTCGGAAACTTGCAGCTCCGATTGCGCCTTGCCGTCCGCTGCCTTGATAACACTGATCTTCATTATCCATTCCTTAACTGCTGGCTTATTTTTTCATTGCCTTGGCTTTTGTTTTCTTCACCGTCGGCCGGATCAACATATCGGCACCCTTAGGGCCAGGTACCGCGCCTTTAACTAAAATCAAGTTACGTTCAGTATCGATCCGCACGACTTCAAGATTTTGTTGCGTGCGCGTCGTATGACCCATATGTCCCGCCATGGGCTTGCCGGGAAACACCCGGCCCGGGGTCTGCCGTTGACCAATGGATCCCGGCGCACGGTGCGACAGGGAATTACCATGACTGGCGCGACCACCACCGAAGTGATGGCGCTTAATCACCCCGGCAAACCCCTTACCGATGGTCGTCCCCTGCACATCGACCTTTTGCCCCACGGCAAAAATATCGACTTTGATCTCAGCGCCGGGTTTCAATCCATCGCCTTCGTCCGCTCCCAGCCGAAATTCCCACAAACCGCGACCAGGCGCAGTGCCGGCTTTGGCGAAGTGACCTGCTGCCGGTTTGCCGACCCGACTGGGCCGGCGCGTGCCGACGGTCACCTGTACCGCCCGATAACCATCCCTCGCTTCCTGTTTCACTTGGGTGATGCGGTTCGGATCAACTATGAACACCGTGACCGGAATCGCATTGCCATCAGCAGAGAACACCTGGCTCATGCCGATTTTTTTACCAATTAGTCCCAATGCCATATGCAAAGCACCATTAATTAGCCGAGCTTGATCTCCACATCCACACCTGACGCCAGATCCAACTTCATCAGCGCGTCGACCGTTTTCTCGGTCGGCTCGATGATATCCATGATGCGTTTATGCGTGCGGATCTCGAATTGATCGCGCGAACTTTTATCCACATGCGGCGAACGCAGCAGCGTGTAACGCTCGATTTTGGTCGGCAATGGAATCGGGCCCTTGACCAACGCACCGGTGCGCTTGGCCGTGTCCACAATCTCCATCGCCGAGCGATCGATCAAGCGGTGATCGAACGCCTTTAAGCGGATACGTATTCTCTGGTTCGCCATGGGTTCTTACTCCACCACCTTTGCCACCACCCCGGCGCCTACGGTCCTACCCCCCTCGCGGATGGCAAAGCGTAAGCCGTCTTCCATGGCGATCGGGTTGATGAGGGTAATGACCATTTTGATGTTGTCCCCGGGCATGACCATCTC
>DATGVQ010000135.1:0-10795 GCA_035300145.1 Acidiferrobacterales bacterium | reverse complement strand
GCTGTTTAACAATCGCAGAAAGCGTGCAAGCCTCGCCTATGCGCTAAAGTTCTGCCTGCGATCCGATCCACTACAGCATTCGCATCGAACAGACGTAAAAACTCGGCTTACTCATCTTTTTCAATTCCACGTCAGCCCTTGATCGGTTGCTAGTCTGCTTGAGCGCCCTTATAGTGTTGGCAACGATCGCGGGAGCTGAGGAGCGCACATGAAGCTGGGACTGATAGGGCTGGGTAAGATGGGTCTTAATATGGCGATGCGGCTGCTCGAAGGCGGGCATCAGGTGGTCGCCTATGACCATCACATTGAAAATCTCGAAACCCTTTCCGCCCACGGCGGGACGCCGGCGAAGCATCTAAAGGCGCTGGTGGAGGCATTAAGCCCGCCGCGCTGTGTCTGGTTAATGATCGGCGCGGGCAAGGCTACCGAGCATGCGATTCAGGAACTGCTGCCGCAATTGGAAAAAAATGACATTCTTATCGATGGCGGCAATGCTAACTATCATGACAGCGTGCGGCGCGCACAAAGCTTAAAAGAAAAGGGCATTCACTTTCTCGATGTCGGCACCAGCGGCGGCATTTGGGGCCGCCAGCTAGGCTACTGCCTGACGGTAGGCGGACTGCATGACGCGTTCGCGCGCGCGGAACCGCTATTTAAAACGCTCGCGCCTGAAGACGGCTATCTCCACGTCGGAGCCTCCGGCACCGGTCATTTTGTCAAAATGATTCACAACGGCATCGAATACGGTTTGTTGCAGGCCTACGCCGAAGGCTTTGAAATTTTAAATGCCAGCGAGTACGGCTTGGATCTTGCGCGTATTGCGCATGTCTGGAACCAGGGCAGCGTGGTGCGCTCCTGGCTGCTGGAGCTGGCAGAGCTGGCGCTTAAGAAAAATAATCACTTAGAAGGAATAAAGGATTATGTCGAAGATTCCGGCGAAGGCCGCTGGGCGGTAGCGGAGGCGATTGAAAAAAATATTCCCGCGCCGGTTATTACTTTTTCGTTGCTGGCGCGCCTGCATTCGCGCCAAGCCGTTTCCTTCAGCGCTAAATTTATCGCCGCGCTGCGCAATGAGTTCGGCGGCCATGAGGTAAAAAAATCGGAAACGCCGGTGGTTTCTTGAATGAATCAAAAACCGGAACCGTGCGTACTGTTGATCTTCGGCGCGACCGGAGACCTCAGCCGCCGCAAACTTATTCCCGCCCTATTCAGCCTGCATTGCCGGGGATTGCTGCCGGGTGGTTTTGCCGTGCTGGGCTGCGCGCGCAGCAAGATGAGCGCGGACGAATTCCGCGCGAAAATGCGCAAGGCATGCACGGAATTTTGTAACCCCGCTCCCAGCGATCAAGATTGGGCGCGCTTTGCGCCCAGGCTTTATTACGAAACCGGCCATTTTTCCGATCTGTCGCTGTTTCAGCGACTGAATTTTGCGCTGACTAAAATCGATGCCGCACACCATACCGCCGGCAACCGCCTGTTCTATCTTGCTACCCTGCCCAGCTTTTACGCCGCGGTTATTCAACAGTTGCAAGCGGCGGCTTTGGTCAACCAAAAATCCGGACTGCCATTTACCCGGATTTTGATTGAGAAACCATTTGGCCATGATCTGGAAACCGCGGTCCAGCTAAATAACACGCTGCATAAAGTATTCCGCGAAGACCAGATCTACCGCATCGACCATTATCTGGGCAAGGAGACGATACAAAATATTTTGGTGTTTCGTTTCGCGAATGCCATTTTCGAACCGCTGTGGAATCGGAGATATATCGACAATATACAAATCACCGCCGCTGAGACCATCGGCGTAGAGAATCGCGGCGGTTATTATGAAGAAACCGGGGTGCTGCGCGATATGGTGCAGAATCATCTGTTACAAACGTTAGCGCTCATCGCCATGGAGCCGCCGATATCGTTTGAGTCCGAGGCGGTGCGCGATAAAAAGGTTGAGGTATTCAAGGTTCTGCGGCCGATCCAGGGTGAAGCCGAGGTGATGCGTGCCACGGTTCGCGGCCAATATGGCAGCGATGAAAAAGGAGGGGTCGCCGCCTACCGGCAAGAAAACCAGGTCGCGCCGGATTCAACCACGCCCACGTACGTTGCCATGAGAGTGTTTGTCGATAATTGGCGTTGGCAAGGGGTGCCGTTTTACATCCGTACCGGCAAACGCCTGAAGCAGCAGTACACTACCGTCGTGATCCAATTCGCACGCATCCCTTTTTGCTTGTTCGGACAAGACCAAGTCTGTGCGCGTATCGAGCCCAATCGTTTGATTTTACGCGTCGAGCCGGATGAAGGCATTAGCCTGAGTTTTGGCATTAAAGTGCCGGGGACGGAAACCGACATCGATAATACCCGTATGAATTTCAATTACAGCAGTCTATATAACGGCGTTATTCCCACCGCTTATGAGCGGTTACTGGCAGATGCGCTACGCGGCTATACCGCGCTATTTGCGCGCAAGGATAGCGTAGAGCATGCCTGGCGCTTTATTACCCCCATCCTTGACGCGTGGGAAAAAATACCGTCGCCGGTGTTTCCCAATTACCCCGCCGGCAGTGACGGGCCGGCCGCGGCCGACCAGTGGATACGCGAAGATGGGCGGGCATGGTATAGCCCGAACCGGTGACAGGGGGTCGGAAATGACCGGGCATATTCACATCGCCCTCGATCTTGCCACCTTGAGCTCTCTCGCTGCGGAACAAGTGGTTACGGCTGCACAGGAGGCGATTGTTGCGCATGCGCTTTTTTTTATCGCGCTGGCCGGCGGCAAAACCCCAGAGCAGCTTTACCAAATGTTGGCGCAGCCTGCGTTCGCCGACCGTGTGGATTGGTCGCGGACCCATGTCTTTTTCAGCGATGAACGCTGTGTGCCACCGGACCACGATGACAGCAATTATAGATTGGCGGCCACGACCCTCCTTTCACACGTCTCTATCCCGGCAATGCAAATCCATCGGATGCAGGGCGAGTTGTCGGACGCGCGCCAGGCCGCGCGTGATTATGCCCAGTTATTGCTGGAACGATTGCCGCGTACCCCGCAAGGGGTCCCGGTTTTTGATTTGATTTTGTTGGGATTGGGCCAGGATGGGCATGTCGCTTCTCTATTTCCCGGGACACCCATCTTGCAAGAGCACACTCAGCCGGTGGCGGCGGTGTATGTGGAAAAACTTCATAGCTGGCGCATTAGCCTGACCTTGCCGGTGATTGCCGCCACACAGCGCATTCTGCTGTTGATCGCAGGCGATGCTAAAGCCGGCGTGGTGCACGATCTCTTGTATGCCGCCGATGCGTCCGCCGGATTCCCGCTGCGGCTGATCCAACCTGAAGGCCGGATAGATTGGTACTTGGATGCGGCGGCGGCAAACAAATTGGATCCGAGGAAATTAGAAAGGCTTGGCTACTTAGTGCACTCTTATTCTTAAAAATAGCTTACGGGCTTCAATCAACAATACGAATACTGTCAAGCAGCGAGCCGATGCGCGCGATGCGTTCCTCAAGGTGTTGGAGCGCAATGCGCCCGGCATAAGGACCGGGATCCTCCACGTGAGCCTGTAATTGCTGCTCGGCAACCTGCAGCATGGCCTCGTCCGACGGGGAATCGCGCATTGGCCCAACGCCGGTCAATGCCGTGATATGCCACAGATAACCGTTAACCCTCTCATTAATCTCCATCAGTTTATGAGCACGGGGCTCGCCGAGCCAGGCGGCAATCGACCCGCGCGGTCCGGGGGAAAGAGGTCGCTTTAACTCGGTATTCTGATAATACTGCCAGATTTGAATCTCCTCGTTATACGCGGCAAGCAGTTCTTCCAGGCGAGTCACCACTTGTTTATGTTCGGCGTAGCGGTCCGCCGGCCAGTTTTCGACCACATTTACCGCCGCAGTAAGCATGGTGATTGGATCTTCATGCTCGGCATTTCCCATACAATAAATCCTTTATTATCTTTAATCTTTGCTTAATCTAAATGAGAAATATCGCCTTCACATCGGGAAAAGTGCCGAGCCGCGATGGCCTGCGCAAAACCGGTGCCGGCTTATTCCAATGGTATCATTGGCAGTCCGATCTAAACCCAACCATTAATAATAATATGTTGCTGGCGCGCGTCTTTTCGATCATCTTCCCGGTATTCGGCATTGCCGCCATCGGCTACTTATATCGGCTACTTATACGGTCGCTCCAAGCGTCCGAATATGGCATTCGCCAACCGATTAAACATGGACCTCTTCTTTCCCGCCTTGGTGCTGGGCGCGCTGGCAAACAAATCATTCGAGCTTGCGGCTTATCAGAACCTGGCGCTCGGCGCTATTGCCGTCGTGCTAGGCTCCGGGTTCGTGGCCCTGCCGGCAGCTAAATGGCTAAAAGTGGATTATAAAACTTTTGTCCCACCGATGATGTTTAACAACTCCGGCAACATGGGCATTCCCCTGGCGGTACTGGCGTTTGGCGATGCCGCGCTGGCCGCTGCCGTGGTGCTTTTTTTGGTGGAAACGGTGCTGCACTTCTCTTTAGGGGCGTATATCCTGAATCATCAAACGCGCTTCAGCCAATTACTGCAGATGCCGATGATTATCGCCACCCTGCTCGGCCTCGCCTTCAGCTTCAGCGGCTGGCTAATACCGGAAGTGCTGAACACGATAATCAAGATGCTGGGGGATGTTTCCATGCCATTGCTGCTTTTCTCCTTAGGCGTGCGGCTCAACGAGGTGTCTTTTAAATATTGGCGCATCGGAGTATGGGGCGCTGTTTTATGTCCCTTATCGGGACTGCTTGTGGTTGCGCTGATCAACCCATGGCTACCGCTCACTGCATTGCAGCAAAAGCTGTTATGGATTTTCGGCGCCCTGCCGCCGGCCGTGCTGAACTATATTGTGTCCGAGCAATACCGGCAGGAGCCGAAAAAAGTCGCATCGGTTGTTTTGTTCGGCAATCTCGGCAGTCTGGTTGTGATACCGCTCGTGGTTGCACTGGTGTTGCGCTGAGCGGGACTTAGTACTAGATCCTTCTCAAACGCTCCCATTCGTTCAAACAAAACCGACGGCGTTAAGCGCCGACAAGCGTCTTGGCCACTTTTCCCATCGGCGTAATGGCGATATTCTCGCTAAGCGGTTGCGGCTTGGCGATGCCATACCCTTGGGCGAAGTCCACCCCTATTTCTTTGAGTTTCTGCATGATCCGTTCATTTTCCACGAACTCGGCGATGGTCTCGATGCCCAAGACGCGGCCGATGTGGCTGATCGCCAGCACAATGGCGTCGTCCAATTCGTTTTCCACCATGCCTTTGACAAAGCCGCCATCGATCTTCACATAATCCACCGGTAGGTTTTTAAGATAGGCAAAGGAGGAAAGGCCGCTGCCGAAATCATCCAAGGCGAAGCGGCAGCCGCGTGCGCGCAACGTGTTAACGAAGGTGATGGCGCGGGCCAAGTTGCTGATCGCCGCGGTCTCAGTGATCTCGAAGCAGACAATCTTTGGGTCGATACCGCTTTTCTGCAGTAGTTCCAACACAAACGCGAGGAAGCTGTCTTCGCCGAGGCTTTGCCCGGAGAGATTGATGGAGCAAGTGAGCAGCCTAACCCCCGGTGTACGGTCGCGCACCAGCGTTTCAAATACGTTGGCGACCACCCACCGGTCAATGGCCGGCATCAGCCCATAGCGTTCTGCTGCCGGGATGAAGCTTATGGGCGACAATATTTCGCCTTGTTCGTCGCGAAAGCGCAGTAGAATCTCGAAGTGCTCGCCTTCCTCATCTAGCGCATGCAGGGGCTGGATGCGCTGATAATAGAGCACGAAGCGGTCCTCTTCGAGTCCACGGCGTATGCGCGTCGCCCACTGCATCTCGCTGCTCCGTTGCGTCAGTTGTGCGTCGTTTTCCTGATAAACGCGGACGGTATTGCATCCGCTTTCCTTGGCCAGGTGGCAGGCGCTGTCGGCGGAGCTCAAGGTTTGAGACAGGCCCTGGCTGCCGCTGTTGATCGTCGTCAATCCGATGCTGGCGCCCACGGTAAATGTGCGGTTTTCCCAGGTAAAACGGAAATCCTCCACCAGCTTACGCAGCTTTTCCGCCACCTGTTTGGCCCTCGGCAGCGGGCAGCGATGCAGTAATACGCCGAATTCGTCGCCGCCCAGGCGCGCCACCACATCGGATTCACGCACCGTGTCGCATAACCGCGCGCTTAGGCGCTTCAGCAACTCATCACCGGCGATATGTCCGCAGGCGTCGTTGACCACCTTGAACTGGTCCAGATCCAAATACAGCAAGGCGTGTTCGCGATTTTGCTGGAGCGCCGACTCCAGGGCGGCGCGCAGGCGGGTCTCAAACTCGCGCCGGTTAATCAGCCCGGTAAGCGCGTCGTGCATGGCTTCGTGGGAAAGCTGGTGCGTCAATTCGCGCTTGGCACTCACGTCGCGGAACACCAGTACGGCGCCGATGACCTGTCCTTCGCGGTTGTGGATAGGGGCGGCGGATTCGTCGATCGCGTATTCGCGTCCGTCCCGGGAAAGCAGGGCCGTATGCGCGGAAACCGTGATAGGGTGACTTTCCCGGATTACCGCGGACGCGAGGTTGGCGACCGACTCGCGCGTCACTTCATTGATGGTGTTGAGGACTTTCGTCAACGCCAATCCCTTGGCCTCTTCTGCCTTCCAGCCGGTGAGTTGTTCGGCTACCGGGTTAAGGTGCTGGACGCGGGCGTCGGCGTCGGTGGTGATCACTGCGTCGGCGATGGAATCCAGCGTGACTTCGGCCCGCTCTTTTTCCAGAAACAGCTCCGCCGTGCGTTCCTCGACCAGGCTTTCAAGATATCTGCCTAGCTCGGTTTGCACACTCAGCTTGCGATCAAAAAACATAACCAAGAGCGTGGCGCCGAGGATAATCAGAGTGGCGAAACCGACACTGGTCGCGAGCCAAAGGCTATTAGCAGCGGAAGTAGGAGCAGCATGAAGTAAAGAATGGTCAGCGACATAATAGGCCGCCTCCATGCCGGTATAATGCATACCGCAGATCGCCAGGCCCATGATCAGCGCGGCAGCGGCCTTATAGCGGAAGCGCACCTCTTGGGCGTGAGAACTGAACTTAAAGACCAGCCACAGGGCGATGGTCGACCCGACGATGGCGATGACGATGGAAAGCATAAACAGCGCAGGATCGTAGCGCAGCGCCGCCTCCATTTGCATCGCCTCCATGCCGGTATAATGCATGGAGGCGATGCCCGCGCCCATCACAATGCCGCTCGCGGCCAAGCGCTTAGCGGTAACCTTGCCCTGGGAGCCGATGAACAGGGCGAAGGCGGAACTAATAATGGCTACGGCTAGCGATAATAAAGTGATCGGTACGTCGTAGCTTAACGGCATATGCGGGTCATAGGCCAACATGCCGATGAAGTGCATCGACCAGATGCCGATGCCCATGGAACCGGCGCCGGCCGCCAGCCACCCATCGGCCGCGGTCCCGCGCGACCGCGTCACGCGTCGCGCCAATTCCAGCGCGGTAAACGACGCAATGCTGGCGACTACGTAAGAAAGCAACACCAGGCTGAAATTGTAGTCGTGCTCCGTGATAATCATGGGATTCCTCCACATCGTCCATGGCGCCGCACCGATAAGATTGCGGCCTTCTGTTGTATTTTAAGGAACCTCTGATTAAGTCAGGGGTTCCTGCGGCATAAGGGCGAGGCGGTATGTAAGAGGAAGGTCCGGTGGACCTTCCTCCCGCCGAGCGGGCCGGCCACGGCTTTCAAGCGCAGCAGGAAAGCGCAGAAAGTGCCGATATTTTTGCTTGGCGCAGGGAGGCGCCAAACAAAAAGGTCAGGAATGACTTTTTCAGAGTTTCCTTAAGTAATGCTCAGGATCGGGACCGAGGCACTTATCGCTATCCTGCTTATAGACTAAAGTATAGTTCTAAACTAAAAAAAAGCATTATGAAACAATCGTTATGCGGCAATGGCAAGATTCGTGCTGACACCACATTAAATAAAGATAATCTGACTTAATCAGAGGTTCTCTTAGTCCTGGATTCTTCTCAGACGTTCTAATTCGCTCAAACAAAAATGGATAAATGCCAGGCCGACATAGATCGGGGAAAATAAGTTCACGACCGGAATAAAATGCAGCAACGCGAGGATAGCTCCTAATAGGTATAAACGCCGGCCGGCGCGCTCTAGGATCTGTTGGAACTCCTCGGGACTGGCGTGCTGCGCCAATGCGTCGTAGCGAAACAACCGTTGATTTAGATACGCGGTCAGCAGAATCGGTATGAGGATGGCAAACGGCCCAAACAACCAAAAAGGCAGCGTAATCAACCAGAGCAAACAATATGTCAGCAACGCGATAAGCATGTTTTTAAAACTGCCGAGGACAGTGCCGCCATACCGCATTTCCAGCGCGGGAAACTGCCGCCTGGCCACATGATTTACCATCACCGGCATGGCGACGACCGAAGCGATAAGTAAGGCGGTGATGAGAATAAGGGGGGTCAATAGTAGTATGAGCAAAAAGGTCGCGACATAACCGACGATCCAGGAAACCTCGTGCCGTGCGAGCATATCCTGGAGAGGGGTCTTAGCTACAAGCTGGTTAAGCAAATGAACCCAGTCTTGCCAAAAATAAATCGACAATCCACCCCAGAGTAGGATCGCCCCGAGCGCCGGCCAAAGAACGAGCATCAGTATCCGGGGATGAGACAGGCTTACCAATGCCTTCAATAACGCATTTAGAATATCGTTCACAATCCCTTTCGTCCTTAACATCTATAGCGCTTCCGACCAGCGATAACCTAAAGCATCCACCCCTTTTTTAAGATGGTCGATTGCCGCCGGAACCAGGGTCACATCGCCGCGCACGCCAAGTTCAAGCCGACGGCCACTCTGGTCAGGCATACTAGGCAGACAAAATAATTTCAGTTGTGGGAATCGCGCGATATTGTCATTCATTAAATCGATTAATAGACTTTCCCCAACATCGAACACCATAATTGACTGTTCGATCTCAGGCACGACGGGAAACAAGTGTTTATAAAATGTTCCCAATACCCATTCCATCATCGGCCAGGCCATGTCGGGAAAACCCGGCAGAAAATGATGATCCTTAATACTGAAGCCTGGAATCCGGTTGTAGGGGTTGGGAATAATGCGGCTGCCTTGCGGCAGATCGGCCATTAAGATGCGCTTGGGATAGGCCGCCTCACCAAACTGCGCCTCGATCTCGGCAGTGGCTTCCGGATGCCGCATCAGCGGAACACCGGCAGCCGCCGCGGCAGATTGACGGGTATGGTCATCCGGCGTGGCGCCGATGCCGCCGAAGCTGAAGACGATATCGTCTCCGGCGAACGTACGCTTAAGCGTTGCGGTGATACGGCCCGGATCGTCGCCCAGGTATTCACACCATGAAAGCGCAAGCCCGCGCGCATTAAGCGCCACAACCACCTGTGCGAAATGCTTGTCCTGGCGCTTGCCACGCAGGATTTCGTCTCCAATGATTAGTGTACCGAAGGGCATGATGTAATTTACCTGCAGCGACATTATTACCCGGTTCCATCTTGCCGGGAAGCACTATGATGCCTGGATGTCCGGCGCTCCGTGCACAACCAAGCGGAGAAACCTTTACCTTCTTGTATAAAAACAAGATGGCCGAAAACGCAAGATTCTGCGTGGAGGCCGTTACATCGCGTTCTATCGCCAGATGCGCAGGAAGACCTCGATCTCCGACGCCCCCATTTGCGCGGGGTGCCGCTTCCCGTGGAACAGAATGAAGCGCTTAATCCAATGTACGTAAGACTGCTCGGTACGGAAGCTATAGTGCTTATAACGCAATTTTTCTCGGACCTGGTCCAGGAGACGTGGCCGACCAGGATGCACAGGTGGGGCGCTTTTTATAAGAGATGGTGTACTTTTATCCATAGTGGCTTGTTCTACTTGTATTTTCTTAAAACTTGCAGGATTATATACCAATTGACATAAAAATTTAGATACCACTTGGTGTCTAATTTAAGTTGGAACCCACTACGTCGTGTTGAGTATTCGGCTTTAGTAACGCCGAGCAAATCGTGAAATAAAGCGACTTCGTTGAAGGAAAGCTATTCCGGGCTTCGCGAAACGCAAGTACGGGGAGCCAAGTCAGAATGTACCGCGTACTCCCCGCGCTCCGAGCGGACCTGAACGAAGGTTGGGGTTGGGTCGCAAGAAAGAACTCTGAACCACGACCGATAATCAGAATTACAAACAAAACTGACGGCAAGAAGATTTACTGCGAATGCCTTGAAATCGACAACAACTATTTGAACGAATACAACCAGCCTTCGCGATACCAAATCAAAAATACTGAATCAGTAGTTACCATGAACGACTGGTATCGAAAGAAGTTAGGCAATCTAGAAAAGAACCGAGAATACGAACTAGAAAGAATACGAACTAGAAATTGAGGAAAAAAACGGTGCCTGGGGTAAGTTATTTGCCAGTCTTCACCATCCTCAAACCATTGTAAGGGTCGCAACAAGGCTCGGACTGTGGAGCGTGGTGCTTGGAGGCGTTGGTGTTCTGGGAGTAGTTTTTACTATCTGGCCATGTGCAAAGTGAAACATAACAACTGGCTCGTGCGGACGCCGGGCACAGCGCGCCATGTTTCCTGACAGCTCGTCGGCCGGCGCCGCACAGCCAGGCCGTTGGGTGGACGCGCAGCGCCTCTATGGTGCAAACTGAAAGGGTACTGCCTTCGATGAACGACAACGATGACTTTGAAACGGTGGCGAGAGTGTCGGCGCTAGACGCGCGTCCACCCAACGGGGCGCGAGTTGTGCGCTCA
>DATGVQ010000134.1:0-32958 GCA_035300145.1 Acidiferrobacterales bacterium | reverse complement strand
ATACCGGCGGTTACTTCCTGAAAATCAGCGAGTGGAACGCCATTCGATACAAACCGCGGCGCCCAGTGCGAAATGGCTGACTCTACCCGAGGGTCTTTAGCTGTACTTTTATTTTTCGTACCCGTTAAGGCCATATCTTTACCCTGCAAATAAACCGTCGTAAACGAGCTTTAATTCCATAACGCTCAACAGCGTGATCAAGATCGCATCGAACACGCGGCGACTAATGATCCGCGCCAGCCGCATGCTCAGCGGTAACACGATCACAATCGGCAACAATGCCAGCAATCCTTCAAGCAAGCGATTTTGCGTCAATAAACCGAAATTGTACAGCGCGATCAATTGATTCCCTTTACAAAACTTCCCACCGCCAGCGCAAGCAGAATAATTGCGATGGCACCGCCCGATATCGGCAGGCCCATCATGCGCCGGTACGCACTAATCCTCGCGGCGCGTCATGCAGGCGCTCAACACCGCCATCAGTAATTAATAACAGCTCACCGACCTGAACTCCTGCCCGGCTATCTTTAGTCACCACGTTTGGTTGAACCACGACAGTCATTCCCGCCGTTATCGTCATATCCGGTAAGCGCCCGCTTGGCCGGCTGCGCGAACCGAGTATTGGCGGGAAATAGCCGCCGCCAAATCCGTGCAGCAGGTCGTCACAGGTCGTAAACCCCGCCTGTTCGATCACCGCAGCCGCTTCAATCACCTCTTCCGGTCTTGTGCCATCGCGCAAAACCGCCGCGATCGCGTCAAATGCCGCTTCGGCAACGGCATGCAAATCACGGTAAAGTGGCGTGGCATCTTGCGCAACGGTGAATGTGCGCAACACCTGACCGGGATAATCCCAAAAGGAGGCGCTGATTTCGCAGAAAACCACATCCCCGGGTTGAATTCGGCGCGCGGAAGGGAATTGCGCCGGCACGCAACAGGCCGGGTGCTGCATCGAAGTCACCCCGAAATAATGAATATGCGTGGTGCCGCCAAACGGCACATAGGCTCTCTCTACCATATCGGCCAGATCGCGCTCGGTTAAGCCGATGCGCAGCTCCCGATGTAAAGCCGCTATCGCTCGATCGCTCAAGGCTGCGCCGATCCGCAGCCAATTAATTTCTTCCGGCGACTTCACCAATCGCAATCGCACATAAGCCGAGTTTAAGTCCACCGGCGCCGCAAACTGCGAGATCAGGATCTTGTAATAAGAGAAAGGAAAAGGGCCGATTATGCCGATGCGCCGCGCCTGTCTTTGCTCCAGCTCCTTTATAACGCTTTGAATTGTCGATTCTCCTCCCCAAGAAACTTTTACTTGCGCGGCAAGACGTTGCGCCAACGGAACGTGGTTATAATGCTGCACAAAAAGACTGTCGGTTTTATCAAAGGCAATGATCGCCGCGGCTTCCGCGGTAACCGGCCAGCCTGTCAACCACTGAATGCCCGAGCCGTTGCGGTTTGCGCCATATACGAGCACATGATCCACATTCATTTCCGCCATTACCGCCGCCAGCGCCGTCCGCCGCCGCTGCATTTCGGCCTTAGAGAATGCGGGGTACTCTTGCGCGACTAATGAAAAAAGCGCTGCATCCAGTTTTAACGGATTATTTTTATCGGGCTCTTTCAATAGCTATATCCATTCCCGAACGGACCGTCAGTGTTTGCCGGGCGTGACTTCTAAAGTGTGCACCACCCAAGGCACGACGACACGGTTAAAAATCGCCGCATCCGGCCATTCCGCCGATCGCCCCATATGGCCGCCCTGGGGGTTCACCCATGCTTCCTTGGGGCTGCCGTTATGCAGCAATAGGTCAAGGTCAGCGATGGGCACCTGGGTGTCACGCTCACCGTTAATCAACAACATGGGCACTGAGGGCTGACTGATAATGCCGGTATCTTTTAACGACATCCGCGGACCGTATGTAAGAAACTCTTCCAATGTTTGAACGCCATATACCGATGCGCGCGCCGCGAACAGATCAAATAAATACTCGCGTGTGCCGAGCGCCTTGCGTTGCCATTCCGGCTGAAAGTAATCATGAACCGGCGCGCCTTGCGCGACCGCGCCTTTCAAGCGTGCGCGCTCTATAAACGCCAATCTCGCCGACCAATGACCGCCCCAGCTTCCGCCGTAAACAATGATACGATTTGGATCGATTTCATTACGCTTGACCAAATAATCGAGCGCCCGGCTGTACATGCGCTCGGCGCCGACGTCGATGTTAATCGGCGCCTGTCCGGTACCCGGCATATCGAGCGCAAACACGCCGATACCTTGCGCGAGAAACGCGGTGCCACGCTCGACTAGATCTTCCTTGCGGCTATCGAGCGCGCTGATCATCAACACCAAGGGCGCCGGCCGTACCCCTGCGGGCAACCGCAGATAACCGATGATCTCCGATTTTTCAAATGGAATACGCACCACCTCGAGCGGCGGATCGAGAAAGCGGGTATAATTTTGGAACGCATCGAGCGCGCGCCGATAAGCCTTCTGCTTGCCGGGAGAATTGGGCACCGGCCAACGCGCAAAGGAATAATAGCGCCAAGCCTGCAGGTAATTCTCACGCGCAGCCGCGGGAGCGGTTTTTTCCTGGGCGCGCGCTTGTGCCAGGTAACGATCGCCGATCGCACTCCAGGCCGCGGCCCACGCGTCCCGATCAGGACTTTTGATCGCGGCCAGCGCCTCACGGACCTCATCCGGCCGCAGGCCGGTGAGCGGATAGGCGTTACGGTCGGCACGCGCTTGCGTCTCCGCCTTCAATTCTTCCAAGGTGCGGGGCGGCGCAATGTCGGCATAGGCGCTGTTACACAAACTAAACGCGACAACCGAATATAATAAGCAGTGAATACTTAAACGGTGCATGACATTCCTCCTCTACCCTTCAAACACACCCACCTAACCGCCCGGCAAGCCAATCAGCCATCAGTGGCCGGTATTTGTAAGCGATGTTATTACAAACATGATTGCCCTCCGGGTATTCGACCATCTCGGCTAATGAACCAATGTGGTTAGCAATGCGGCGCGCATCCTCAAGTGGAAAGATTTTGTCGCGCGCGCCATGAATAATCAATGTCGGGCAAGACGGTGGCGGCGTACCGGCAAGGGTAAAACGCCGGGCATGCGTACGCGTCTCATCGGAATTTGCGCCGCTGAGCGAGTAACACATATTTGCGCGATAGACCTCGGGTAACCCGTCCCAGAAACTACCCATGTCATAAAAGCCGTTCATACAAACCAGGGCCTCGAGGGAGGAAATCGCAGCTGCGCCCTGTAACGCCAGGTGGCCCCCGAACGCCATGCCCATCATGCCGATGCGGCCATTCAATCCCGGCTCGTCAGCAAGTAGCTCTGCAACCGCCGTTAATACCGGCGCCCAATCGGGAGTTAAATACCCCTGCCGGCGACCCTCGCCTTGTCCCGGTCCATCGAAGCTGAAGGTAGCCAGATTACGGCGCAAAAAATGCTCTTCAAGGCTGGCGAATTCTTCTTTCGTCGAGTCCGAGCCGGAAATAATAATGACCAGCGATGCCGCCTCTACCTCAGGCCGGCGAAGATAACCATAGAGGACGCCATCGCTAAATGGAATCGCTATGGGCTTTGCCGCCGGCAGCAGCAACGGCGCTGCGCGGCGATAGGCTTCCACCTTGCGTTGCGCCGCCCGGTGTTTTTGCGTGAGATCATCGAAGAACATGAACTGGGCGAAATGGAAAAACAGCGCCGCGCGGATATAAGCCTCCCCGGCCGTAATCAACCGGCCGCGTGCCTCCGCCTCCTCGGCCAGGGTGATATGGCGTTCCGCCTCGCGACTCCAGGCCGCACACCAGTGTCGCCACTCACCCGCTTCTCCGGTCAGGCGCAGGGCGTCCATTGAGGTAATGCCGGCTGTTTGGATGCGCGGCATCCAATGTTCCACTACCTGTTGCAGCCGGTCGCTTGCTTGATTCATGAATGCTGGAATTTAATCAGCGCGCCTTCGTGAGCGCCAACGCATCCTTCCAAAGGCTTGGATCGATAAGATGATCATAGGTCACCGGCGTCTTGCCGGGTCTGATTCCACCAATCGCTGCTTGCGTCTTAACAACGCTCTCAATATTTTGCCGCGTCAAACCGTCGGTCCTATTCGGCCAAAAATCCATATCGATATAGGCTTTAAGCGCGGTCTTGGCTTCCGCCGCCGAACGGCCGGTCACGGTCGCAATTTCCGCGACCCGATCGGCATTTTTCGGGTCGCGCAGATAATCGCCGGCTTCAATCAACGCCGCCAGCAGGCGCACGAACGCGTTGCGGTCCTGCTTCAATCGGTCGGCGGTAACGGCGTACAGGTTGTAATGACTGATCGGATTGACTTTCTTCAATGTGGTTATGACCGTCAATGGCCTGTTGGTTTGCGCTTCAATCTGCGGCACGTCATCGAGATGCAATACGCCGATCTTTATTTGCCCGGCGATCATGGCGCTGCCTACATTAGAGCTAAGGCTCACCAAATTAACATCGTCGGTTTTCAATCCACATGACTTAATCATTTGCGCCAAGGCCACCGCGCGCGCCCCTCCTACGGTGTCGACTCCCACCGGTTTACCGGCGATATCTTTGCAGCTCGCCAATCCCGGATCGGTCGAGCCGATCAACCAATCGGGATTTTCCTGGCCATAGATGCCGACCAGCTTTACATCCGCATTCGAAGTCATGTTTACGATAGCGGGCGTCGGTGAAACGGTGATGTCAATTTCACCGGCGGCAACCGCGCGCGCCGCCGCAACGCCGGTATCAAACGGCCGCACGGTAACATCCACGCCGTATTTTTTGAAAAAACCCTGTTTCTCCGCCACGAACACGTGCACGGTTTGAAACACCGGCGGGATGCCGGGCACGGCAAGAGTAATTTTTTTATCTTCGGCAACAGCGCTATAACTAACGGAAAAAAATATCCATGCGCTGGCGATAAGCCAGGACAAAAATCTGTTTACATCACTCATCTTGCTGCCTCCTACTTGGAATAATTTTTTTCAGGTGGAAACGCTTCGTCCCCGCGGATAAAATCTAATCCGCCTTTTCATCGCGCCGGTGCCAAGGCAGGAAACGACGGCTCAGCCAGTTAATAATATACTCAAAACCAACGCCCGCCGCCGCCAATATGATAACGGCGACAAACGCCTGGTCATGGCGGAAGGTGCGCGAATTAAACAAGATGTAATATCCCAGCCCGTTAATCGCGATAAAGAACTCGGCGACCACCGCTCCAACCAAGGCGCGACCGGCCGCCAGGCGGACACCGGCCAACAAGTAGGGAATAGCGGCGGGCAGGGTAATATCGAACAAGATATGACGCGATTTTGCGCGAAAAGACTTTGCCACCTCGAGATATTCCAGGGGCACCGAACGCGCGCCGTCGGTAACATTAATGGCGATCGAAAAGAACGACGCAAACACGACGGTCGCAAGCCTGGCATCGGCATTGTAGCCGAACCACAAGGTCACCAGCGGCAACACCGCAACCATGGGGATGGCGTAAAGGCTGCTCACGTAATAACGCAACATGCGCTCTACCACCGGGATTCGACCCATGGCAAGACCCGCGATAGTTCCAAAAATCAACGCGATGATCAGGCCTTGCGCCACCGCGCCCAACGTGTTGCCGGCTGCCTGCAGGAATGCCGGGTTAGTGATAACATCGGGAAATACGGCGATGATTCCGGTCGGCTTAGCGACATAAGCCGGCGCGAAAACGCGCACGACCAGCTCCCACAACAGCAGCAAGAGCACGCCGGCACTGGTCTTGAGGGCCAGGGTCGACTTCAGGAAAGACTGCCACCACTCGCTAAAGACGGCGATTGCCGGCCGCCGGGAAACTTGCGCAATCTCATTCATACCCAACTATTCCGGATTATCCCGAACCTCATCGGTTGTATCCCCGCCAGGCGGCAAATTTGTTTTCAAGCGCACGGCCTAGATCCATCAACATCACGCCCAGCAAGATAATAATCAGTATCGCCGCAAACATGCCGGCGGTATCGAAATTCTGCGAGCTGTTCATGATAAGCTGGCCGAGGCCGCTGGAGCTCAAGAAAAATTCGGCGACTACCATGCCAACCAGGCCGCGTCCGATCGCCTGACGAATTCCGGTCATGGTAAACGGCAAGGTGAACGGGATCATGATGTCGCGCCAAAGCGCCCATTCGCCGGAACGAAAAGAATGCGCTACCTCGATCAATTCAGGCTTGATGCTGCGCGCGCCTTCGACGGTATTGTAGAGGATGGGGAAAATCGCAAACAGGAACACCACCAACACCTTCGGCCAGAAACCGAATCCCAACAGTGAAAGAATAAACGGGACTAAGGCGACCGTCGGCGTGGCATACAAAATCATAATGTAGCTTTCCAACGCCACGCGCAGGGGGCGAACACGCGCAAGCAATAGCCCGAGCGGCATACCAATTAATATGGCAAGGCCGAAGCCGGTAAAGAACAGCGATAAGGAACTCGCTACCTGTCTAACTAAGAGCCCGGTTTCCACCATTTCCAGCAAACGCGCCAGGGTGGCGGAAAGCGGCGCCATAAACGCGGCACTGGTATGCTGTCCTGCGATTTCCCAAACCCCCGCGCCGATAATCAAACTGATAGCGACCGTGGCACGATGAGCCCAACGGGCGCTGGAATTGAACATATTGGTTTTCTCGTTTCGCCCCTGCTCCCGCAACGAGGACAATCAGGACCGGGTTTTGCGTTAAATTAAAATGAATAAAAAACCTGTTAATTTAATAGCTTAAATAACTAAGTTAATCTTTAACATTAATAATCTTAACGGGATTTTGCCATAGCGGCGGCATCCCGCCATACACTTGGATCAGTAAGCCGTTCATAAGTGACCGGCGTCTTATCGGCTTTAATTCCACCAATCGCGACTTGCGTCTTAGTTATGCTTTCCAGGTTTTTGCGCGTTAGCCCGGCATGCCCATTCGGCCAAAATTCCATCTCCAGGTACTTCTTAAGCGCTGCTTTGGCTTCCGCGGCTGAGCGGCCGGTGACGGTAGCAATGTCAGCAACGTGATCGGCGTTCTTGGGGTCACGCATATAATTTCCGGCATCGATCAAACCCGCGAGCAGGCGCACAAACGCATCGCGGTTTTGCGCCAATCTGTCAGTCCTGGCGACGACTAACAAATAGTGACTCACCGGATTAATCTGCTTCAATGTGGTAATGGTTGTGAGTGGTTTACCCGTTTGTGCTTCAATGGAAGGCACGTCGTCAAGATGCAGCACGCCGAATTTGAGTTGTCCCGCGACCATGGCCGCGCCGACATTAGTGCCGAGGGCAACCTGCTGCACATTTTCAATCTTGAGCCCGCATGGCACGATCATCTCTTTAAGCGCAATGGAGCGCGCGCCCCCCACCGAATCGACGCCGACCGGCTGGCCATCGAGGTCTTTGCACTTCGCCAGTTTCGGATCGGTTGAACCGATCAACCAATCCGGATATTCCAAACCGTAAATAGCCACCAGTTTCACATCGGCATTGGAAATCTGATTCACGATCAGAGGCGAAGGCGACAAAGCGAGATCGATGTCACCCGCCGCCACCGCCCGCGCCGCCCCCGCGCCGGTATCGAACGACCGCACCGTGACATCAACGCCATATTTTTTAAACAAGCCTTCTTTTTCCGCTAAAAAAGCAATCACTGCGCCAAACACCGGCGGGATCCCGGGTACGGCGAAAACAAGTTTCTTTTCTTGCGCGATCGCGCCGCCGCTGGAGGCGAGCCCAGCGATCACTGTGACCATTACTGTTAATACCATCACCAACCAGAGATTCCGAAGTTTGCTCATTTTTGTTCTCCGAAGCTGAAATTTGTTATTTTTGCTGTCTTAAAAGACGTCTCCCGTTCACCAATTACTTCTCAATCTGAAACTCTGCTTTACGGGCCTCGTTCATTAATGTACCCCACACATGTTCACGCAGCTCCGCGAAGCGCGGCTCGGCAAGCGTCTTGCGGCTGCGTGGACGCGGCAGATCGACATCGATAATTTCATATACCCTGCTCGGCCGGCCCTTCAGCACCACGACTCGATCCCCCATCAGCACCGCCTCTTCAATAGAATGGGTAACGAATACCATGGTCGTCGGCCGCATTTCCCAAATTCTAAGCAACTCAAACTGAAGAATTTCCCGTGTCTGTGCATCGACCGCGGCGAACGGCTCATCCATCATGAGTATGCGCGGCTCAACCGCCAGCGCGCGGGCTAAACCACAGCGCTGCTGCATGCCGCCGGAAACCTGGTATGGATAGTGGTGCTCGAACCCTTCGAGCCCGACTAAATTGATAAAATAGGGAACCTTCTCTTTTATTTCCGCCTTCGATGCGCCGGCAAGTTTTAACCCATAAGCGACATTTTGATAAACTGTTTTCCAAGGAAATAAGCCGAAATGTTGGAATACCATCGCGACACCGACCTTCGGCGCCGTCACCTGTTCGCCTTCAATAAAAACCTCACCTTCACTTACCGGGATCAATCCGTCTAAGCACCGGAGCAACGTCGTCTTTCCACATCCCGAAGGTCCCACCAAGGCTAATACCTCGCGCTCGCCGACCGCAAGGTTTACGTCTTTGAACACCTGCAAATCGCCGTAGCACATGCCGATGTTCACCGTTCTAATTCGCGGTTGGCGGTTTAACCCCGGTTGCGATGAAGCCACGGCCCCCAATGCTTGCTGACCCACGGCATGACTGTATGGACGCACCTAGCCGCCTCCTGCCTTTTGCTTAACGGACGGCGATTGCTTCGCCCAATAGCTGGACGATGCCTTGGATTTCTCCAGTGCTTCAGCGGTTTCGAAACCGGGGGCCATCGAGGCGGGGGTGCCGGCGAGCACTTGATGGTGATCGATATTGAGCGTCCTGAGCCAGCGTTGTTGGCCCATGGTAATAGCGACAAAATAACCTAATTCGACCAGCTCCGGTTCGGTAAAGTGTTTGTAAAGCCGCTCCCACAAGGCATCGTCGGTCTCAAGGCCCCAAGTGATCGCCTCGGTATAGGCCAGCGCGCTTTTCTGACGCTCGTTGTAGCGAGTGGATTTCTCAAAGTTCAGGAGATCCAAGTAATCGTCTTCAACCAGCCCTTTATTTGCCGACTGGACAGAGCGCTGATTACCGCAATATTCACATTTAACCGATTTTGAAACGTAGACCCGGCAAAGTTCCTTGATGGTATGATCCAGCACGCCATTATGAAAAACATCTCTCCAGGTATTGGCAAACGACCAGAAAGCCGCCGGAACATGGGCGCGTATCGCTTGGCTTTCGGGTCGCGGGGTTCCTTGCCGGCGGCAACGTTCAAACTCTTCCTGCATTTTCGGATCGGTCACCGACTCAGGGTCGACATAGCTAATTCGCTGCTTCGGCATAGGCTTGGCTCCTGATAACTCTCTAAATTATAGGCCGTTTTGTATGGATGATGCGGGACTTTCCCAATAGTGTCAACTTACCTAAGCCAGTGTATTCAAACGGAAACATCCCACCTAAGCGAACAATTCATGGCTCAAATAATGACTAAAGCCCGTCGCTGACTTCGACATTTTCCGGCTTTAGCTCAATCCCCGATGCCTTCGCCTGTAACAATAAAAGAGTAGAGAAATCAGTATCGACATAGCCATTCCCCATCAGGCTCTGCAAAATCTCCCGCGTCAGCGCCGCCAACGGCAGCGGCACCTCAAACCGGCGCCCCGCTTCTAAACCCAGATCGATATCTTTGCGCAGCAAATAGGGGGTAAACGTGGTGGTGAAGTCCAGATTTACGAATGCCGGGGTTTTATATTTAGTGAATACCGACCCCATCACACTTTTATTAATGAAGTCCAGGAAGGCGTGCCGAGGCACACCCGCCTTCTCCGCCAGCACGGTAATTTCGGCGAGCGACTGCGCGACGACGCCGAGCAGGACGTTGTGGCAAATCTTGACCATCCGCGCCAGCTCGCCATCACCGACATAACTGACGCCTTGGCCGATGCTTTGCAAATAAGGCAGCGCCTGCTCATACGCCGGTTTCGGCCCCGACGCCACAATGCTCAGCTTACCCGCCTTGATCACTTTGGCATTGCCGCTCACCGGCGCAGCCAAAAGTTGAGTACCGACTTTTGCCGCCGCCGCGCGGATCTCGGCCGAGGCTTCTTGCGAGATGGTCGAGCAGTCGACCAGGACCTTGGGCGCCGTACCTGATCGTGACAATACCCCGTTCGGCCCCAGCAGCACTTGCTTCAAGTCGTCAGAAGTCGACACCATGGTAAAAACGATATCGCGGTCGGCAAGCTCGGCGGGCTTTTCGACAATGCGCGCGCCACGCGCAGCTAACGGCTCGGCCTTGGCGCGCGTACGGTTATAAACGGCAATATTACAACCGGCATCCGCCAGCCGCCCCGCCATCGGATATCCCATGCGGCCTATGCCGATCCATCCAATCGTATGTCTCTTTAAATTTGATGGGCTCATTTTCTAAACCTTTTTCTTTAAGATAAAAACCGAACACAAAAAACTCTTTGTTATTTTTTAACCGGACGGCGCCAGCATTTCTATTTTTACACCGGCGTCGAAAATTAAATTGAACACCGGGCAACGGCGCTCGGTTTCTGCGACCCATTCGCGCAGGCGCTGCTCGGGTTCATCCGTCTCGACGACGGCTTGCACCCGGATAGTTTGAAAATGCGGGCGCACTGTCGGCATACCCATCCGTCCACGGATATCGATCGTGAATGCGGCATCGAACTCGATGCCATTATAGCGGAAATTAAACTCGGCTGCGGTGCGATTAAAGGTGACCGACTCACCAAAGCGCTCCCAGCACTACTTGCAACGGTGACGGGCCTTCGCCGGTCCCGCCATGAGCCGCCGGCCCATCCGTTATAAACGTGCCGAACTCACCGCCATCAACCACCGATTTCAGGGTCCCGTTGTTGCGCACCGACAATGATTTTTTGCGGATGATAGGCTGGCTCAGGTCTAGGTTTTCCTGCGATACAACTCGCGTGGTCATTGGGCCTTTTCGGTCGCTGAGAATTTTATCAATGTAACGAAGATTGCCGATCAAGGCAAATGCCGGCTACGGACTATGATTGACAACCTAAGGAAGCTCTGATGTGCGCCGTGCAAAGGCGCACATCAGAGCTTCCTTAAGTTTATTAAAGCACGCCTCGCCAGCGAGACGGTGAAGCGCGCTTTTTTATTTAAAGCAGAGCTCGATTCAGACTTTGGTCCCGTGTGATTAACCCGGAGAAGAATAGAATCTGATCGAGGCTTAAAAATGAATCGGCTCCATTTCATGGCGCCTGAGGTTGAGAGTGCAAAGCGAGTAGTGGATGAGCTATTGCTTGCACACGTCGAACAGCGCCACATGCATGTCATTGCCAAAGACGGAATTCCGCTGGAAGATCTGCCGACCGCTTCTTTTTTTCAAACAAGCGATATGGCGCACGCCTTGGAACAGGGCCTCGCGCTGGGCGGCGCCAGTGGGGTGCTGGCAGGCCTGGTGGCAATGGCGTTTCCGCCGGCAGACCTGGTTTTAGGGGGAGGAGCGATACTCTTGGCGACCACCTTGGCCGGCGCGAGCGTCGGCACATTCGGCGCCCTTCTTCGGGCGGTTAATATTCCCAACACCCGTCTTAAAGAGTATGAGCAAGATTTAGAGAACGGCCGAATTCTTATTTTAGTGGACGTTCCCAACGAGAAAGTAAACGCCACCCGCGAGCTCATTCACAAGAAACATGGCGAGATCCGTGATAGCGGGGTAAAGCCGCGGGTTACTCATCCTTTTCCTTAAGTCTAACAGGTCTAATCCGTACCCAAGGTTACAAACGCCACCGCGTAATCCTGCTCATCGGCCAGGCTGATGTGCACCGCATTAATCCCTTTTTGCGTGATAAACTCCAGGGCATAGCCGCTAAATTCCAGCATCGGTTTGCCGCCGGCGTCATGCGCCACACCAATATGGTGAAAACTTAAACCGTTACTAAAGCCGATGCCCATCGCCTTGGCGGCCGCCTCCTTAGCGGCAAACCGCTTGGCGAGAAAATGGGCTTGATTGAGTTGCCGGCGAAATTCCTGCAATTCGCTGTCGGTAAGAATGCGCTGCGCGAACTTCTCGCCATGCTGCGCCAAATTTTTACGCATCCGCGCAACCTGTACGATATCTGTGCCTACCCCGAAAATCATTGTGGACATACTTCCATCATCAAGCGCTTCATTTCCCTGACCGCCTCTTGCATACCGGTAAATAATGCGCGGGCGATAATAGCATGGCCGATATTTAACTCCGCAATGCGCGGGATAGCCGCGATCGCCTGTACATTATGATAATTCAAACCATGCCCGGCATTAACCTGCAAGCCGAGATCCAATCCCTGTCGTACCCCGGTCTGGATGCGCAGCAATTCATCATGACGCTGATGCTCGCTTTTTGCATCGGCAAAATGGCCGGTGTGAATCTCAATGACCGGCGCGCCGATCTTCGACGCCGTTTCAATTTGGCCGGCGGCGGCATCGATAAATAACGAGACGCGTATACCGGCATCGCCAAGGCGCGTGCAGGCGGCGCTGATCTTTTTTCTATTTGCGATGACATCCAACCCGCCCTCCGTGGTCAATTCCGCGCGCCGCTCCGGCACCAGGCAACAATCTTGCGGACGCATGCGCAAGGCGAACTCCACCATCTCATCGGTTACCGCCATTTCCAAATTCATACGTGTCTGCAATACTTGTTTAAGAATTTCCACGTCCCTTTCTTGAATATGGCGGCGATCCTCGCGCAAATGCAAAGTGATGCCGTCCGCACCCGCCTGCTCCGCTTCCAACGCCGCCTGTGCCGGATCGGGATAACGCGTCCCCCGCGCCTGGCGCAGTGCCGCCACATGATCGATGTTTACGCCTAATTTAATCAGGCTCATGACTCACCCATCGCCGGCGCTCGTTTCAAATTTTGGAACAACTGACGCGTCTTTAGCGGCTTGCCGCCCATATACTGAGCAAGCGCGGCGCGCAACAACGCCTTGGTTTCTTGTAATACCAAGGAATCAGTCAATGTTTCATTGGCCAATGCCAGCAGGCTTGCGCCGCGCAATTTTACTCCATGCGTACCGGCATCGCGCAATATGACGGGGCCGCGGTTCAATATATAAAGGTAGGCGGCACCCGGTACAATCGGTGCGCGGCACTCGATTTCATAATCCAGCACCAAACCATATCCGAGTTCAGCAAGCAAACGTTTTTCAAAGATTCGCAGTACCGCTTCGCAAGCGGCGTCTTCCTGCAAACCGCATAGCGCGGTTTTATAAATGATAAATAGCCGCTCATGGGGATCATGCCGATATAAAAGGCGCAATATCAGCTCATTGATATAAAACCCGCAAAACAACCGTTTTCCCGCAAGCACATAGGCTTGCGACTCGGCCTCCGCGCGTGTGAGGGTAGCTAGATCTCCCTTCCCCGCCCAATTCACTAATAAAGGTTGGAAGGGGTTTAAGATTGAACGGTATTCTGAGGTTGCACGCCGCGCGCCCTTGGCGATCACGCCCAGCCGGCCGAAATCACGCGTGAAGATTTCCAGCAATAAACTGCTTTCGCCGTAATAATGACGGTGCAGGACAAAAGCCGGCTGTTGCATAACACGCATAACTTATCCTTGACCGTACCCCAAGCTATCTAAAGCCCTGGCGTCATCAGACCAGCCGCTGCGCACCTTTACCCACAAACCCAGATAAACCTTTGACCCAAACAATTTCTCCATCTCCGCGCGGGCACGTTGTCCGATCGATTTCAGGCGCTGGCCTTCTTTACCGATGATGATCGCTTTCTGGCTCGGCTTTTCCACCCAGATGACCGCTTCAATGCGTATTAATTGCGGCTGATGCTGAAAACGTTCAATTCGCACCGCGCTCACGTACGGCAACTCCTCCCCAAAGCTGCGAAATATCTGCTCGCGCACAAGCTCCGCTGCCATAAAAGATTCGCTGCGGTCGCTGACTTGTTCCACTGGAAAGGGTGCGGGCTGCTGCGGCAAATAACGCAGGATCGCATCTTCAAGCTCGGTTAGGTTCAATCCGGTTTTAGCCGACAAAGGGATAATCTCTTTAAACCCCATTTGCTTGCTGGATTCCTCTATTAAGGGCAAAAGCAGGCCGCGATCCGCCAACATGTCAACTTTATTGACAACTAAAATCACCGGGCACGTGTGCCGCCCGACTACGTCCAATACAAATTTATCTTCCCGGGTCCAGCCTTTTGCGGTAATAATAAAAGCAATGCAATCTACTCCTTCCATGCTTCCACTTGCGGCCCGGTTCATATAGTGATTGATCGTCTTCTTGCGCTGCTCATGCAATCCTGGAGTATCAATGTAGATAAACTGCGCACGCTCATCCGTCTTGATGCCTAAAATGCAATGCCGTGTGGTTTGAGGACGCCGCGAAATAATACTGATTTTCCTGCCGACCAGGCGATTCAGCAAGGTTGATTTTCCTACATTGGGACGCCCAATCAAGGCGATGAAACCGCTACGGTAAGATTCAGACATCCGCTGGGCTAGACAAGATTTCCAGTGCTTTCGATGCCGCCTGCTGCTCCGCCTTGCGGCGGCTGTTGCCCTGGCCTTGCACTGAGTTCGCCAGTCCTGGGACATGGCATTCGACAACAAAATTCTGCTGATGCGGTTCGCCGGATACTTCCAGTATATTATAGATGGGTGTTTGCAGTGATTGTTGCTGGAGGTGTTCTTGCAGCCTCGTCTTCGGATCTTTCAACACCATGTGGGGGTCGAGGTTGGCAAACCACGTTTGGTAAAGCTTAAGAATAACCGCTTTGGCTTGTGCGAAACCACCGTCCTTGAAAATGGCTCCGAAAACCGCCTCTAATCCATCGGCAAGAATGGAATCGCGCTCATGACCGCCACTTTTACATTCGCCCCCGCCCAGCTCTAAAAAATTTCCCAATCCCAGCTCGCGCGCCAATTCCACCAGCGTTTCCTTTTTCACCAAACTGGCGCGCACGCGCGTCAGTTCGCCTTCAGTCAGCGCGGGATACCGGTCGTAAAGCTCCTCAGCAATAACAAAATTAAGAATGCTGTCCCCAAGAAACTCAAGCCGCTCATTGTTGTTTGCACTTTTGCTGCGGTGAGTGAGTGCGCGCTTGAGCAGTGCCATGTCGGAAAAAACATAGCTCAGTTTATCCTTAAGTTCGGCGTTCGCTTCACTCAATCTGCTTTACCTCGGCACTATTATTAAATTCCAGCAATGCGCTGATGTTATAGACCAAGGGAACCCGCGTTTCATAGGCAACCCTGATAATTTTAGCTCTGTTTTTAGTTTCAATTTTAAAGTCTTTACGCAGATCGACGCGGGTTATATCTTCAACATCAAAACGTTTTTGCAACATGGCCATCAGCTCTTCCTGGGAAGCGGCGCCGACGCCGGGTTGCCTGCTCAAATTTTCTAGCGCGGCTTTTACTTTTGCGTTTTCCAGATAAGGCGGGAGTAGTTTCAAAGTCAGCAAGGTAAAAAACACGACTAAAGCGATCACCATCGTCATGCCCCACATGGTCATGCCCGCCTGTTTTCGGTTGCCGCACATGATTTCCTCCTTAATCAACATGGTATTATTGAATTTTATCGCCGATGCGCTTCCAGTTTACGCCGCCGCCATTCGCCGCATCCCAGCTGAACCATATCAGAAACGCCTTGCCGACCAAATTTTCTTCCGGTACATACCCCCAATAACGGCTGTCATTGCTGTGATCACGGTTATCGCCCATGACAAAATAATGCTGCGGCGGCACCGTGAATTCCATCGGCTCTTGCGTTAAATTCGGGCTTAACAAAATAACATGTTTTGTCCCATCCAAACTTTCCATATATTCGGTAATGCTGACTGTGCGTTCGCCTACGTCCTTATAAACATAAGGCACATCGAGCATCGCCCGCTCGGCTAATTTACCGTTAATATAAAGCTGCTTGTCCTTGTATAGGATACGATCACCGGGGATTCCGACTACGCGTTTAATATAATTATCGGATGGATTTCCGGGGAACCGGAAAACCATTACGTCGCCGCGCTGTGGCGTATCAACTTCCCAGATTTTTCTATTTATGATCGGCAGGCGTAATCCATAGCTGAATTTATTGACTAAAATAAAATCTCCTATCACGAGGCTGGGCAGCATCGAGCCGGAGGGAATACGAAAAGGTTCGACCAAAAATGAGCGCAACAAGAAAACCACCAAAATCACCGGGAAGAACGATCTGGCGTACTCAACCAGGAGAGGCTCTTTCTGTGTTGTTTTAATTGCTTCAGCATCGGCGCCCGACTGCTGTATCTGCGCTAACCTATGTTTTCGTTTAGGCGCGCTGAATAACCGGTCACCGGCCCAAATCAGGCCGGTGATCATCAATGCCAGGAACATGATTAAGGCGAAATCCATATTATTTATCGTCCACGCGCAAGACCGCGAGGAAGGCCTCCTGCGGAATTTCAACAGACCCAACTTGTTTCATGCGTTTTTTTCCTTCTTTTTGTTTTTCCAATAACTTACGTTTGCGGGTTATGTCGCCGCCGTAACACTTCGCGGTAACATTCTTTCGCAATGCTTTTACCGTTTCACGCGCAATGATATGCGATCCGATTGCCGCCTGAATAGCAACATCGAACATTTGGCGCGGGATAATTTCCCGCATTTTTTTCACTAACTCCTTGCCACGATAATGGCTCTGGTTGCGGTGTATTATGACCGATAGCGCATCAACTTTGTCGCCATTAATTAAAATGTCCAATTTGCATAAATCAGCCGGGCGGAATTCTAAAAATTCATAATCAAAGGAGGCGTATCCCCGGCTGACTGACTTCAGTTTGTCGAAAAAATCCAATACTACTTCATTAAGCGGCAACTCATAAGTCAACATCACTTGTCGGCCCGAATAATGCATGTTTTTTTGCACGCCGCGTTTTTCCATGCACAGCTTAATCACCGGCCCCACATGTTCTTGTGGAACCAGGACCTTTGCGACGATGATCGGTTCACGAATCTCTTCAATTTCACCCGCATCGGGGACTTTTGCCGGATTCTCCACATGAATAAGCTGCTTCTTAGTCGTCCATACTTCATAAATCACAGTTGGAGCGGTGGTAATCAGATTTAATCTATATTCGCGTTCCAGGCGTTCTTGGATAATCTCCATATGCAGCATGCCAAGAAAACCGCAGCGGAAACCGAGCCCCAACGCAAGCGAAGTCTCCGGTTCATAATGCAAGGAGGCGTCATTCAAACGCAATTTCTCTAACGCATCCCGAAATGCATCGTAATCGGAAGAATCGATCGGATACAAGCCGGCGAATACGCGCGGCTTGATCTCCTTGAATCCGGGCAGCGGTTTTTCCGCCGGCCGGTTGGCGTGAGTAATAGTGTCTCCGACACGCGCGCTCTTAACATCCTTAATCCCGGCGATAATATAGCCGACTTCGCCTGCCCTCAGTTCCGCCGCTGATTTCCTCTTCGGAGTAAATATGCCCACTTCCTCGGTGATATATTCATGCCCACTCGCCATCAAACGGATTTTCTGTTTGGCTTTAAGCGTACCTTGCATCACTCGAACCAAAGACACCGTGCCCAAATAATTATTGAACCAAGAATCAATAATCAACGCCTGCAGTGGCGCGTCCGGATCACCGCACGGGGCGGGAATACGGGAGATAATGGCTTCCAGGATATCAACCACGCCTTCGCCGGTTTTAGCGCTAGCCCTTACTGCAGAGGCGGCTTCGATGCCGATAATATCCTCAATCTCCGCGATCACCCGCTCCGGATCTGCAGCGGGCAGATCAATTTTATTAAGCACAGGCAAAACTTCAAGATCAAGTTCGATGGCCGTATAGCAGTTGGCTACGCTTTGCGCCTGCACCCCTTGGGCAGCATCTACCACTAATAATGCGCCCTCGCAGGCGGTCAATGAACGCGATACTTCATAAGAAAAATCGACATGACCGGGGGTATCAATCAAGTTTAATCGATAAGTTTTCCCATCTTTCGCATTGTAATTCAACGCCACGCTCTGCGCTTTAATTGTGATTCCGCGCTCGCGTTCCAATTCCATCGAATCCAGGACCTGCGCTTCCATTTCCCGCTCTTCCAAGCCGCCGCAAAGTTGAATGAAGCGGTCCGCGAGCGTGGATTTACCGTGGTCGATATGGGCAATGATGGAAAAATTGCGGATCAGATTTTTATCCCAATCGATCATAAAGTTTTTCCGGCAAGTGGGATTATAGCCTGACTGAGGCAAAAAATAGCTTATGAAAAAGAGGCGCAGGGAACGCGGCAAAAGGTAAAGTCCGATCGCCTGTCAATAAAACATCGAGGTGGAGGAACAAGAATTATTCGTTTAACTGTAGCGCCAGGAACAGGGAACCTGAGCCTCTACGTACCAACACCGGGACAGGATGATCTTTCGGCAGGACATTGACTAATTGTTCGAAAACAGCAATATTCTTAACCTGCTTGCCGTCGATCTCTAAAATTACATCTCCCGGACGTATGCCCGCACGCAATGCGGGGCCATTGGTAATTTCATTAATCAGCACCCCATATTGTACATCAAGCCGTTTTTGCTGTTGCGGCGTTAGATTGCTGATCGCCAACCCTAATAAAGTTTTATTTTCCCGTTTAGGCTGAGTGTTATTAGGCGTGCTTGCGGTGGTTTCTTCCGGGAGTTCGCCGATGGTTACCCACGCGGTTTGCAGTTTACCTTGGCGAATTATTGCCAGTTTAGCCCGCGTGCCGGCCGGCGTAAGCCCTACTCGCGGCGGCAGATCTGAAGAAAGATCAATCTGCTCGCCTTCGTATTCAACTACAACATCACCCACTTTTAGATCCGATTTGGACGCTGGGCTGTTAGGCAGAATATCCGAGATCAGCGCCCCGTAAGGTTTTTTCATGCCGAACGAAGCCGCCAACTCGCGGGTGACGTCTTGGATGGTCACACCGATCCAGCCCCGCTTTACCCGCCCCTCGGTCTTAAGCTGCTTGGAAATTTGCATAGCCATATCGATGGGCACCGCGAACGACAGGCCCATAAATCCGCCGGTACGGCTATAGATCTGGGAATTAATACCGACCACTTCGCCATTTAAGTTGAACAAAGGGCCGCCCGAGTTGCCTGGATTAATCGCCACGTCCGTTTGAATAAAGGGGACATAATTTTCTGTCGGCAGGCTGCGGCCTTTAGCCGACACAATCCCCGCGGTCGCCGAGTTTTCAAACCCAAATGGCGAACCGATTGCCAAAACCCACTCGCCTACTTTTAACTTGGAAGGGTCGCCGACGGTAACCTTAGGCAAATTGCTTGCACCGATTTTTAATAACGCTACATCACTGCGGCGATCGGAACCGACCACTTTGGCGGCGAATTCGCGCCGGTCGGTCAGCTTGACGATGATTTCTTTCGCATTTTCGACCACATGGGCCGAGGTCAGAATATAACCGTCCGCAGAGATAATAAAACCGGAGCCCAAGGACTTGCTATCAAATTGTTCCGGTATCCCGCCTTCGCCAAAATAATGCCGGAAAAGATCGCTGAAGGGGCTGCCTTCGGGAAGATCCGGTATCTCAACCCGCGGTTGCTTGATCGTCTGCGTGGTGCTGATATTGACTACCGCCGGGCCGTTGGCCTCCACCAGAGGGGAAAAATCCGGTAAGCCACCTCGCACAGCGGCTTGGGCAACGACTGTAAGCAGCCACAGGAGTAAACCAACTGATGACCTTGATGCCATGCTACTTAATTCCATCTTAAATGCGCCTCCAACAGGAACACTTTACCGCCGCCATCATTGCAGAGGCTTTATCGACTGTCCAATCATATCGATCGTGGTTGCCGGCACCTCTCCAACCACAGTGATCTGATGCTGGTTTATTATCTTACCATACGCATGTATCGCCCCGATGCGATTGGATGAACTCATCGGTGATCGCGCATTTTCCACTTTTTCCACAAAAACTGAAACTGCCGCGAGGCCGTCCGAAAAAACCAAATGCTCTACCGGCTTTTTTCGGGCCGAAACGTTTCGCATTAAGTGAGCCGAAAGTTTAAAGCCGGGGGGCAACTGCGATACCGTCCAGGAAGAGTCCGTAGTTGCGGAAGTTTCACCTTCTTCGCGCCGCCACACGGAATCTTTATCCGCGCTTTTGGGCTTAAGATCAGCCGCAGTGATAGGAACTCCTGAATTTAATTGTGTGAACATAAATTGCTCTATAATTTTTCCGTTACTATCGACTAAATCGGCTTTTAATAATAGACCGGTCGCTTTATCAGCCCACAACTGATAACCATAACGATAAGCATCCTTGGATTTGATAACCACCAGTTGAGCCGGGCGATTCGCGACGCGGCCTGTTCCTCCTAATTGAATCACATAATTTTGGCTTAGATCGGGTAACTGTTGCGGGAAGATGGCGGGAAAATTTTTGCTATCCGCCTGACGGTATTCAACTACCAAAGAATTTTTATCCGGAAAATAACATCGAACTTCACGTTCGTTGCGGATAATCTCACGCGCGCCGCCATTCAACGACACTAAACGCTCGCGAACCGTGCCGTCATTTACTCCGTGAATGATGCGCATGGTCTCCAACAGGTCTCCATGCTGATAAACAAATGTTCCTTCATAATTTAGCGTACGGGCGGCGCGATCCATCTTCATTAACCACTCGTAGGCGCCCTCATCAGCCTCAGCAAGCAGGCTGATGAACCATAAAAACAAGAGGGGATATTTATATATACAATGAGGCATTATTCTTTATTATTATCGTAATTATAATCGTAACTGGATAGACGTACATAAGGCATCATGCCGCTCATAGTCGAGATCGGGGTATTTTCATTATGCTCCACTAAAAAAGTGTCCAGGCCCTGTTCCCACTCCGATCGATGTTCCCAGCCGATGCCCGCGCGTACATAATTCTTTTCCAAGGCGGTATCTGCGGTCAATGCGGGGGCTGCTTTGTTCGTGGTATCGGTGGATATTATAAACGGCAAGGTAAGAACAAGAACGACAATTGAGGCGGCAATGGCAAAATTCCTGCTTATATTATTTTTCCATTGATGAATAAATCGCGATGAGGGAGTTGCTAAAGAGGATTCATTTTTAATGTTTGCCGCAACCCGATCGGCTAATTGCGGGGTGACTAAAATCTCCAACTCATTACAGAGAGCGGAGCTTATTAAATGATAGCGCTCCCAGGCTTTCCGCAGGTCGGAATTCCGGTTAAGTTCGGCCAATACGCGATCCCGTTCGCGGCCTTTAAGTTCAGCGTCTAATAGAGCAGATATTTTCTCTTTCATCGTTCAATCCCACTGCTTATGTTTCCAACAACGGCTTTAATTCCTTATCAATCGCCTCGCGCGCACGAAATATACGCGAGCGCACGGTGCCGATCGGACAATCCATTACCGCCGCAATCTCATCATAACTTAAGCCCTCGATCTCACGTAATGTAATAGCAGTACGCAAGTCTTCTGGCAAGGCGCGCATTGTCAACATCACGGTCTCCGCAATCTCCTTGGTTAATGCGCTATGTTCAGGCGTGGCGATTTCACGCAAGTTACCGCTTTCTTCATTCGCTTCAGCTTCGTCTGAATTTAGATCCGAGTTGGGTAGCCGGCGGCCTTGGGATACCAAGTAATTCTTGGCGGTATTGATAGCGATTCGGTATAGCCACGTGTAAAAAGCGCTTTCTCCACGAAACCCTGATATAGCCCGATACGCCTTGACAAAGGTCTCTTGGGTGACATCCTCGACTTCCGCATGATCATAAATGTAACGCGAAATAAGCTTTGCAATCTTATGTTGGTACTTCCTGACCAAAAGATCAAACGCGGATTTCTCACCCGCTTGCACACGCGCTACCAAATCTTGATCGATGCTACGCTCGACCATACCGGGTATCCCCTTTGGCCTACTCGGTAACGCGTACGTTACCATTAAAGACCATGATTAAAGGAAAAAGTTCGCCTCGTTAAGGCGATAATGCTTTATAGTTAACAAGCCCTGCATTACCATCGCGAACCAACCGGGGGATTATGTTAAAATTATCCCCGACACTTAAAGGCGTCATAATAGCGTAAAATTTATCCGTACACCCTTAAAATCCATCAAATAATCCGCGATCTATATCTCTGGACATCATAGCCTCTAAATGGTTAAGGAAAAAAAAATAACCGACGTTTTAATTGTCGGCAGCGGTGTGGCGGGCTTGAGCCTGGCGCTACGGTTAGCAGAGAGCGTGGAAGTCGCGGTGTTGGCCAAATCCGCGTTGAGTGAAGGCTCCAGTTTGTATGCCCAAGGAGGCATCGCCGCGGTCCTTAATCAAACCGAAGATTCGTTTACGTCTCACATGGAAGATACGATCAAGGCCGGCGCCGGGCTGTGCCATTACGATACGGTTGACTTCGTTGTGCGCCATGGACCGGAGGCCATCCGATGGCTAATCGATGAAGGCGTATCTTTTTCTCAGGAAGTGGACGTAACCGCAGGTCAAGCAATCCCAGGCAAAAGCAGCCCCGCCCGCAAGTACCACCTCACTCGCGAGGGAGGCCATAGCCATCGGCGGATTGTCCATGCCGCAGATGCCACCGGTCATGCGGTGGAAACTACGTTGGAGCATAAAGTTCGTCATCATCCACGCATCAGCTTATATGAAAATCATATCGCGATCGACCTCATTACCAGCCGTAAACTCGGCTGGCCCGGGATCGACCGCTGCGTAGGAGTCTATGTGCTTGATAAAACCAGCAATAGGATCCATATGTTCAGCGCCCCCTTCGTCGCGCTGGCGACCGGCGGCGCTTGCAAGGTGTATCTCTACACCAGCAACCCGGATACCTCCACCGGGGACGGTATCGCCATGGCCTGGCGTGCCGGCTGCCGGGTGGCGAATATGGAGTTTATGCAGTTTCATCCCACTTGTTTGTACCATCCGCAAGCTAAATCCTTTTTAATTTCAGAGGCAGTCCGGGGAGAAGGCGGACGCCTGCTGCTGCCTAACGGCCGGGCGTTCATGCAGGAGCATGATCCCCGTGCTGAGCTGGCCCCGCGCGATATTGTCGCCCGTGCGATCGATTACGAGATGAAACGCGGCGGGCTGGACTATGTGTATTTAGACATCAGCCACAAACCGGCCGATTTCATCATATCCCATTTTCCCAACATCTACGAACGCTGCCGGGAGTTCGGCTATGACATCACGCGCGAGCCCATTCCTATCGTGCCGGCGGCGCACTACACCTGTGGCGGGATTATGACCGATTTGCATGGACGCACCGACGTAAACGGGTTATACGCCATCGGCGAATGCGCGTTTACCGGCCTGCACGGCGCTAATCGCCTGGCCAGTAATTCATTGCTGGAATGTCTGGTATTCGCGCAAGCGGCGGCGCGTGATATCCAAAGCAAAATAAACGCGATCCCGGCTGGACAGGGCGCGCTTGCCCCGTGGGACGAGAGCCGGGTTACGGATGCGGATGAGCAGGTGATCGTCTCGCATAATTGGGACGAGCTGCGGCGCTTTATGTGGAGTTACGTCGGCATCGTCCGCACTACTAAAAGGCTGCAACGCGCGCAACACCGGGTCGCGCTGTTAAGCGATGAAATCCGGGAATATTACCGCAATTTCAAAATCACCAATGATCTGATCGAACTGCGCAACCTGGTATTGGTCGCCGAATTAATTATCCGCTCGGCGCTCGCCCGCACCGAAAGCCGCGGCCTGCATTTTTCCCGTGATTATCCCAGCCTCGATACTAAGCGGGCGCCACAAGACACGGTACTGACTCCGAGTAATTTCGCCGGCGCCTCAATGCTGCCGGCATGGCATGAAATATATTCAAAAGTGTAAAGAAAATAAATTACCTCAACTTAGTGCCGGAAACAGCACTCATCCTCTAACCGCCTGAATGGCTAATAACGCCTGCGGCATCACAGCGGATATGGTCTCGATCACTACCCCGGCTCGCTTGCGGCCGTTGGGTTAGCTTAAACACGAATACCGCCGCGCTGCTAGGATCGTAATGTCGCCACCATGCGTAATGGATTCCGCAGCAACCCGAGCGCTGATTCGATACTCGGACACACTATGTCCGCCGCCTGCAATGCTTCGATCGCGGCGCCCTCCTCTTGCATCACGGCGATACTGAGCGCTGCGACCTGGAGCATGAGCCGGTCGTTGCGCCCGTTGCCGATGCAGATGGTACGGTGGGCCCCAAGTTCTTCGACATACTGCTTTTTCGCGAGATCCTGCCTCTCAGCAGACAAAATCGAAAGCATACACGGCAACGCCGTCAGGGCTGAGCGCGCGAGACCGAAAGTGTCGCCGGTCAAGACATGGACGGACAGCGTGTTCGCGAGTTCCCGCATGGCGGCAATGACGCCGTCCCGCAGCACGCCGTCGTTCGCTAACGTACCGTTGTAATCCAACACCAGGTGCTCGAGCTGGAGCTGTCCGTAACCGGGTATGTTAATTTCAATCATGTGCAATATGGCTGTGC
The DNA here is from genome assembly GCA_035300145.1 of Acidiferrobacterales bacterium. Lineage (GTDB taxonomy): Bacteria > Pseudomonadota > Gammaproteobacteria > Acidiferrobacterales > DATGVQ01 > DATGVQ01. The sequence continues at coordinate 8,404 of DATGVQ010000134.1, read as the reverse complement.
ATCCTGTTATGCCGACGATCGTGCTTTCGTCTTAGGTAATCATTATTATCGAAACGAATGGCAATTGTATTGGGTATGCCGGATCTAACAGGTTGTTGAAAAAGTCCATCCATGGCCAATAGTTTATGCGTATTGCGGCGATTGTCGAATACGACGTTACTGAATTTGCCGGCGGCCAGTAGTAGATTGACATCCTGGCAAGTTCGCCCCCTTCTTCAAACTTGAATTCGGCCATTTGATCCCGTATTCCCAATTGAATTGCTCCGCTAAATCGATTAAATTAATAAAAAATGGAGATGGCATTCCTCCAGAATTGCCCTAAGTGGCTAATGATGCCTACAGATCCCTTGCGAAAAGTGGAAATGTGGGTGTCGTTGCCTCTTCCCCTTTAAATCAAAATCTGTTCGTTTTGAACGCAAGGCGTTCGGGCATTTTTTGCCTGCTTAAATCTTAGAAAATGATAAGAATATGCATCATGCCGATATTATCCCGCTAATCGTTGGCCTATTAATTTTTCTCTCCAGCCTGATTTCCCTAAGGCTGGGTCTGTCGGTCGCGATCATCGAAATTGTCCTGGGCGCAACTGCCGGTAGTCTTGGATTAAAAACCGAGGAATGGATGTCTTATCTGGCTACTTTCGGCGGGATTCTTTTGACTTTCCTGGCTGGTACAGAAATAGACATTCAGTTAATGAAAGATAAATTCAAGGAAAGCTTTCTGATCGGGAGCTTTTCCTTTGCAGTACCGTTTGTCGGGGTTTCCCTATTTACCTATTATTTTGTGGGGTGGAGCCTCAATGCGGCGCTCATTGCCGGCATCGCTTTGTCTACCACTTCCCTCGCCGTGGTCTACGCCGTACTGGTGGAAACCGGCCTGAGTCGCACTGGACTCGGCAAGGTTCTGATGGCGGCGACATTCATCACCGACATGGGAACGGCCTTAGCCCTCAGTATTATGTTTGCTAAACCGACCTTATATACGGCGGGCTTTATATCGGTTTCTATCCTGGTTATCCTTGTCGCCGTAAACTTCTCCCACCGCGTGTTGGAAAATCCCGCCTTAAAGAACAAGGTTATCGAACCGGAAATTAAATATATTTTCTTTCTGCTGCTGGTGTTTATTTATTTCGCCAACCTCGGCAATGGGCACGCTGTATTGCCGGCGTTCCTGTTGGGTTTATTGATGTCGAAGCATTTTGCTGAAACTTCGCAGACTAAGGAACTGCGCAACCGGCTGCGCACGGTAGCGTATGCGGTAATTACTCCACTATTCTTCATCGTCGGCGGCCTGAAAATCTCTTTGGCTATGATTTCTTCGGCCATTGGATTATTTATCGTATTGTTCGTTCTGAAAATAGCGACGAAATTCATCGGGGTTTATTTCTTCGCGAAACGCTATATTCCCCATGGCGACATGTATATCACCTTGCTCATGAGCACCGGCTTGACTTTTGGCACTATCTCCAGCGTGTTTGGCCTGAATGCGGGCTATATCGATCAGGTGCAATATTCCGTGCTCGTCGGCGTGGTCGTGGCAAGCGCGGTGATCCCTACTTTTATTGCACAGAAATGGTTTATGCCGGTACATTCAGAAGATATCGTCGATATTAATAATGGCAAACAATGAGCCGCTCGCAACAAACAACTTCGCCGTTTTCTTCAGTGGTTATTTAGAAAATAGCCGGTATAGCATCGCGATCGGCGCCAACGCTACGATAAACATGGCCAAGGCATAGCTAAAATTCCACGGCAAGAAGCGCCAACCATCAATCCGGTAGCGCCCCTGCAGGGCAAGATGCAGGCCGGATACCGGACTGATGCACACACCCAGGCCCCATCCAACCAGAAATGTCATGGCCAGCAAATTCGGTTCCGGGTGCAACGGGGCGAACAAAGCGGCAAAAACGGCAATGCCGATCACCGGATGGATACCGATGCCGGACAACGCAATGATACAGGCGAGCGTCACGGCTGCTTCCATTATCCCGAATGCTTTGATGCCGAGACTGGCAAAAGAAAACCCGTGCCCGCTGTTCAACAAAAAACTCTCCAGTCCGGAAGCCAGCAATCCAGCGGCCAAAAACAGCAGAACTTCATTCGCCATCTCAGGCAATCGCGTTCTGACATGCGCGGATATATCGCGCATAACCACCGCGCCACGGCTCTTTGTCAATAGAATTGCAATGCTCAAAACCGGGGCGAGCAAAGTAACGATGCTCAATATCGGCCAGCGCGGAAAAAACAAGTGAATAACAAGGACACTAACGGCTAAAATTCCCGGGATCCACAACGTCTCAAAATGCATGGGATAACCGACAAACGCGGCGATCGCTTCTTTTTTACGCGCGCCCAATTGATAGCCGGTGACCAATAAAGAAATCGCCGCCAGCCCTAATCCGGTTATTACCAGTACAGGTATATTGGCGCCGGGCGCGAATGTCAACGCCGCCGCCATCGCGGCGAAAAAAGGTGACCAAAATGCGGCAGAGGAGAAAGATCGGGACAGCACAATCGCCTGCTGTTTTTGCAGGTGATCTCTTCTTGTTAAGCGATCCGCGATAATCATCACTGCCGACATATTAATGACCGAACCAAAAAGATGCACTCCCAACATCGTCGACCAAAATGCTTTCTTCCCTTTGGGCAGGTGCTCGCCATGGGTATAAAACGCAAGCGCGCTGACTAATCTTAGGAAACTGACGCCAATCAGCATACTGATAATAAGGTTGTTGTCGGACAGGGCGCGCAACAGGCCATCGGGGATATTTTTTAGATCCTGCCAAAACAATCCCAATAACCCAATGCCGGAGAAAAGTAATACCTGTATCGATTGTCTTGGCGCTAAGCGGCGCCATAATAAAACGCCGGCAGCCCAGCCGAGCAATCCGCCCCACCAACCGGGAAACGCGGAATAGAAGGCGTGCAACACCGTCAGCGACATCATGGTCACCAGCAGCAGGCCGGCAAACGCCTCCCCCGAAATCCGCTTAGTTGCGGCACGATGCATATTTAGTTCTTATTATTAAGAGTTGGCGTGTTTTAATAAGCTGTAAACCGTTGTGGTATAAGGCGCGGACAGGCCTAAACGCCGGCTGCGCTGCAACACCGCGCCACAGATCGCTTCCAGCTCCAGCGGGCGATGCCTTTCGCGATCGACCAGCATCGAAGTCTTTACTCCATCAAATTCGCGCATCAGCGTGTACATCTCCTGGACATCCCGCTTACCTAAACGCAGTCCATCGGCGCGGCCGGCGCGCGCCGCTTCTTCCATTAAGGCATAAACAATAGGGCCGAATTCAGGATGGTAGGTCAATGCCTGCGTATCGAGCCCGGTCAAAGCCGAAAGCGGATTGACGCCATTATTGATAATGAGCTTGCGCCACAATTCGCGCCGGATATTCCTTACTCTCTGTGCTGGAATGCCGGCGCGATTAAAAATCGCCGGCAGTTTACTCAGTAAGCGCTGCGCCGGCGTATTCCGGGCTTGGCCGCTTCGCGGCCACTCGCCCACAATCACTTGCGCCGGGCCGACCGCTTCGACCTGGCCGGGCTGCGCAATGTGCGCGCCGATACGCACCGCTAAGCCGCCGATAACCCGGGCGGCCCCGAATGTTTCCGCCAGAATCGTCTCGTTATCAACGCCGTTCTGCAAGGACAAAAAGCAGGTGTCGGCGGAACTTGCCCAATCCGCCATCTGCCGGGCAATGCCTTCGGTGACGTTGGCCTTAACACAAAAAATAACCGCGTTTACGTTGACCGGACTGAAACCGCGCATGAATTCGGCGAGACTCAAGGCACGCACACGGTCTTTAAACCGAAATGCGGGATGCGTAACCGTTAATCCTTGGGATTGCAATACCGCAAGATGCGCACCGCGCGCGATCAAGGTAACCTCTTCCCCCGCTTGCAGCAGCCGCGCCGCATAATAAGAACCGACGCCGCCGGCGCCTAGAATTACCAAGTGCATCGCGTCCCGCTCGAGGGGAAATGTTTTGGAAAACGTCTTGAGGGTGTACGCAAGCGCCGATCTTGCTCCAAAATGAATGACACGGAAGGAGGTTGCTTATGAATCAGCCAAATCCCAAGATTTTACTATTTCGTATTTTACACCTCCCCGTTCTTGACTGGACTCTACTAAAACAAACCGGTCAACCGGCCAGCAAACGGCGGCTATCGCCGTACCGGCGAGATTCTTACGCAGCTTGCGCGCCAAAGTAATATGGGGGTGGTAAGCGCGCGCCTCCGCTACAAAACCGCAATTCGCCAAATTGGCATGCAGGGCGTCGACTAAAGATAACAATTCGGACGGCGTTTGCCCGGCGCCAAGCCATAAAATATGCGAGTGCCGCCAATAGCCAAGCACATCCAGCACAAGATCAAACCGTTTGCCGGTGATGCCGGAAGCCGCCTGTTGCACGCAGTCCTGCCTCCGGGCATCGACATTGCCGAGAAATACCAAGGTAAGATGTAAATGGCTGCCGGCAAGCCAGCGTCCTGCTGCCGCATCCGGTGGGGCGCCCACGGACAACAGCCGTGCGCGCGTGCGTTCATCCGGCCATAGAGCAAAAAATAAGCGTTTTATATCCACGGCTTACTCACTAAACCGGCGCCGCCTGCCGCCGCCTATCACGCCGCGCCGTATTCCATGCTACCATGCGTTTGTGAACCGCTGATTTTTGCCTTAACGAAGGGTGTTCGTGCGACATATTTATGGGTGTCACGCTGCGTTTAATGGGATGGAGAAAAGAAAAAGCGCGGTCTCGTTCTCCGGCTATGAAAGCCGCTCGCAATCGCACTCGATTTTGCCGGACTAAACTCAAACTACCCGATCAATGTTTTATTTTAGCGTCTATTTCTTTATTGGCGGGTCTGGTCGCGTCATGGATGACTTCCTTGGTTCCTTCAATGAAATCTTCCGCTTTTACCTTAACCCGCTCTTTAATATCACGCTTGGCGAATGGGTTGCTCCATAAAGGCAGGTCCCTGCCGAAATTAATACCCGCGGGAAAGGCGACAATAATTCCAATAATAAATCCAAGCACAAATTTCTTTATCGATGATTTCATAGCTATCCCCATTAAACCAGAATTAAATTTTTTTTTAACCAAAGCGCCATGTTATCCATAGAAGGCGGCAAGGCACAAGAACTCTGCGGTAAATTAACGCGCGATCATTACGAGAATTTTCCGGTAGCCTCCCGGTTGTTGCCGCGGCATTTGCGTCAGCCGATTGCGGCGATTTACGCGTTTGCGCGCAGCGCGGACGACTTCGCCGATGAACATGAACTGGATGATAACACACGCCTCGCGCTGCTTGACACTTATAGAGAAAACCTGGACAGACTACAGCGCGGCGAACAAGTAAGCTCGCCGATTTTTATTGCTCTTAACCAAGCGATCACGGCCCATCAATTGCCGTTTCAACCTTTTTATGACCTACTTGCCGCTTTCCGTCAAGATGTTCATAAAAAGCGTTACGCCGATTTCAACGAAGTGCTGGACTATTGCCGCAAGTCCGCTAACCCTGTCGGCCGGCTGTTACTCCGCCTCTTCAAGCAAGAGAGCGAACAAAATATCGCCCGCGCAGACGCAATTTGCACGGCATTGCAACTCATTAACTTTTTGCAAGACATCCAGGTGGATATATTGAAGAATCGCGTTTATTTACCGCAAGATGAGATGGCTTATTTCGGCGTAACTGAAACTCACATCCGCGTGCAAAACGCCGACGCCGCCCGGCAAGCGTTGATTGCTAAACAAATTGAACGCATCCATGCGATCATGCAAGCCGGGATTCCGCTGCTGGCGGAATTAAAAGGACGTATCGGCCTTGAAATCCGCATGACGGTTGCAGGCGGGTTATGTATTCTAAAAAAGTTGCGCCGGCAGAACGATAAGGGTTTTATCCGCCGTCCGCGGCTGAATGTATGGGACTGGATTAAACTATCGCTAAACATAAATACCCTGCTTGCACAAAAGAAGGCATGACTCCACAAGAATATTGTCAGGATAAGGCCGGCGGCAGCGGCTCCAGCTTTTACTATAGCTTCCGGTTTCTGGATCCGGCGAGACGCGCGGCCATCACCGCATTGTATGCTTTTTGCCGCGAGGTAGATGATGTCGTCGACGAGTGCAGTGATGCCGGGCTTGCCCGGATTAAACTCGAATGGTGGCGCCGGGAAATCCATAACACCTTCCACGGCAATCCGGATCACCCGGTATGCAAAGCGTTAGCCCCGGCAATCCAATCCTATCATTTGCCGGAATCGCAGTTCATGAAAATTATTGACGGGATGGAAATGGATCTAACCCATGCACGTTATGCAACATTCGAGGATCTCCGCATCTATTGTCACCATGTCGCTTCGGTGGTCGGGCTGTTATCCACCGCGATATTCGGCTATGCCGAGGAAAAAACGCTCGATTTCGCGCAAAACCTCGGTATCGCGTTTCAATTGACCAATATTATCCGCGACGTCGGCGAAGACGCGCGACGCAACCGCATCTATCTGCCGGTGGAGGATTTGCAGCGGTTCCAGGTCAGCGCCGGCGATATCCTGCAGGGAAAAGAAACGGAAAACTTCTACGCGCTTATGGCGTTTGAAACCGAGCGCGCGCTGGAGTTTTATCACAAAGCCCGGCAACAATTGCCTGACGCAGACCGTCTGCGGCAAATGCCGAGTTTAGTCATGGCGGCGATTTACCTGGCCCTGCTGCAAGAAATCCGCGCTGATGGATACCACGTATTGAAACAAAAAATCGCCCTGCCTCCGTTACGCAAACTCTGGATCGCCTGGCGCACCAGGTTCAAAGAAAAATGGGGTCAAAAAAAGCGCCTGCGCATGCGCGCCGCCTGACGATGACGTTAAATAATTCAAGCCGGCGTCGTTCATGAACGTAGTGATTATCGGCGGCGGCTGGGCCGGGCTTGCGGCAGCGGTAGAGCTTGCGCGGAATCGGATAAATGTCACCGTGGTTGAAGCGAGCCGCCAACTCGGCGGGCGCGCACGGCGGGTACGCTTCGGGGCGCCGCACACGACTTCCGCGGTGCATATCGACAATGGCCAGCATATCTTGTTGGGAGCCTATAAAACCATACTCGGTTTATTATCGCTATTGGGTATACCTGAAGAGCGGGTATTCCGCCGATCGCGTCTCAATCTTTATTTGCGCGATCTGCAGGGCCGGATCGGCATGCATTTAAAGGTTCCGCCACTGCCCGCTCCGGTTCACGTTATATTGGCTCTAGCTACTGCCGATGGATTGACCTTGTCTGAGCGATTACTGGCGCTACGTCTGGCGTTATCGATGCATCGCCAGGGATTCAGGATAAATCCCGATGTTCGTCTGGGAGAGTATTTGCAACAGCATAAACAAACGCCGGCGCTGATACGTGCGCTCTGGCAGCCGCTTTGTTTGGCGGTGCTCAACACGCCGATTGAACAAGCGTCTACCGCACTGTTCTTAAATGTGTTACGCGACGCCTTCACGCCCGCGCGTCCGGCTTCGGACTTGCTGTTACCGATCACTGATCTCGGCAATTGTCTGCCTGAGCCGGCGAGAGATTATATTGAGCGGCACGGCGGCAGCGTGCGGTTAGCCTCCCGTGCTTTAAGCATTCACTTCATTGACACGGCCGTCAACAGCGTATTGCTGGAGCGCAGCAGTTTGCTCGCGGAGCACGTTATTATCGCCACGGCGCCAAAAGCCTGTATCGAGCTACTGCAAAATCAACCGCTGCTTGGCGACATTATGGCTAAACTCAATCGCCTCGACAGCATGCCGATTTGCACCCTTTATTTACAATATCCGGAACATATCACTTTAGGGCGCGATTTTATCGGTCTGCTGGGGGCCGGCGCGCAGTGGTTGTTCGACCGCGGACGCCTGACCGGCGAACGTGGTTTGATAGCGGCGGTGATCAGCGGCCCGGGCGGCCATATGAAATTAGCTACCCAAAACTTTATCAATCAGGTGGTAGGCGAGATTTCCCGTTATTTCCCGCACTGGCCGCAACCGTTACACACAAAACTGATACGCGAAAAACAAGCGACCTTTGCCGCCTATCCCGATGTAGATCGACTCCGCCCGGCGCATGCCACCCCGGTCAAGGGGCTGTGGCTTGCCGGCGACTATACCGCCACCGGCCACCCGGGCACGCTCGAAAGCGCGGCACTAAGCGGGGCGGCATGCGCCCGCCTCATCATTAACAAAATTAATCATGCGTGATTATCTGTGGGTGGATGAACTGGAAGAAACTCCCGTTCGCGTCAATAGCATTAGCCCCGGCAAAGTACGCACCGCCCTGCGCGCCCGCGCCTACCACGGAGAAAACCCGGGCACGTTGGCGAAACCGGAAGAGATTATGCCGAGTTACTTGTATTTAATGGGCCCGGATAGCCGCGG
>DATGVQ010000133.1:0-16559 GCA_035300145.1 Acidiferrobacterales bacterium | reverse complement strand
GCGCCGGATTATCCCGCCCAGCTTTGGTGATTTGGTGCTCTGAATAGTAATGGCCTCTTGTCGGGAACTGTCTACAAATTCCGAGACATCAATGGACGGAACATGCCAGGTATCGGCCTGCCGCAGCAACTCGCTTTGCTTGTCTAAGCTCCAATAGGCGCCGTAATGCCATCCCAAAGTCTCGCAGACAGTTTGAATAATTTTCGGCATGACTTCCATTGGGTCCGTTGACTCCATCAGCAAACGCGTGACGGCGTGCTCCATCGTCCCTCGGTCCTCGGAACGTTTGAATCGCTCCTCGCTCTCGCGTAGCTTTTCTTCTAATTGCTTGATTGTGGCCATATCTTTGCCCGTCCCTTGTGTGCTGTCATCCAATAAATTAAGTTAGATAGAATGAGGTTGATTCATTACCAATAAGGCGGTTACGCAAGCGCTTTAGCGAGAAGCTCACCCTTCCGCTAATTATAGTCGCTACAGCGATGATTAGAGGTAATGATGCAAATATGGCATCGAGGGCAGGTGCCGGTGGATGAGATAGGGAAGGCGGAACGCCGAGGCGAAAAGGCGAGAGAAAACCGGATTCAAAAGGAACCGATACTTCTAGTTTTTAAATCCCCTTTCCAACGCAAAGTTCTATTCGCTAAGGATTACATTTTGGGGAATAGGCACTGTTATCACCTACATCCTAGGGGGACAGTGATGTTTCCTTAGCGGTTTGTCTGAATCAATGTTGTGCATGGATGGAAACTGAAGTCTCTTTTTGGTGCAAATGTCCTTAGCGCGACCTCAATTTATCCAAGAAAATCGGGATTTTCTGGTTGGCATCCGTTTTGCTAATGGAGTGTAGTTTCTTGGTTTCTGTTGGCTCTGCTGATCATCATCGTCGATGATCGGCAGTTCAGGTTAGATTAACGATAACCTATCGAGGGTAAAGGCGCCCATTCCTGTGCATCATGTTTTTGCAGGATGGGTGCCTTTTTATTTTGGATGAGGAAGGGATTGATTGAAATGAGTGAAAAGAAGAGGCCATCGCAATGGGTAAGCAGTGCACGGCGCCACTTTCTAAAGGCGGGTTTGGTCGCAGTCGGCGCCGCCGGCCTGTGGGGATTGGTTCCGGCCGGCCTGCGCAATCGCGCATGGGCAGCGGGTTCGGACGCGCCGGAGAAATCCGAAGTCAAAATCGGCTTTATTCCGCTCACCGATTGCGCCTCGGTCGTCATCGCATCTGTGCTCGGTTTCGACCAGAAGTACGGTATTAAGATGACGCTCAGTAAGGAGGCGTCTTGGGCGTCGGTGCGCGATAAGCTGGTGAACGGTGGGCTGGACGCGTCGCATGTCTTGTATGGCTTAATTTACGGACTGCAACTCGGCGTCAGTGGGCCGAAAAAAGACATGGCGATACTGATGGGCTTGAATCACAACGGTCAGGCAATCACCTTAGCCAACCATTTTAAAGACAAGGGTGCCACCGACGGTGCCGGCTTGAAAAAGCTGATCGAGTCCGACAAGCGGAATTACGCCTTTGCCCAAACCTTTCCCACCGGCACGCATGCCATGTGGCTGTACTATTGGCTGGGCGCCAACGGCATCAATCCGCTGCGCGATGTGAAGACGCTGGTGGTGCCGCCGCCGCAAATGGTCGCCAATATGCGCGTCGGCAATATGGACGGTTATTGCGTCGGCGAACCTTGGAATGCGCGCGCCATCTACGACAAGATCGGCTTCACCGCGCTCACCACGCAGGAAATCTGGCAAGACCACCCGGAAAAGATGTTGGGCACGACGCTCGAGTTTGTGCACAAGAATCCGAACACGGCGCGCGCCATGGTCATGGCGGTGCTTGATGCTTCCAGGTATATCGACAACATGCAGAACCGGCGCAAGGTCGCCGGGATTATTGCCGACAAGGCGTATGTGAATACCGACGTTAACATCATTGAAGGCCGCTTGCTGGGTGAGTACGACAACGGCATCGGCAAGCAGTGGAAAGATAAAAATTACATGAAATTTTACAACGACGGCTATGTCAATTTTCCGTTCCTTTCCGACGGCATGTGGTTTTCAACCCAGCACAAACGCTGGGGCCTGTTGCCGGAGCACCCCGATTATGCCGCCGTCGCCAAGCACATCAACCAGATCGATTTGTACAGCCAAGCGGCAGCGCAGGTAAAAGTGCCGTTGCCGAAGAGCCCGATGCGGCAGGCGAGAATGATAGACGGCGTTATTTGGGATGGTAACGACCCAAAGGGTTATGCCGAGGGTTTCAAAATTAAGGCGTGAGAACTGAAGGGTAAGGAGTGAAGACGATGAACGTAGTCAAGATCAGGAAGGATCCCAAGCAGGCAGACTTGTCCGATCAGGACACCAAAGCAGTGGCTACGCCAGCGGCGGAAGCCGAGGCACCGGCCGCGGGCGGCTTGCTCATGCGCGTTAAAGCCGATATACGGGCGGTGCTGCTCCGGTTGCTGCCACCGCTGCTGGGCAGCGCATTATTTATCTTGCTGTGGGCGCTGATTGCGCGCGAAGCCGGCGGTTTGCCCGGTCCACATCAAACGTGGGATTCCGCCGTAGGAGTATTCAGCCATCCCTTCTACCGGCACGGGCCGAATGATCAAGGTATCGGTTGGAATATCCTGAAATCGCTAAGCCGCGTCGGCATGGGTTTTGGCCTTGCCGCTATCATCGGGATTCCATTCGGGTTCCTGATCGGGCGTTTCACCTTTTTAAGCCGCATGAGTGCGCCGATTATCAGCCTGCTAAGACCCGTGTCGCCGCTCGCGTGGCTGCCCGTCGGCCTTTATGTGATGAAGGAAGCGCAACTGGCGGCCATTTGGGCCATTTTTATCTCCAGCATATGGCCCATGATTCTGAACACCGCGGTTGGCGTCAGCAAGGTTCCACAAGATTACATGAATGTCGCGCGTGTCCTGAATCTGAGCGAGTGGAAGATATTCACCAAAATTTTGTTTCCCGCAACCTTGCCGTACGTGATGACCGGGGTGCGTTTATCTATCGGCATTGCCTGGCTGGTAATCGTGGCGGCGGAAATGCTGACGGGGGGCGTGGGCATCGGCTTCTGGATGTGGGATGAATGGAACAACCTGAACCTGGCGCACATCATCGTCGGTATGTTTATTGTCGGCGCCATCGGTTTATTGCTGGAACAGATGCTACAGGTGGTTGCGCGCCGGTTTAATTACGAATAGCCGATGCCGTGTGTCCAGAACTGGCGGGAGAGTTTATGAATACGAAAAAGTATGTGCAGATAGAAAACGCAGAGAAAGTATTTGAAACCAAGAGCGGCGGATATATCGCCTTGAAAGACATCAGCCTTTCGATTAAGCAGGGTGAATTTGTTTCCATTATCGGCCATTCCGGCTGCGGAAAGTCAACATTGCTGAATTTAATTGCCGGCCTGATGCCGGCGACCAGGGGAATCTTGCTTTGTGCCGAAAGGGAAATCACCGGTCCTGGGCCGCAACGCGCGATGGTGTTCCAGAATCATTCATTGCTGCCCTGGCTTACCTGTTTTGGCAATGTTTATTTGGCGGTCGCGCGTGTATTCGGCCCCGACGAAGATAAGGCGAGTTTGAAGAATCGCGTGCACGCTGCGTTGGAATTAGTCGGCTTGAGTCAGGCCGGCGATAAGTTTCCGCACGAAATCTCCGGTGGTATGAAGCAGAGGGTCGGGATCGCGCGCGCCTTGTCCATGCAGCCGAAGGTGTTGTTGCTGGATGAACCGTTCGGGGCGCTCGACGCGCTAACCCGCGCGCATCTGCAGGACGAGCTCATGCGTATCGTCGACCGGCACAGCGAACAGACGGTAATTATGGTCACTCACGATGTCGATGAAGCGGTATTGTTGTCGGATCGCATTGTCATGATGACGAATGGACCTGGCGCGACCATTGGCGAGATTCTGCCGATCAAAATCCCGCGCCCGCGCAGCCGTCTCCAATTAGTGGATAATCCCACTTATGTTCGTTTGCGTGGACAGGTTTTAAAATTTTTGTACGGAAAAATGGCGGCTTGATCTGTGGCGGACAAGCTCAAAGCCCGGTAATACGCGCATCGCCTATTCCGCAAGCACGCCACTTCGGCCCCAGCCATTTAAGGAGTTCCTGGAGAGTCGCGGACAAGAGACGGGCGCCTGGCGCGGTTCAATTAATGAATGAGTAAAAAAGTGCAACGCTGACCAAAAATCAATAATGTGATCAGTAAGACTTTAAAAATCTACCTTCTGGATTTATTTTCTTCCGCCTCCAGATGAAAGCGGTGCAACAACCGGTGAATGACGGGCGCCATAATTATTCCCGCTGCGACGATAAGCAACAGGCCGCAGTACAAAGCATAGATACCGGCGAACAATTTTCCTGAGAAGGTATGTAGCTCGCCCAGCGGGCCCATGCCGCCCATCAGCATGGCGGCGTTCACAAACGCATCAATCCAGGGCATCCGTTCAAGTCCGTGATATCCGATCATGCCTACTACCAGGGAGCCGAGCATGAGCGCCAATGAGAATGCGGAGTATTTTGAAAGGCGCCATAGAAATGCGCGCCGCGAGAGCAATGGGTTTAGCCGGTGTTCAAACATTTTGATTACCTTTTTAGTAGGAGGCTGTTTATTGTTTCTAGGATTTTGATCCCATCGGATTTAATTATCGTTTTCCAACGCAATCCGCAGTTCGCGGAACAGCCGCGCCAAATCCCTCGGCTGATAGTGCGCGTTCAAGCCGCTCGGGTTCGGCAGCACCCAGACCACGGCGTTTCCCATGGTTTCGCTTTGCCGGCCGAGAACCGCTTTGGGACGCTTGAACGCAATCCGGTATGAGGTGACTCCCAACACCGCGACAAATCGTGGGCAATAGCGCTGCACCTTTTTTTCGAGACGCTGGCCGCCCTCGACCAATTCTTGTGGCGATAATTCATCTGCCAACGCGGTTGCGCGGTTGACGACATTGGTGATGCCATAGCCGCTTTTTAACAGCTCACGCGATTCAAATGGCGGCAGCAAGCGCGGGGTGAATCCAGAGGCATAGAGCGCGGGCCAAAACCGGTTGCCCGGCCGGCTGAAGTGATGCCCCACCGCCGCGGTGTATAGCCCCGGATTGATTCCAACGAATAGTACCCGCAGCCCGGGCGCGATCACGTCCGATACACTCTTATTCCTCGCGGCGAGAATTTCTTCTTTGGTTGGCTTTCTGGGTCGTTTTAATTCAGGCAAATGTTTATAAACCAGTAAGGGTTAAATCGACCAAAATAGCTTGCTTGCGCATCCGGCCTAATCATCTTACATTTCACCGATGACCTCCAGCCATCCGCGCGGCCTGCATATACTATTTTTCACCGAAATGTGGGAGCGCTTCAGCTACTACGGCATGCGCGCCTTGCTCGTGTTGTATTTGGTCAACGCCCTCGATTATCCGCGCGCGCGGGCGCTTTCGCTTTACGCCACCTACACCGGGCTGGTTTACCTTACGCCGATTCTTGGCGGCTATCTCGCGGATAAATGGTTGGGTTCGCGCCGTGCGGTTTTGGTCGGCGGGATGGTAATGGCCATGGGCCACTTTGCCATGGCGGTCCCTGCGCTATTGCATCTGGCGCTGGGTTTATTAATTACCGGTAACGGATTTTTCAAACCCAATATTTCTACGATTGTGGGTTCGCTTTACCGCCAGAACGATCCCCGGCGCGATAGTGGATTTACCATTTTTTACATGGGCATCAATCTGGGCGCGTTTCTGTCGCCGCTGGTGTGCGGGACCCTGGCTGAAAAATTCGGCTGGCATTACGGCTTCGCCGCCGCCGGCGTTGGCATGCTGGCGGGATTGCTGGTGTTCATTCTGGGTCAGTCTCAGCTTGGTCAAACTGGCTTTCCCCCACGCCGCATGGTCACCGAAGAAAGCCGGCTCACGGCGAGCGACTGGCACACTATAGCCGTGACAAGCCTGGCGTGCCTGGGCTTGGTATATGCGGTGGTTAACCTCTGGCCTTACATTAGCGCTTGGTGGCAAGCGCTCAATTCGCTGACGCAGATCGGGCTCGGTTTGGCTCTCATTCTTATCGCCGTCTGGATGCCGCGCATGGTCCGTGCTGCCGGCGGCCGGCGGCTCGCGACCGAGCCCCATGTTCAGTCGCTTTCAGGGATGAATAGTGCGCCAAGATTAGCGCGGGTGGAACTGCATCGCATGCTCGCGATTTTGATTATCGGCGTGTTCGTAGTGTTCTTCTGGATGGGCTTTGAACAGGCGGGCGGTACCATGAATCTGTTCGCGGACAAACTTACCGAACGGCAGGTGTTTGGTTGGGAGATCCCCGCCAGTTATTTTCAAGCGATTAACCCGCTTGCGATTATTTTGCTCGCGCCGTTGTTCTCAATGTTTTGGGTCCGCTTGGATCGATCCCGCTTCGCCCTGTCCTCGGTGGCAAAGCAAGGCATCGGCATGATTATTCTTGGGCTCGGATTTGTCGTGCTCGCCGTCGCACAACAGCGCGCTGATCTTTTCGGGCGGGTAGGGCCGGGCTGGCTGGTAGCAGTTTATGTGTTGCACACGATCGGCGAATTGTGTTTATCGCCCATCGGTTTATCGATGGTCACCAAGCTCGCGCCGGCACGTTTGGTGTCGCTGATGATGGGGTTGTGGTTTACCATGACGGCGATTGCCAATTACCTTGCCGGCACGTTGGAAATCATGCTGCAAGGTTCGGTTATCCCGTTATACTGGTTTTTGGTCGGCAGCTCGATCGGCGCCGGTATTTTATTGCTGCTGCTCACGCCTGTTATTCGCCGGCTGATGCACGGTATTACCTAACCGCAAGCGTAGCGGCGACGGCTTTTGCCTATCCGACGTTCAACCCTCCGCCTGTTTTTCTGCACCCGCTAATATATAAGCCTCAACTTTGTTTTTGGATTTAAAGGAGACACTATGAAAGATCCCAAGAGAAGGGCGACGCCGATGGATATCGATGACGTTAGCGAGATCAATACCGGTTATAAACTGAATGGCGAGATGCAAAAAAGCGATACACGTAAAAACAATAATAAAGATAGGCTACGCCAAAACCAGACGGCGCTTGGGGTCAATGAAGAGCACAAAACCAAAGCGATGCAAAAGCACAAACGCGGCACGTTTCCCTAACGGATGGATAGCGTCGCGTTTGGCCTATGCCAGAGGAATATGCTTAATGCCACCCCGCGAGTATCACGGCCATGAGGGTGATATAAATGGTTCTGTAACCGGCCTGTATCCAAAAAAGCTTTGCCGGCCAATTGGCGAATAATGGGAGGCACGGCAAGTGGAGTAAAAGGCGCGACAAATTCTATTAAGACCTCCGGCTTACCGGCGTATTTTATAAGACGTTTTTAGATCACTATTAATGAAATAATATTATTTCCAATTATCCGGATTATTACATTTTTTGCTGTCGATTCTCTTTTTTTTAAGCGCAATCTCATAGGATTCGCCGGCGCATTGCCCAATAATACTTCCCCAGTGGGTTCCATCCTTTGGTTGATCAAGGGTTGCGGGGATTTTTGCTTTTGCATTTTCCAGGCATACACGCACTGTAGATAAAGCAGTTGTTTCACACTCTTGCGGTGTGACACGGAAACAGGCCCTAAAATATTGGTCTGCCTGGCAGAATGCCGTGGGAAGAGCGTTGCTCATGCCTTGCATCCACTGTTCACGGGAGATTTCATTTGCCCATGTTATTGATGGAATGAGTAAAAACAAAAAAGCCGCTTTTTTATTTCCTAGCTTCATAAAAACACCTCTTAATTTTTAATTGAAAGTATAGATTAACGGAATTTCCAATGCCATCGGTTTAATCACCCTGAGATCGGTCGCGACGTCGCCTCGGATGTTCTTCTCCCCGTTCTTGATTTCTGTGTTGCGCCTTTTCTCGAATTTCGGAATTATTGCGCCGCTGCGTTTTAAATCGCTGATCGAGCATTTGGCGTCGATGCGGGTGCTGCTGCAGATAGCGCTGCGCATCCTCGCGCGTGATGCGCCGGATTTGCCTGGGCGGCACGCCGCGCTGGCGCAAAAAGCGGGCGCGCCGTTGCAGCCGTTGCCTGCATGCCGGCGGGATTCGGTTGTGGAAGGCCGGCGGTGGCGCTCGGAAATGTTGAAATGCATGGCCGTGCGCGCGCTCGATATATTCCCCGGCCTTAAGCTGCGCCACCTGTTGTCCCGGCATGTCGGGCGCTTTGGCCTCAACCGCGCCTTCTTCCAAATAAAGGCCGCCTTGGGTGCTTTTAGCCTCAATCACTCCCTCGGTGCCGCGCACGCCGACGGTCATGGTGGGCGTATCGATAGCGTACTCGGCGTTACTGCGTAGCTTCGCCACAACAAAGCGCAGCCATCCGGCAAGAACATCCAGATTTGCTTTTATAACGCCACCCTCGCTATCCAAGCGGTACTCGGATAGCACCAGGCGGCTGTTGGCGCCCAGGCGCAGGACCGAGCCGTCGGTCATTTCGATTTGAGTGGAGGCATCCGCCCCGGTCTCGACAATATCCTGCTCTTGCACCTCGACGCCCGGTGTGGCGGCAAAGTAATACTCACCGCGCAGCAATTTCACATCCCCGCTGGTTTCGGTAAATACCCCGATATCGGCTAACGCCGCCGGGCTCGCAATGAGCATGGCCATTAATCCGGCAATACGCCAGGAACCCATGGTTTTCTCCTTAACAAAAAGATCATGTGAATATGCCGGACACCTCTGATCCGTTAAATTAAAATATAGATTAAAAATGATGTCGGTGGCGTTAGGGATGCGGCAAAACGGCGGGCGTGAATGCCGGGTTTTAATGGAGTTTTAAGCGAGGTCGTGTCGGACGGGTCAGCAGATTGGCCAGGGTGATCAATATGACGCGTAAAATGCCATGCAGAGCGCGTTGATGCAGCTTGTACAGGGATATGTACATGAACCGGGCGAATAGTCCACCGATCGTCACATTACCGATGATATTGCCCATCAGGTTACCGACGGTGCTGTACTGGCCCAAGGAAATGAGCGAGCCGTAATCCTTATAGACGTAGACCGGCAGCGGTTTGCCCTTAATGCGATTGGTCAATGACCGCACCAGCATCGACGCCTGCTGATGCGCGGCCTGCGCGCGTGGGGGTACCGGACTATTAGTGCTAGGCCTGGGGCAGGCGGCGCAATCACCGAATGCAAAAATATCATCATCGCGCGTTGTTTGCAGCGTTTGCCGTGCTACCAATTGGTTAAGATGGTTGGTCTCCAATCCATCGAGATTGCGTAAAAAATCAGGTGCCTTAATGCCGGCCGCCCATACCGTTATCGCTGCGGGAATAAATAGGCCGCTTTTAGTGTATAGGCCCTCTTCCATAACCTTTACCACACGCTCGTTGGCGCGGACTTCCACTTTCATTTTCTTTAATTCCGCCTGGACTGATTGCGATAAGGCGGGGGGCAGTTCGGGAAGGATACGTTCCAGCGCCTGGATGATCACCAATTTAACGTCCCGTTCCGGGTTAATGCGATCCAGCCCATAGGCGACTAGTTGGCGTGCGGCGTTTCTAAGTTCCGCGGCGAGTTCGACCCCGGTGGCGCCGCCGCCGACAATAGCGACGTTGAGCTGACCTTCGCGCAGCGATTCGTTTCGCGTTTGTGCCTGGATGTAATTTTTCAATAGGACATCTTGAAAGTGATCGGCCTGCGCCCGGTTATCGAGGAAGAAGCAATGCTCCTTCACTCCGGGGATACCGAAGTCGTTGCTAATGCTGCCGACCGCGATCACCAGTGTATCGTAGGTAAAAGACCGGCGCGGAATGATCTCCTTGCCTTGCTCACCCAAGGTAGGGGCAAGAAAAACTTGCCGCCGTTTGCGATCCAGACCGTCCATGCGTCCCAGACGAAATTGGAAATGGTGCCAGTGCGCCTGCGCCAAATAATCCAATTCATCGTCATGGGAATCCAGCGTTCCTGCCGCGACTTCGTGCAGTAACGGTTTCCAAAGATGGGTAAGCGATTCGTCGATCAGGGTAATATCCGCGTTTTTGCGCTTTCCAAGCTTATCCCCTAGGCGGGTGGCGAGTTCCAGCCCGCCCGCGCCGCCGCCGACAATAACGATATGATGTGGATTTATGCTCATGATTTGTCTGAAAATGTTTTAACCCCGTTATTCTTACTCAGACGCCTGCCGCAAGCATCAGCCCGCCGCGTCAGCAGGCTATACTATATAAATATTAATTTGATCGTGTTGGATACATTATCAGACTAAATCATGAGATCCCCAATATTTGGAGTAATACTGGCGTTATCTATTTTTGGACCGAACGCCGACGCCTCTCCCGAGACAGGGTTTTGGGATTGGTTTAAAAAACACGAGCCCGAGTTATTTGATTTTGAAAATCATCCAGGAAATATTTTCGCTGCGCTCGCTGAGCAGCTCGCCAAGGTCGATCCAAATTTGACATTTGAACTCGGTCAGATAAAAGAGGGTAAACGTGATTTTATTATTAGTGCCGAGGGCGTAAAAAACGCATTTCCTGCTGTTTCGGCGTTAGCGGGGGCGGCGCCGGAACTACCGCGCTGGAGGATTGTCCGATTTCAACCCCGGCGTTCTTCCCTCAGCATCGTGACGCTTGCGGGCGTTACTCTGGCGCCGAATGATGTTGCGTTTACTTATCGGGTAGAGAATGGCAAGCTGAGCCTTACCTTGTACATCGATGGTTACGATAAGAGTAAACATGCGACCTATGCCGGCATCGGTTATTTGCTGTTGGATGAAATTCTGGGCGAATATGACCTGGGAACCGAAATTAGCTTAATTGAATTTAAAGCGGCGAATGCGGCAAGCCGGCTGCCCAAGTTACCCTTAAAAGCATTACCTGACATAGTGGATAAAACGGTCGAATCCAAACCGGCCCGTAATTAACGCGGGTCAGAGACAAGCAATATTTGCGAAAGTAGAACCTCCAGAATATACTGGGTTTTAGGAACCTAAAGACAGTTGCTCTGATGGTAAGGTTAGGCTCAACTCTTTAAGCCAAATAAGCGGTTAATAACAAATACTCGTTAACCTTTAAGAGGAAGAAACAATGAACGTCGCTCGCTTTTGGATTGCGCTTTTGATCGCATTGGTCTCACTATCCTTGTTTGCCGACGATCCGCAGGTCATTGAAATCAGGCTGGGCAGCTATTACATAAAACCCGACAAGATTACGGTCAAGGTCGGTCAGCCGGTGACGTTAAAAATCATCAATGAGGCGACGATGGTCCCACATAGCCTCATTATCACCGCTCCTGAAGTCGGTATTGATGTAAGAGTAGACGTGCCAGCGGGTAAAACCGGCAGCGCTAACTTTACTCCCGGCAAGGTCGGGGTATATGAAATGTTTTGCGATAAAAAATTATTATTCATGGCCAGCCACAAACAAAAAGGGATGAAGGGCGTGCTTGAGGTGGTCGAATAGGCGGCTATCTCGCTGTCATGACCTCAAGCCGGGCAACAAGGCTCCGTTTGTCCGATAGGCCAGGTGTCCATATTGAGGCGATAATCAAAGCAATTCCTGTTCCGATCACCGAGGGCTCGCGGCAAGGGTTCTTAAAGCCAGCGGGCGGTGTTTGTTAAGTGTAGGAGATTTTTTTAAAGCCTCTATTTTCGCTCCCTTATTATAATTTTTTAAGACAGCCTTTGTTCCCAATGAGTTCCGCCTTCGCACCCATTTTAGTTTAGGCGGTTTTTTGTGCCGCCTGCTTCTCAGCAAGCGCTTAAGGGCATGATTTATCAGCATATTTAAAGAATTTACGGGCGCCCGCCGGCTGAAAATTCTTGGCGTAACGGCGAGGCTGGCGTAAACTTCGGAGATTCGTATTCATTAAGGATTATCCATGCAAATTGCGAAACATAAGGTTGTTTCCATCGACTATACCTTGACTGACGACAGCAACAAGATTATTGATACCTCTAAAGGCAGCGAACCTCTAACTTATATCCATGGTATCGGTAATCTGATTCCGGGATTAGAGAAGGCCCTGGCCGGAAAGTCCGAGGGCGACGCGTTCGAAGTTACTATTTCTCCGCAAGAGGGTTATGGCGTGCACGACGAAAGCTTACTAGAAGTTCTTCCACGCAGTAAATTTACCGCCGAGCAGGAGGTTCAGGTTGGTATGCAATTTTATGCCGAGGGCGGCTCCGAGATGCAGGTGATTACCGTGGTTGGTGTTGAGGGCGACCGCATCACGATAGACGGCAATCATCCGCTCGCAGGCAGGATGTTGAGCTTCGCCATCAAGGTTGTCGACGTGCGTGACGCCACTCCCGAAGAGGTTGTTCATGGGCACGTTCATGGGCCCGATGGGCACCATCATTAAACCCCCGGCCTAATCCTGATTATCCTAATAACAGCTTGAGATGCACAATCTTGACTGAGAGAGGGATGTTTTTACGTTTTTATTTTATATTTTTGTCCGCATCAGGACATAACTTTAGGAGCAGTCATGAACGTTAAATTTTTAGGCATTATTGTCGGATGTCTTTTTGCCATGCAGGTTGTCGCCGATGACAAGCTCACTCTTAAAACCGAGAAAGAGAAACTGAGCTACAGCCTCGGTGCTAATCTGGGACAGAATGTTAAGAACAATAATCTGGATATCGATGCAGAGATTTTTGCCAGAGCCATCAAAGATGCGCTGACCGGAAACAAGCCGTTATTGTCCGATGAAGAAATGAAAACCGCTTTGCAGGAATTCCAGCAAAAAATGCGGCAAAAACAGGTCGCTATGTTGCAAGAAACGGCGGCGAAAAACAAAAAAGAAGGCGAGGCCTTTTTGGCGGCTAACAAGAAAAAGAAGGACGTCGTCGTTTTACCCAGCGGTTTACAATATAAAGTGATAAAAGCTGGGGCCGGCAAGAAGCCAACTATCAATGATACGGTGATTGCGCATTACACCGGCGCGCTTATCAATGGCAAGGAATTCGACAGCTCCATACGGCGTGGAGAACCGGCGACCTTTCCTCTCGGCGGCGTGATCAAAGGTTGGCAGGAGGTGTTGCCGTTAATGCAAACCGGCGCAAAATGGCAAGTGTTTATTCCCGCCGATCTCGCTTATGGCGAAACCGGCGCCGGCCAGGCGATCGGGCCAAACGAAACCTTGGTTTTCGAGATTGAGTTGATTTCGATTAAAGAACCGCCAAAATAAGGGAGAAAAAATCCCGCTCCGTTTTGTTTTAGGGGCAGCGTTTACGAAAACAACGCGGTCGGCTTAACGCGGCGGGAGCCGGAGTTCGTAGGGTGGATTAGCCCGGCAGGGCGTAATCCACCGGACGTGGCCTGCGAACGCATTGTTAGAAACGCTTGTATTTATGGATGCGCTGCGCGCAGTTTAACTGCTAATAGCGGTTCCCGCACCGCGGGCGGGTTACTTTCTTTGTTTGCGCAAAGAAAGTAACCAAAGAAAGCGCACCCCCCATTCGCGCCGCAAACTTCGCGGTGCCCTGCGCTCCTCGGTCATCGAGGGGGTTGGCCGACAGCACATCCCTGTGCTGCGGCCAACGCGCGGTCCCTACCGCGCCCCGCAAAATCAGCGGGCCTTATCCTCGCCGCCCTCCGGTGCTCGGCGCGACTGAAGGGGGAAAAACCTTAAACAAGTCGAGTTTCTATAAGATAAATTCGACCACGATCAACCGTAGGCAATGTCGAGAAAATACGCCAAGTGCGACCCCCGTGCCTGAGGTCTCCCCATCTATTTTTTGGAACGATGGGTTAGGCCCGAATCTGAGAGAAGCGACCACGCTTGCTTTACCTCTTCATTCGATGAGACGCTGCTATCCACAAACGTTTGGATGTCTCTTTCAATTTGATCAAGGCTGTGCACTTCGAAGAACTTGCGGGTTCTTTCGCGAATCGTTTCGTAGTCTCCGGGACGATCTCCTGCGTCGGCGTACACGTCCGGCGTCGCCTTGTTGTGAACGATCATGTTGCGGACCGTCTTGCACTGCAATGCAATCTGCCGCATTCGCGGCAAAGGCGCTGCTCCAAGCAATGGCAGCAAGACGTTCAGTTTGGTAGAGAAGTCTGTGCCCTTTAGTGCATCAGAGATAGCGCCGTGCGAGTAGCTTCGAATACGCAACAGTATTCTGATGACTGAGTTGATTTGACTTTCGAGCAGAGTAAACAGAAGAACGATGGCGGAAGAATGTTCTGCTTGATCGATGCAGTACCGAATAAGCTTGACGTCGTCACTAACGCGCTCGATATGAATTTCGAACGCGTCTTCATGTGTTCGGCCTAGTTTTTGAACGATAGCGGACAACTGTTCTACTGACGTTATCTCGCTTGGATTGATCTCCTTAGCGTAGATCTTCTTCGCAAGAGCGAGGGTCGCGATGCTTATTGCAATATCTGCAATATCATAGACGCCTTCGTCGTTGCCGAATTCGGTGACGTTGTCAGCGCTCACCTGTGAAGACCTTGGCGTCAGCCGTGCCCGCTTGCGGGCGCCGGCTGCAAGCAAGGGTTAGGTTGTGCTTCGAGCACACGCAGGAAACTTTCGAGGCCGTTACGGCGCTCCGAAAAGCAGCGAGCGTGTGTTATCGGTAGTTCCAACGTGGCGATGCGGTGCTTCATGCGTTGAATCATATCCTCCCATTTGCCATCGAGAAGGACGTAGTCACAATAAGACGTCGAAATGATCGCGTGGTGGATGTCAGCAGCATCGCTAGCTGTGATCGGGACGCTGGGATCAAGAATCACTCCGCGCAGAATCTCTGCTATGACGATCGACGTGCGAGCACGATCCTTATTGGCTTTGAAGGTTTTCGCCTTGTTTACGAAGTCAGGCTTACCTCGCTGGACGTTGATAGTGTCAGCGAGTTCTTGGTTCGTTTTGCGAAAGGTTTTGCCGAGCCTGTCTCGATGTCTGGTGACTTCAGTAATCAAGCCTTTGATAGTAAATGCGCCCGGCGTCGTTGGGTGTAACGCAAGTATTTTGAGCAAGCCGAGGTCTGGTGGTGGGGGAAGTCTCTGGCCTCGGTGTCGTGAATCCTCCTCTTGGGTTATCGCTTTTTGAATGTCTATTTCGGCGAAATAGATATTCGGTAGCACTTTTTCCAGAAACTGCTCCGCATGCTCCGCGTGTCTTGCATCGTCGGGACCGACGAATTCTACGAAGTTTTGATGGGAGAGAAAAAGCGTACCGCCAGCGCTGTGCAGAGCCTTGACAAACCGTCGTTGTAGGTTTTTGTCGTCGGAGAAACGCCGCACGGCCCAGTGGTCTAGGTATACGGTAGGTGAGTCGAAGCTCTGTCGCACTTCGATGGCGTGGTCCATTCGGATGCTGTAACGGAGAGGCATAGCTCAATGACCGATGGCTGTGCGATCAGGTAAATTGCTGCCTATGGCGCAACCTAACTAAAAGTATACTTTCAAGTTTGATTGATATTCTGGCACTCTACGCCGCATAATCTGGTCGGTCAAACATTAACGTTTTGAATTAAAGACATTTTCTAATATTGACATGGCACACATTGCTTCCCAACCTGGCAGTATTCGTAGGGTGGGTTAGCCCGTCAGGGCGTAACCCACCGGACGCGGCCGATGGTGGGTTACGCGGCTGCGCCGCTAACCCACCCTACATCCTTAACTTAAAATCAAGGCAATAAAATCTATATCGGGCTTTTCGATGCGTTTTAACACACCACCATGCCGCAGACTGCTAATCCACCGTAATTAATTAGGAATGGGGTTGGGTCGGTTTTGCCCCGTAGGAGCTCGCCGAGCACCGGCCGCTCCTGCGCATCCATGCGCTCGCGGCATTTGTGAATCCTTTCACATCAGAGCGCAGCCGGGAGCAGTTAAGCGAGCACTGTCTGAGCGCGTGGCGCGCGCAGCGCGATCGCGCGAGTTGCGCAGCGCCCGGCTGCGTGAGGAGCGCAGGGAACCGCGCGCCTTTAGCGCGGCGAGCGACCGGGGAGCGCTTCTTTGGGTACTTTCTTGTCGCGACAAGAAAGTACCTCGCCCGCGGGGCGAGACCCGCTATTAGTTGTCGACCCATCGCCGCAGGCGATTCCACCATCACTTCAACGCCGCCAACGCCTTCTCGTAATCCGGCTCCTGTGCAATCTCCGGCACAAGCTGGGTGTACTTCACCTTGTCATTCTCATCAAGAACCACCACGGCGCGGGCGGTGATGCCGGCGAGCGGACCGTCCTGGATAAGCACGCCGTAATCCTTGGCAAAATTGCGGCCGCGCATGAGCGACAGGGTCGCGACGTTTTTGGTGCTCTCGGCCGTGCAAAAACGGCTCATCGCGAACGGCAAATCCGCCGAGATCATCAGCATGGCGACATTATTTTGGCTATTCGCGTAGTCATTAAATTTTTTCGTGCTGAGCGCGCAGGTCGGCGTATCCAGGCTGGGGAAAATATTGAGCAGTTTCTTTTTTCCTTTGAAATCGGACAGGGAAACGTCTTTCAAACTGCTATCCACAAGCTTGAAATCCGGCGCCCTGCCGCCAACCTTCGGCAGTTCGCCGCTGGTATTAATCGGTTTGCCGCGTAAAGTAATCTTCGCCATTTTTATCTCC
>DATGVQ010000132.1:0-3162 GCA_035300145.1 Acidiferrobacterales bacterium | reverse complement strand
AAGCTGTTTCA
Organism: Acidiferrobacterales bacterium; assembly: GCA_035300145.1. Classification (GTDB taxonomy): domain Bacteria; phylum Pseudomonadota; class Gammaproteobacteria; order Acidiferrobacterales; family DATGVQ01; genus DATGVQ01. The sequence goes on along the minus strand of DATGVQ010000132.1, from coordinate 3,151 downwards.
AGTCTGTAATAGCGCGTTCCGCGTCAGTCTCTGATACCTCTCGCGCCAGGATATACCAGACTTCACCAACATTGACCGTGGGCATCAACAATGACGCGCGGTGTGCGTGCGCGTCAGCAAGGATTTCGGCCACTTGTTTACCGGAATTCTCGTCTTCCAGGTAGGCCAGCACGGCCCATGAGTCGAGAACGATGGTTTTGGGCCGGCGCACCGCGTTTTCAATGCGCGTCGAAGCCCCCACATTGCTGATCAAGGCGCGCCGATTCAGATACTGCGCCTCCCCGGAAGACCGGGTCTCCAGGGCGCAGGGCCGCTTCCACCACACGGTCCTGCAGCTTTTTCAATGCCTTGATGACCTTCGGGACGTGGGCTTAACCGCAATAATTGCGGGTCTCGCCCGCGATGCACAAGGATGTGCAAGTGTCGCGGGAGGCAGGATGCCGGTAGCGAACGGGGCGAGACCCGCTTAATAGTATTTTGGAGTGCTCGCAGCGCGACCTTTAATGCCTGATCCGGGGACTGGCGGATAGTCCTAAAAGGCAGGGAAACCCCTAATACGAACAGCCTTTGCATATATCCATCTTATACACGAGGGGAAATTCTTATTGACCATGTTCACAAAATAGGTAGGATACGAATGGAACATTCGCAAGAGGGCGCCCCTTATATAACCTGAAAACCTCGTTGGAATCGCAGCTGACCCACCCCCGCGCGCCAGCGAGATCAAAAACCTAACAATGGCATGCAGCATCGCCAAACGGAGGATCGATTCAACGAAACTTAGGCACTTTTAAAGTTCTCGAGAGCGAACCGGTTCGGGGGGATCATGAGCTTTATAAAAAGAGGAAGCGCCTACGTTCTCAGCTTAATCTCAAAAGCTCGCTGTTGCCAAACAAGCGCCCGGCGTCAACGCAAACCGGGTAATATTGCGATCTCCAAATAAGATAGCTGCCAAGTGCCGGTCATGAAAAAGATAAAGGTAGGAATTCTTTTCGGTGGAAAGTCCGCCGAACACGCGGTTTCGCTGCTCTCCGCCAAAAACGTCATCGATGCGATCGACAAGGACAAGTACGAGCCGCTACTCATCGGCATCGATAAAACCGGCCGCTGGCTCTTGAACGAGCCGTCCCAGTTCCTGTTGAATAGCACCGACCCAAAACTTATTCGCCTCAACCAGGCGAGCGAGAGCGTGGCGCTGGTGCCGCAGAGTAAAGGCCGGCTCACGAGTCTGAGCAGCAACAGCCTGGATAAATCCGTGGACGTGGTATTCCCGATTCTACACGGGCCCTTCGGCGAGGATGGCACTATCCAGGGGCTCCTGAAACTCGCCAACGTACCCTTCGTCGGCGCCGGGGTACTGGGCTCCGCCGTGGGCATGGACAAGGACGTGATGAAGCGCCTGTTGCGGGAGGCTGGCATACCGACGGTGAACTTTCTTGCGTTCCGCTACGGTGAGACACCCAAATTCGATAACGTGGTGCCGGTGCTCGGCCTGCCGGTGTTCGTAAAACCGGCTAATCTCGGCTCTTCCGTTGGCATCAGTAAAGTGAAGGACGAGGCGAGCTTCAAGCAAGCAGTCGCCGATGCCTTCCAATACGACACAAAAATCCTCATTGAGGAATGCATTCATGGCCGTGAGATCGAGTGCGCTGTGCTCGGCAATAACGACCCCCAAGCCTCCTTACCTGGCGAGGTCATCCCAACTCATGAGTTCTATTCCTATGAGGCCAAGTACATCGATGAACACGGTGCACGATTTGAAATCCCGGCGAGACTGACGGCGGAGACCATCGCGCGCGTGCAAGAACTGGCAATTACGACCTTCAAGGCGCTCGATTGCCAAGGCATGGGGCGGGTAGATTTCTTCCTGAAAGAAAACGGCGACCTCTATGTCAATGAGATCAATACCATCCCCGGCTTTACTACAATCAGCATGTACCCAAAGTTATGGCAAGCGAGCGGCGTCGACTATGCCGAGCTGATCGACCGCCTCATTCAACTCGCCATCGAGCGCTTTGAGCGCGAACAAAATCTCAAAACCTGCTACGACTCATAACCCAGCGGAAAGGGAATGTAACCTTAACGCCAGTCTCTATTATTTATTGTGGATAGCCACCGGCTCACCCGGGGAAAGACCGAGCGCCTGGTCCGCCCGGCCTCGATTGACCGCGACTTCCACCAAACCATTGGCATTCTCATACCAAAAGGCCTGGCCTGGCGACACTTCGGAAAATCTGCGCGCATAATCCAGCACATACCGGCGAATCTGAATTTTCGTACCGCGGCTAACACAAGCCGCACGTATGCCCGTAATAGCATTGCCGTAGTGATCGAAATAAAGGATCTGCGCCAAATCTTCAGGCCATGATCCAATTGGCTGGGTTAGCATAGCCGGCTCAGTATCCGGCATCTCGCCGCGCGCCAACATCGCCGTTACCGGCGCGAACAGGTCGCGTGCGTGAAACGTGGCCGAAAGCCGCGGTGGGCGCCAACGAACAAGCCAACAATCAGTCCGCGCCGCGCGGCGCGCGAGGATATGGAACAAACCGTTATCCGGACCGACATACCGGCGTCCGTCCGCCTCAATAAAAACCGGCCTGCGCACGCCGCCGACGCCTGGATCGACGACGCACAAAAATACCGTGCCCGGGGGAAAGAATTGGGTATAGGCGGGCAATAAATAAGCCCCGGCGCGGATATCGAAATTAGGTACGGCATGGAACAAATCAACGACCGGGATACCGGGCGCTTGCTCCGCCAGCACCGCATGGACCTGGCCGACATAAGGGCCCAGCAAGCCAAAATCGGTAAACAGCGCGATCATGGTGATATCTTAACGCCTTAACTAAAAAGCAAAAAGCCGGAGATATCCGGCTTTTTGCTCTATCGACCTTCGCTGGCTCACTACTTCTTTTTAGTATCTTTTTTGGCGGTGGATTTTTTCGCTTTGGGCGTCTTTGAGCCTTTCTCCGCCGTCTCCTTCTTTGGCTTAGCCTTTTTGGCCGATGCCTTTTCCGGCTTCGCTTTCTTCTCTACCGGCGGTTTTTTCGCTTTCTCCGTTGGTTGTTTTTTCACGGTCGCCGCTTTCACTTTTTTCGGCTCACTCGCTTGCGCGACCGGCGCGCCTTCTTGCGCAACGACATCCGGACGA
>DATGVQ010000131.1:0-52903 GCA_035300145.1 Acidiferrobacterales bacterium | reverse complement strand
ACATTTTTGGCCTTGCAAAATTTGTGGTTGCAGATAGCGCGAGTAGCGAATCCGCCGGTCATTGCCGAATGTAGAGAGATTGCCGCTGATCCTTTCTATCCAGTCGCTTGGACGGAATCTTTTGCCGTCTTCGGTGACCCCTTCAATCACAATTTTAACATGCTTGTTTATCATTTGTTTTTAACAGATTCCTTAAAAGTCATCAACAAAACTGTTTATGCACTTTCAGTCGTGTCAGGTTCCGGCAACGGAACGTTTGTTCTTGCGTTCGCCAACGCTTGTGATAAATCAGTAGCGTCGTACGCGTTTACATGTTCTTTAAGTCCGGCGACAATACTTTTCACTATCCCCGGGCCGGAATAAATCAATCCGGTATAGAGCTGAACAAGGTCGGCACCCGCGGTCAATTTTTCCCAAGCGTCAGCGGCATTGCCGATTCCACCCACACCGATAATAGGAATCTGTCCGCGCAGTTTTGCATAGAGTTGGCGGACTACCCTGGTGGATAAGTCTTTTAACGGGCGACCGCTTAAACCCCCGGCAATGGCCGCTTGCGGGACGGTTTCTATGCCGGGGCGCGACAGCGTGGTGTTGGTCGCAATAACGGCGTCGAAACGGTGTTGGAGGACAAGCCGGGCGATCATCGCGATCTCGGTGTCGTCTAAATCGGGCGCGATCTTAAGCGCAATCGGAACATATTTTCCTGCTTTTTTATGAAGCCGCGCCTGCTCCGCTTTTAACGCGGATAGCAAATCCTGCAGTTTGTTTGTTTCCTGCAGCTCGCGTAACCCGGGGGTGTTCGGGGAAGAGACATTGACCGCGACATAGTCGGCGTAGGGATAAATGCTGCGCAATGCAGCGATATAATCATCCGCCGCTTTGTCTATGGGTGTATCGCGATTTTTGCCGATGTTAATACCGAGCAGGCCGGGCTTATTTTGCGCTCTGAGGTTCTTGACAAAACCGGTTACACCGACATTATTAAAACCCATGCGATTAATCAAAGCTTCTTGCGCAGGTAAGCGGAATAGGCGTTTTTTCGGATTACCGGCCTGCGGGCGCGGGGTGACGGTGCCGAGTTCCAGCCAGCCGAAGCCAAGGTCTGCAAGCGGCTGCAAATAGCGCGCATTTTTATCCAAGCCCGCGGCCAGGCCTACGGGATTGGGAAACCGAAGACCCATTACTTCGACCGGCAACGACAAAATGCGATCAGCAAAACGTCTTCGTAATGCGGCTGCGATGCCGGGGAGGTGATAGGCCTGACGCAACAGCCCCAGTGACCAATTGTGGCTTAGCTCGGGATCGAGCTGGAATAGAACCGGGCGGATAAATTTATACAATTGCTTATGGCCTCGAACGGGTACACTGCGGCGCGCATCATAGCGCATTCACGTAGTTTCGAATAGGCAACTAAAAGCGTTCGCCTGAGTGCAGGTAGCGCCATTGACCGAGAGGCAGGTTACCGAGCTTGACATCACCGATACGGATACGCTTAAGCCCGGTGACTTTTAGTCCGACCTGTTCGCACATGCGCCGGATCTGGCGTTTTTTTCCTTCTTTTAGAATAAGGCGCAGCTGATCTTTGTTTTGCCGAAATACGCGCGCCGGCTTAAGCGGCTTGCCATCCAGGCATAGACCATGATTTAAAAGGTGCAAGTCTTGTGCATTGAGATCGCCTTGCACGCGCACCAAATACTCTTTTTCAATTTCCGCCTGCTCGCCGATAAGCTGCCGGGCAATACGGCCGTCTTGAGTCAATACCAGCAGGCCTTGCGAATCAATATCCAATCGCCCCGCCGGGGCGATGCCTTTTAGCTGCTGAGGATGGAAACGCAATGGCGATTGATCTCCGGCGAAGTGCGAGTCATCGCGAATGAGCGAGACCGCGGCGGGGTAGCCGCGCTCCGGCTGGTTAGAGACATAACCGATCGGTTTGTTGAGCAGGATGGTGACCGTCCGCGTTTGTTGCTGATGCGCACGCGGAGCCAAAATAATGGTCTGTGAGGGGTCGACCTTAATACCCAGCGTTGTGATGCGCTCCCCATCAACGAATACCAGGCCCTGCTCGATAAACAAGTCCGCTTCGCGGCGCGAGCAGAGGCCTTTCTCCGCCATTAATTTCGAAAGCCTGATCTTTTCCATACAGCAGCAATACTGCACCAATTTATTACGGAATGCGTCCGCATGCGCACTCTGTTAGTGCAGTTTTTACTGTTAAATTTTGTAAGAGTAATGGGTTGAAAAACTAACTTGTTGAATAAACGTATAAAACCGCATATTACAATTCTGGCATTGATTTTGCCAATTGTGGCACGGAGTGATGAAGCAAGTCAGCAATGGAATCAGGATTACGGGTGATACTGGTCGAGGAAATTCCCGGGTGTTCGGCTTTGCTCGAACAGGCATTAAAAGACGCGGATTATCAAGTGGTCGCCACGATTGCGGCGGACGAAGATTTGCAAATACACGCCGGCCGAATACAACCGGATGTGATCGTTATCCAGATCGGTTCTCCCGATCGGGATGCCTTGGCGCGCATATGCAGCATCAGCCGCACCCGTCCGGTAGTGATGTTCACGCAGGATGAGGACAGCGAAAAGATTCGCACGGCGGTTGAGGCCGGCATCAGCGCATATATTGTGCGCGGTCTCAGCAGTGACCGGGTTAAGCCGATTATTGACGTTGCGGTGGCTCGTTTTGAGAAGAGCCGGGCATTGCACAAGGAATTGGGCCAGGTAAGAACAATATTAGCCGAGCGTAAAATAATCGAGCGCGCGAAAGGCATCTTGATGCAGCAGCGCGGATGCAGTGAGGACGAGGCTTATCAGGTATTGCGCAAGTCGGCCATGGACCGCAACCGGCGCATCGTGGAAGTGGCGAAGAATATTATTGATGTTGGAGAATTATTCGATTAACTAGCAGTCATCTCAAAAATATATTTTCGGTATTTGTAGGGTGGGTTAGCCCATTAGGGCGTAACCCACCGGGTGCGCTAGATAGTCGGATCCGACCAACGGCGGTCGGGTTCAGAAGCAATAGCGGGCCGAGGCGGGCCCGGTGGACAACGGCGTCCATTTGTCCGGTACATTCCGGAGAAATGGACGCTTTTTTTATTTTGGTGAGCAGCAAACCTCATGATGAGGCGATGGAGGTTAGGTATGAAACACAAGCTGGTGTTAATTGGTAACGGCATGGCGGGCGTGCATACGTTAGAAGAACTGCTCAAGCTGGCGCCCGGTGGCTACGACATCACGGTGTTCGGCGCCGAGCCCTATGGCAACTATAACCGCATTTTGTTGTCGCCGGTGCTGGCCGGGGAAAAAACCATCGATGAAATCATGCTCAACGAAGAGGATTGGTACCAAGATCAGGCAATTATTCTTCATAAAGGCAACGCCGTAGTCGAAGTCAATCGCGGCAAACGCCGCGTGCGCACGGATGACGGCACGATCGCCGAATACGATTATCTGCTATTCGCCACCGGCTCGCAGCCTATAATGATTCCAGTCCCTGGTGCGGATTTGCCCGGCGTGCTGGCGTTCCGCGATATCCAGGACGTGAATCGCATGCTGGATGCCGCCGGCAAACAAGCCTTCGCGGTCGTGATTGGCGGCGGCTTGCTCGGTCTGGAGGCGGCCGGTGGCCTGGTGCGGCGCGGCATGCGCGTTACCGTTGTGCATCGCGAGCACACATTAATGGAACGCCAGCTTGATCAGGTCGCGGGCAAAATGCTGCAGGATTCTTTGGAGCAGCGCGGGATCCAATTCCTCATGGGCGCCGAGACTACGGCCATTACCGGAAGCAGCCGGGTCCAGGGTGTGCGCTTCAAGGATGGCAGCGAGATTGTCGCCGATTTAGTCGTTATGGCGGTCGGTATCCGCCCCAATATCGCGCTCGCGCAGAGGTCCGGCCTCTACTGTGAACGGGGCATCATCGTCAACGACACCATGCAGACATTCGATCCGCGCGTTTATGCCGTGGGCGAGTGCGTTCAACATCGCGGCCAGATTTATGGCCTGGTGGCGCCGTTGTTCGAGCAGGCCAAGGTATGCGCCAACCACCTGGCGCGATTGGGTTATGCCCGTTATCAAGGTTCAGTTTCCTCGACCAAACTCAAAGTCACCGGCGTCGATGTCTTCTCCGCCGGCGACTTGACCGCCGATGCCGCCAGCGAAGAAATCGTCATGAAGGACGTGGCGCGCGGGGTATATAAAAAGCTCGTGCTCAAGGATAACCGCATCCGCGGCGCGGTGCTTTACGGCGATACTCTCGACGGCGGCTGGTATTTCGATCTGTTGCGTTCGAACCGGGATATCGCCGATATTCGCGATCATTTGATGTTCGGCCAAACCTGTCTGGGCGACTCCGGCTACGGCGGTGAAAATCGTATTGCGTTAATGACGGATGATGCCGAAATATGCGGGTGTAACGGCGTCTGCAAGGGTACGATCGTACGCGCCATCAGCGATAAAAAACTTTTTACCCTGGAAGATGTGCGTTCTCATACCAAGGCTTCGTCCTCGTGCGGTTCGTGCACTGCGTTAGTGGAACAAATTTTGATCTCCACTTTGGGGGGAAATTATTCCGTCGCGCCGAAACAGAAGCCGCTGTGCAAGTGTACTGATTATAGTCACGACGAGGTGCGCAAGACCATCCGGGAACAGCGTCTGACCACGCTGCGTGCGGCGCTGGATTATTTCGAATGGCGTAACCCGGATGGCTGCCACGTGTGCCGGCCGGCGCTCAATTACTACATGCTGTGCGCCTGGCCGGGTGTATACAAAGACGATAAGCAATCGCGCTTCATTAATGAGCGCGCGCATGCCAACATCCAGAAGGACGGGACCTATTCAGTCGTGCCGCGCATCTGGGGCGGCGTTACTACTGGAAATGAGCTGCGCGCCATCGCCAATGTAGCGGATGAGTTCAAGATCCCCACGATCAAGATCACCGGCGGCCAGCGCATCGACTTGCTAGGGGTGAAGAAAGAAGACCTGCCCGCGGTCTGGGGCGAGCTGAATAAGGCCGGATTGATTTCCGGTCATGCCTATGGCAAGGCATTGCGCACAGTCAAAACCTGCGTCGGCTCGGAATGGTGCCGGTTTGGCGTGCAGGATTCCACCAGTCTCGGTATTCAGATGGAAAAAATGTGCTGGGGCGCCTGGACGCCGCATAAAGTCAAGATGGCCGTGTCCGGTTGTCCGCGCAATTGCGCCGAAGCCACGATCAAGGATTTTGGCGTGGTCGCAGTGGATTCCGGCTGGGAGTTGCACGTGGGCGGCAACGGCGGCGTCAAAGTGCGCACGACCGATTTGTTATGCCATGTCAAGACCGCGGAACAGGCGCTGGAATATTGCGCCGCGTTTTTGCAATTGTACCGGGAGGAGGCGCGTTATCTGGAACGGACCGCGCCATGGATCGAACGCGTCGGCCTGTCCTATGTAAAACAGCGCGTCGTGGAAGACGTTAACAGCCGTAAAGCGCTGCAACAGCGATTCCTGGAATCGCAAAAATACTTTCAGGTCGACCCCTGGGCGGAGCGCGCTAAGCAAGGCGCGGACCGGCATGAGTTTATCCCGCTTAAGCAGGTGGTCTGATGATGGCGCCGCTCGCAAACCGACAAAGCCCGACCTGGATCGAGATCGGAAGGCTCGATGATATTCCCCGCCTGGGCTCCCGGGTGGTGCGCACCGGCCACGGCGACATCGCTGTATTTCGCACCGCCGCCGATGGCGTGTTTGCGCTGCGCGATCACTGTCCGCATCGCGGCGGGCCGCTGTCCCAAGGGATCGTCTTTGGCCACACCGTCGCCTGCCCGTTACACAATTGGTGCATCGATTTAAACAATGGCCAAGCGCTCGCGCCTGATGAGGGCTGCACGCCCCATTATCCGGTCCGCGTCGAGCGGGAGGTGATTTATCTCTTGTTGCATCCGATTTTCACCCAGGCGTGGGTGAAAGATGATTGAGCTACCGGTAAAAACCACCTGTCCCTATTGCGGCGTCGGTTGCGGCATCCTCGCTCTCACGAGGGAAGATGGACAGGTGGAAATACAGGGTGATCCCGATCATCCGGCCAACTATGGCCGGCTATGTTCCAAAGGCGTGACGCTGGCGGAGACCGTCGGCTTGCAAGGGCGCCTGCTGCATCCCGAGATACACGGCAAGCGCGCAACCTGGGATCAGGCGCTGGATTATGTGGCGCAAGGGTTTCTGCGCGTTATGCGCGAGCATGGTCCGGAGGCGGTGGCCTTCTACGTTTCCGGCCAGCTTCTTACCGAGGATTATTATGTCGCCAATAAGTTGATGAAGGGATTTATCGGCAGCGCCAATATCGATACCAATTCACGCCTGTGCATGGCGTCGAGCGTGGCCGGCCACAAACGCGCCTTCGGCAGCGACACCGTGCCGGGCTGTTACGAAGACTTGGAGTTGGCCGAGTTAATTGTCTTGGTCGGTTCCAACACCGCCTGGTGTCATCCGGTATTGTTTCAGCGTCTTGTTGCAGCCAAGAAAAATAACCCAGCGCGCAAAATCGTGGTGATCGATCCGCGTCGCACGGTCACTTGTGAAATCGCCGATCTGCATCTGGCGCTGCGTCCCGGCAGCGATGCCGCCCTGTTTAATGGCCTGCTGTATTATCTATCCTGTTATGGCGGGGTAAATGCTGATTTCCTGGAAGCGCATACCGAAGGCTATGCCGATGCCTTGCGCGCCGCCCGCATATCCAGCCCTTCCATACCTGCCGTGGCAAAGTACTGCGGTGTTTCAACCGACAAAGTCGCGCTATTCTTCCAGCTATTTACGCGCACGGACAAAACCCTGACGGTCTACTCCCAGGGCATTAATCAGTCCTCCAGCGGCACGGATAAAGTAAACGCGATCATTAATTGTCATCTCGCCACCGGCCGCATCGGTCGTCCGGGGATGGGACCTTTTTCCGTGACCGGACAACCTAACGCGATGGGCGGGCGCGAGGTAGGCGGACTCGCTAATCAGCTGGCCGCGCATATGGAACTCGATAATCCGGAACATCGCGAGCGGGTGCGGCGGTTTTGGCATGCGCCGCGTATCGCAAGCCGCCCGGGGCTCAAAGCCGTAGATTTGTTCCGCGCGGTAGAAGCGGGGCGCATCAAGGCGCTGTGGATTATGGCGACTAATCCGGCGGTGAGTTTGCCCGATGCCGACCGGGCGGGCGCGGCGCTCAAGCGCTGCGGCTTAGTGGTGGTGTCGGATTGTATGCGCAACACCGATACCACCCGGTTTGCCAACGTGCTGTTGCCGGCGCTGACATGGGGCGAGAAGGAAGGCACGGTCACAAATTCCGAGCGGCGCATTTCGCGCCAACGTACATTTCTGCCTAAGCCGGGAGTGGCACAGCCGGATTGGTGGATCATCACGCAAGTGGCGCAGCGCATGGGTTTCGCCGCCGAGTTTACTTATGAGTCGGCGGCGACGATTTTCCGTGAACATGCCGCGCTGTCCGGTTTTGACGCCGCTAAGAAACAGGGAGATCAGCGCGCTTTCAATATATCCGGCTTGGCGGAACTCAGTGACATAGCGTATGAAGCGCTGGCGCCTATTCAATGGCCGGTGGCCGCGGCGGCTCCCGCCGGCACTTCGCGCTTGTTTACTGATGGGCGTTTTTTTACCGTAAGCGGCAAGGCACGGCTGATTCCGATCGCACCGCGGAGGCCTGCTAACCCAACTGACGCCGGTTATCCTCTGGTGCTCAACACCGGCCGCGTGCGCGATCACTGGCATACCATGACGCGCACCGGAAAATCGCCGCGCTTGGCTATGCACGACCTCGAACCTTATGCCGAACTGCATCCCGATGATGCGGCGACGATCGGTGCGCAAGAGCAAGCGCTGGTGCGCGTAATCAGCCGCTTTGGAGACATGATCGCCCGTGCCCACGTCACTTCGGATCAACAGCGCGGCAGTGTGTTCGTGCCGATGCATTGGAACGATCAATTCGCGCACCGCGCAAAAGTGGATGCGCTGGTTAGCCCCGTCACCGATCCGATTTCCGGACAGCCCGAATCCAAGCATACCCCGGTGCGTGTGGAGTTGTATCAACCCGCCTGGTATGGATTTGCTCTGGCGCGGCGGCCGCTGGTGTTGAACGATATCGATTATTGGGTGAGTGCGGGAGGCTCGGATTTTCTACGCTATGCGCTCGCGGGTGAGCGAGTTCCGCGAGATTGGGCGGTGTGGGCACGTGACTTATTGAGCGCATCTGAGCAGGGCGAGTGGCTGGATTATCTCGATAACAGAGGAGGACGTTATCGCGCCGTCCATATTATCGATAACCGGCTGGATGCGTGTGTCTTTATCGCGCCTACTTTCGCGCTGCCGCCTCGCGCCTGGCTCGCGGCATTATTCGGTAAAGAATTGACTTCCAGCGAGCGTATGAGCCTTCTCGCCGGCCGTCCCGGCCACAGCCAGCCTGATACCGGCGCGATCGTCTGCGCCTGCTTTGCTGTCGGGCAGCACACCCTTGCAACGGCGATTCGGCAAAACCATCTTCGCTCAACCGAAGAGATGGGTGTCTTACTGAAGGCCGGCACCAATTGCGGATCATGCCTGCCGGAGCTCAAAGCGCTGTTAGCCGAATGCGTGGATGATTGGGTCCAAGTTTAACATGAGCACCTTAATAGCATTTGAATTTATACCGGGGTTGCATAACAATGCTTAAATAGCAGCAAAATCACTTAAAGGAGAGATCATGAAAGAAACGGTAAGGAAAGTTGATTATTTTTCGATGAACGTTGCTGATAAACCCGGAGAAGCGGCGCGCGTGCTGGAAGCCTTGGATGAAGCTGGTGTGAACTTGCTTGCCTTCACCGGCTTTCCTCGCGGTCGCCGCAGCCAGCTCGATTTTATTCCAGAAGATGCCGGGGCGTTTAGAGACGCGGCAAGGCGTATAAAGCTCAAACTTAACCCCAAAAAGTCCGGGTTCCTTATTCAAGGAGAGGATCAACGCGGGATCATCGCCAAGATTCTGTCACAACTCGGCAATGCGGGGATTAATGTTACTGCGATTGATGCCGTCTCGGCCGGACAGGGCCGTTATGGCGCGATTTTGTGGGTGCAGCCGCGGGACGTTAATAAGGCGGCAAAGGTCTTCGGCATTGCTTGAGTTTTCAGGTAAGTACGCCGATTAATCTTGAATGTTGCTAGTTATTATTGAAACGGCCTTTCTTAGGGAAACTCTGAAGAAGTCATCCCTGACATTTTGTTTGGCGCCTTCCTGCGTCAAGCAAAAATGGTGTTTTCTGGCTATCCGCGTTATTAAATTCTCTGAATAGACTCGTTAGCTCACCCGCGGCAAATGTTTTACAATTGCCGCGGGTGATTTTAATCGCCATGCGGCACCGTGGCAATCTTACGTTTTGGAGAATTCAATGGCTCAAAAACTGAATAAGTTCAGTTCCCGCGTTACGCAACCGAAATCCCAGGGTGCCTCGCAGGCCATGCTTTATGGCACCGGCATGACCGAAGAGGATATGGATAAGCCCCAGGTCGGCATCGCCAGCGTTTGGTATGAAGGCAACACCTGCAATATGCACCTCAATGAACTGGCGGCCAAGGTCAGAGAAGGGGTCATCGCCGCCGGGCTGGTGGGCATGCGCTTTAACACCGTTGGAGTGAGTGACGGCATCTCCATGGGCACCGACGGTATGAGTTACTCGCTGCAATCGCGCGATCTGATTGCCGATTCCGTTGAAACTGTCATGGGCGGACAGTGGTATGACGCCAACATCTCTATTCCCGGTTGCGATAAAAACATGCCGGGCGTGATCATGGCGATGGGACGTCTGAATCGCCCGTCATTGATGGTTTACGGCGGCACAATCAAACCCGGTCATCGCAACCAGCAAACGTTGGACATCGTTTCCGCGTTCCAAAGTTATGGTGAATTCCTTGTCGGCAAAATCGATGATGCCACGCGTAAGGACATCGTTAAGCGTTCCTGTCCCGGCGCCGGCGCCTGCGGCGGCATGTATACCGCCAACACCATTGCCTCGGCAATTGAAGCGATGGGGATGTCTTTGCCTTACAGTTCTTCTACCCCCGCCGTTGACGCGAAAAAAATGGATGAATGCTTCCGGGCTGGGCAGGCAATTCGCACGCTGCTTGAAAAAGATATTAAACCGCGCGATATCATGACGCGGGCGGCATTTGAGAATGCCATCGTTATTATCATGGCGCTTGGCGGTTCCACGAACGCGGTGCTGCACTTGATTGCGATGGCGAGGGCGGTGAATGTGAAACTCACTATTGATGACTTCCAGTCGGTCAGTGAGCGTGTGCCGTTTCTCGCTGATTTGAAACCAAGCGGCAAATATGTCATGGAAGACTTGCATAATGCCGGCGGCATACCTGCCGTAATGAAGTACCTGCTTGAAAAGGGATTACTCAACGGCGATTGCTTGACAGTCACCGGTAAAACCATCGCTGAGAATCTCGCTGATCTGCCCGGGCTAGAAAAAGGCCAGGAGATAGTGATGCCGTTAGAAAGGCCGATTAAGAAAACTGGCCACATCCAGATTTTAAAAGGCAATCTCGCGCCCGGCGGCGCGGTGGCGAAGATCACCGGCAAAGAAGGATTGAAATTTACCGGCCCGGCCAAGGTCTTCGACTCCGAAGAAGATATGCTCCACGCCCTGGAGCAAAAACAAATTCAAAAAGGCAACGTCGTGGTTATCCGCTACGAAGGCCCGAAAGGGGGGCCGGGTATGCCGGAAATGCTTACACCTACCTCTGCAATTGTGGGTGCTGGTTTAGGCAAGGACGTTGCACTTTTAACAGATGGCCGCTTCTCCGGTGGTTCGCATGGCTTCATCATCGGTCATATTGTGCCGGAAGCACAAGAAGGCGGCCCTATCGCCTTGATCAAGGATGCTGACATCATCACTATCGATGTGGAAAAGAATATGCTTAATGTCGATGTCAGCGATCAGGAGATGGCGAAGCGCAAGGCCAGGTGGAAGATGCCGCCGTACAAGGCGACGCGCGGGACGTTGTACAAGTATATTAAGAACGTGAAGAATGCAAGCGAGGGATGTGTAACCGATGAATAGTTTTTGCCAGGATGAACGACGGCGGTTCGCTACATTTTGACCTGATGCAAAGGCGGCGGTAACTTAAACGGCTAAAAAGAGGAGATTAAAAATGGCAAAAATCACGGTGCGGCAAAACGGTCCTTATCTGGTTGAAGGAGATGATATTAAGCTGTTCGATTGGAACGGAAAGGAATATCTGCTTCCGAAGCGGCCATTCGCATTATGCCGTTGCGGCGGTTCGACCACTAAACCTTTCTGCGACGGCACTCATTCCAAGATTGGTTTCCAAGCCGCCGAGGCAGCTGTTCCCGGCAGCAAGGATAAGCCCGCCGCTTCCTGATTTACCGATTTTTCGGTTAACGCGTTTTCTAACAGGTTGTTGAAAAAGTCCATCCATGGCCTTTTTCAACACGCAAAGCAAAAAGCGTGGTTTTTGCTTTGCTTCATTTTTCAAACACGTAGCGTGTTTGAAAAATGGCGGTACATCCCTATACCGCGATGGGCAGGAAGCCCAAGTGCCGCGAGCGCAGGGAGGCGCAGGAGCGGCCACCGCAGGGTGATGAAAAACGAGTTTTTCAGCACCCTGCTAAGAAAGAAAACGGGTGGAGTTCATTCTTTCCTAGTCATTCTTTTTCTCTCTTGAATCGAGATACTTTTTTCCCAATAATTTAGTATTTCTAAACAGAGGTCTTGCTTTAACATGAAGGTGGAAGCACATAAAGAAACACTGGGCTTTCAGGCCGAGGTCCGGCAGTTGCTGGATTTAATGATTCATTCCCTATATAGCAACAAGGAGATTTTCTTGCGGGAATTGATCTCTAATGCTTCTGATGCCGCCGATAGGCTGCGCTTTGAAGCATTGACCGACGGCAATCTTTACGAAGGCGACAGCGTGCTTAAAATTCGTGTCGCCTATGACAAAAAAGCGAGAACCATTACCGTGTCGGATAATGGTGTCGGCATGACCCGTGCCGAGGTGGTCGATAATATCGGCACTATCGCCAAATCCGGTACCCGTCAATTCCTGGCCTCACTGACCGGCGATCAAGCAAAGGACGCGCGCTTAATCGGCCAATTCGGTGTCGGTTTTTACTCAAGCTTTATTGTCGCGGATAAAGTAGCTTTAGTTACCCGGCGCGCCGGGCTTGGCGCTGAACATGGCGTGCGTTGGGAATCCGATGGGCAAGGTGAATATACGCTCGAAACAGTCGAGAAACCGCGTCGCGGAACCGACGTGATTTTGCATCTGCGCAAAGACGAAGACGAATTTTTGGACGCCTATCGTTTACGGACAATAATCCGGAAGTACTCCGACCATATCACTTTGCCGATCGTGATGAAGCTGGAGGATAAGAATGAAGAGGAGACCGTCAACCGCGCCTCCGCGCTATGGGCGCGGCCGCGCAGTGAAATTAAACAAGAGGAGTACGACGAGTTCTACAAACATGTCGCCCATGATTTTGAGGCGCCGCTCGCGCACATTCACAGTCATGTAGAGGGTAAGCAAGAATACACCTCTTTGTTGTATATCCCTAAACGTGCACCGTTTGATTTATGGGACCGGAACAAACATCACGGCATTAAGCTTTATGTCCGCCGCGTGTTCATTATGGATGAGGCCGAGCAATTAATGCCGGCTTACTTGCGGTTTGTGCGTGGGGTGATTGATTCCAACGATTTGCCGCTTAACATCTCCCGTGAAATGCTGCAGCACAGCAAGGAGATCGATGCGATACGCGCCGGATCGGTAAAAAAGGTGTTGGATCTTTTGGAGGATATCGCCGCTAAAGAGACGGAGAAATATGCGACCTTTTGGAAAGAGTTCGGGCGTGTATTAAAAGAAGGCGCGGTCGAGGATTTCGCCAATGGCGAGCGCATCGCCAAGTTATTAAGATTCTCCTCAACTTATACTGACAACGAAACCCAGAATGTCTCGTTGATGGATTACATCGGCCGGATGAAAGAGGGGCAGGGCAAGATTTATTATGTCACCGCAGATAGTTTTGCCGCTGCCAGGAATAGCCCGCATCTGGAGATCTTCCGCAAGAAAGGCATCGAGGTGCTGTTGCTTTATGACCGCATCGACGAATGGGTGGTAATGCATCTTACCGAATTCGACGGCAAAGCGTTGCAGTCAGTGGCGAAAGGTGAACTCGATCTTGGCAAGCTGGAGGACAAGCAGGAAAAGCAACAGCAAGAGAAAGCAGCGGCGGAATTTAAAGAGCTAGTGAAGAAAATCAAGGCCATTTTGGGTGAACGGTTAAAGGAAGTTCGCATTACTCATCGTCTTACTAATTCTCCCGCATGCCTGGTCGCGGATCAGCATGATATGAGCGCTAATTTAGAGCGTTTATTGAAAGCGTCAGGACAAGAGCTGCCTGCCAGCAAGCCAATCCTGGAGATTAATCCCAGCCATCCGATTGTGGTTAAGCTGAAAGACGAAGCCGATGAGCAGCGGTTTGCCGATTGGACGCATATCTTATTTGACCAGGCGGTGCTAAGCGAAGGCGGGCAGCTGGGTGATCCCGCAGGCTTCGTCCACAGATTGAATGAGTTACTGTTAGTGCTTGCAAGCAAATAGCACTTGCCCATCTCAAAACGCATATCTTGCTTGCCATTCCGGCTGATGGTATGGCAAGCTCATCGTTACAAAAATCGATGAAGGTTATAGGTGTGGCAGGGTGTTGAAAAACTCTGTTTTCCATCACCTTGCAAGCGAAGAAAATCAATTTCAAACTGCCCGGTGCAATAAAGAGAGGGAATTTATGGTTACTCGAAGAAGTTTCTTAAAAGGAACTGTTGGTGGATTTGCTATTGCCGGCAGTGGATGGTGGATTCCAGCCATCGCCCAAGCGCGCGATACCTCATTAGGCCCGGCTATTTTGCCTTCCGGCACATTAGAGTCATCGGTACTCGATGCGCTGGCCGGCAAGAGACCGCTGATAAAGAAAAGCTTCCGCCCGCCGAATTACGAGACCCCCGTGCGCTATTTCAATGAAGCGCTTACCCCTAACGATTTATTCTTCGTGCGTTATCACTTAGCGAATATTCCGCAGGTGAATGCACAGGAGTGGAAATTGCGCATCGGCGGTGCAGCGGTGCAGAAACCGTTCGAATTGACATTGGACGAGTTCAAGCGGGACTTCGAGCAGGTGGAAGTCGTAGCCGTGTGCCAATGTTCCGGTAATCGTCGCGGCCTATTTATGCCGCATGTCACGGGCGTGCAATGGGGTTATGGTGCAATGGGTAACGCCAGATGGAAGGGGGTCAGGCTTAAAGATGTGCTTAACCGGGCCGGAATCAATAAAGACGCGTTGGAAGTAGTTATGAACGGCGCCGACATCGGCGTGCTGGATAAGACCCCGGATTTTGAGAAAAGTCTGCCGATGTGGAAGGCATTGGACGAAAACACCCTTATCGCCTATGAGATGAATGGGACGCCATTGCCGCACTGGAACGGTTATCCGGCACGGGTGGTGGTGCCAGGTTGGACGGCGACTTATTGGATGAAACATGTCACGTCAATTAACGTCATCCCGGAAGCCTATCAGGGCTTCTGGATGAAAACCGCCTATCGTATTCCAAAAGGAAAATTCCCGGTGGTAGATAGGTTTATCTCGCAGGAAGGCGAGACCAATACGCCGATTACTGAAATGGTGGTCAATTCGCTTATCACTAATCTGGAAGACGGACAGCAATTCCCCTTCCGGCATATGGTTGAGGTTAAAGGCATTGCCTGGGACGGCGGATATGGCATCCAGGCGGTTGAGATTTCCGTTGATAACGGGCGCTCCTGGCGCACGGTTGAGCTTGGAAAAGATTACGGCAAATATTCCTGGCGGCAGTGGACTTATCGTTTTAAACCGGAAAAGAAGGGAAAATTCACGGTCATGGCGAAGGCGAGTAATCGCGCTGGCAATACCCAGACGTTCGAGTTGATTGCCAATCCGGCAGGTTATCACCACAATCTGGCGCACCAGATCGATATTGAGATAACCTGAAAAAGGAAGAGCTCCTATGAAAAGATTATTGTTAATCGTGTGTGTGCTGTGGACGCAGATGAACCATGCGGATGAAGACAAAATTACGCTCAAAGAAGGCGCCGGCAAAGATCTGGTTGCGGCTAATTGTGGGATGTGCCACAGCCTTGATTATATTCCAATGAATTCAGTGTTTCTGGACGGAAAAGGCTGGGAAGCCTCGGTGAATAAGATGATCAAGGCGATGGGTGCGCCGATTAAGGAAGAAAACGTGCCTGCCATCGTGGACTACCTAAGCAAAAATTATGGAAAATAAATTTTCTTGTTGCTGAATCTGGTATCCGCGGGCCGCGGTGCTGCCTTAGCCGGGATAAGTCACGGCAGAGCGTAAAACCACTCTTGCGGGTATTACCAGCTCACTCAAGGGTCGCGGTTTATCGATACTGTTGCCTTGGGCATAATCAACACCGATCTCTTTAAGCTTCTCCAGAATGTTCGCATTTTCAACGAATTCGGCGATCGTTTGAACGCCCATGGTGTGTCCGATCCGGTTAATGGATTCAACCATGATGTAGTCGAGAGGGTCATCCATCATATCCTTGACAAAACTGCCATCAATCTTCAAATAATCGACCGGCAAGTTCTTCAAATACGCAAACGACGACCAGCCGCTGCCGAAATCATCCAATGCGAAGCGGCAGCCGAGTTGTTTAAGGGTATTAATAAACTGAACCGCGTTAGTAAGATTGGCGACAACAGCTGTTTCTGTGATCTCAAAACAGATTTTACCGGGAGGAATGTTAACCCGCTGAAACTGGTCGATTAGGAAGCTTAGGAAATTATCATCACTAAGCGACTGTCCGGATAGGTTGATGTTATAGCTTGCATCAATATCAGCAATGAAAGGATCAGTTAGCCATTCAAATATTGTACTGATGACCCAACCATCGATGGTCGGCATGAGATTATAACGCTCCGCCGCGGGGACAAATGCCCCCGGCGGTATAATCTCCTTGCCGTCCTCGCTTAATAAACGGATCAACACTTCATATTGCTTTATATTAGAGGAATGGCTCGAAGCAATCGGCACAATGCTCTGGCCATAGAGAAGAAATCGATTTTCTTCCAATGCCTTGGTCAGGCGCGTCACCCACTGCATTTCGCCCCGGCGATGGGCAAGCTCACTATCATCGGCTTGAAATACCTGCACGCGGTTGCGCCCCTTGTCCTTAGCGGTATAGCAGGCCGCATCCGCAGCGCTTAGTATGCCGGATGAGCTCTCACTTTCATTGGTAACTGTGACAAGCCCTATGCTTACTCCGATCGCGAAAGTCCTATCCTTCCAAACGAAGCGAAAATCATGGATAACCTGGCGCAGTTTATTGGCGATATGGAGCGCTCCCTCTTGCTGACACTGATAGAGTAGTATCCCGAACTCATCGCCGCCTATGCGCGCCACGGTATCTGAGCGGCGCACTTCTGCATGCAACAGCGTAGTGATCTGGCGCAGCAGCTCGTCACCGGCGACATGGCCGCATGCGTCATTGACGATTTTAAATCGATCGAGATCGAGGTAGAGTACGGTATGCGCGCTATTTTCCGTTTTAGCGTTGATCAATAATTCCCTGAGACGTTCTTCAAATACCCGCCTATTCAGCAGCCCGGTCAATGCATCGTGCGTGGCTTGATAGGACATTTCCTGCGCCATTTTCCGTTCGTGGCCGACATTATGGAACACAAGGACAGCGCCGATAATCGCTCCTTCACGATTGCGGATGGGCGCGGCGGAGTGATCGATCGCTATCTCTGATCTATCACGGTTAACAAGTATGGTATCGCGTATTAGTTTTGCCGCCTGCCCTTCGGCAAGATACGGCTTGACCGGATTATCGGCAGGTTCACGCGTAGTTTCCTTAACAACATTAAACACATCCTGTAAGGGCAGGCCGTGAGCCTCGGTATTCTTCCAGCCGGTGAGCTTCTCGGCAATGGGATTGAGATATTCGATGTTACTTCCGGCATCCGTGGTAATTACCGCGTCGCCAATCGACTCTAGAGTGACCTGTGCACGCTCTTTTTCTAGCGCCAGCTCGGCGGTCTTCTCCAGCACCTGACGTTCGATTTCCTTATTGCGCTGCTGTAGTTCCTGTGCACGCAAAGCGACATTTTTCCCGGCGACCACAAGCAAAATTGTGACGATAGAACCGGTCAGTAGGGCGAGGATGATCATCTTATAATCAATGTCTGCCCAATGTAGCGGCCGGTAAATATCGAGCGTGAGTTTTTGGCCGTGAACACCGATAATGTAATTTTTATTTAGAACACTCAAAATTTTCTGATGAGTGGTTTTTAACGATTCAGTATTCTTGATGAGATCCATGACCGGCAAATTAGCCGCCGCCGTATGCAGGCGCAAACTCACCTTGAGATTATCGGCACTGGTTGACTCATCCAACATTTTATCGGCATTAATTCTTAACGCGATTAAGCCGTTAACTATTTTGCGGCGCTCTTCTATTTTTACTGGGATGGTTTTCCCGGCATAAATTGCCTTAAATAACCAGTAACCCTGGATGCGCCCATCCAATAATTTGGGCGGGGCGGGAGTAGCTTCGGTGGTATCGATCGCCGATTCAATAACTTTGGTAAAAGCGGAGTCAGATAAAACGTCGAATCCGATCATTACCGCAGTGGTTGGCTCAAAGGGTTCTTGATACAACAGAGGGAAATAGCGTTCTTGGCGGCCGGCAGTGCGGTATACGCCGTCTTTCCTCGTAGTAATAGAAAATGTCGGAAAGCCCATACGGCGTTTGGTTTGCTCAAACTCATTTCTATCTTGCTCCGTCACCAGCGGCAGATAGCCGGTAGACAGCAAGAAAGGATGGCGGCTTAGAACTTCTTCCGAAAAGATACGAAACTGGTCGCCATCCACACGGGTTGAAGAGTTAACAAGCGTGGAAAGATTGCTTATGACTTCATCCGCTCCGTTGGTTCTTACAAAAATGTTGTCGCGCGCTGTGCTTGCATCCGAGATAAATATTGTTTCCTGATTCTCTAACGCGTCGCGCCAGGCGATTGTAGTCAGCGAAACGGTGAACAAGACGCCAAGTACAAACAATGCGATCGCAAGGCTCAGCCGAAAATGTAATTGTGCCAATTTCAATTTTCGACCTTAACGGCTTTACGTAGAATATCGCTGGACAGTTTGATTTTCGCCTTGGCTAAAAGCTGGGGATTTACATACATATTCCAACGGCGGTTTGCAACAATAGGGATGCTGTTTGGGCGCGCTCCCTCTAAGATCATCACCGCAGCTTTTGCCGCCCACTCTCCTTGTTCGTCGGCGATCTTCGCCATTGTCAACATGCTATAAGGCGCCATCCACTCGAGATAAGTGACGGTAAATTTATGTGCATGAGAAAGCGTATAGTTGCGCGCCCGTTTTTTATCCCAGTCGTTGATACCCGCGTTATTGCCGATGATAATAAAATCAGCTTGTTGGGCGGCAGAATAGGCGGCCTCCCATTCCGCCATGGTGTTGGCAATACTGTTAGTCAGGAGAATTCCTTGTTTGCTGTACATTTCCTTGTTTAAAGCAAACTCCTTGTATTGAGTGATCTCATCTACGAAAAGAAAAACGCCTCTTCTGGCATCTTTTACTGCGTTTTTAACTTCCGTTATCATCGGCTCAACAGGACCGACCTCGATCATGCCGGTGGTATTGGAATAAGGATACCCATAAGGCTCTACGGTCCAATTGATGCCGCAGAAGACGATGGGGATGGCGGCATTTTTGAAATAAGGCATGATCAAATATTTAGAGGCATTATCATCTGCGGCAATGACAACATCGGGTTTCCATGACTCAATTAATGCCTTTGCTTCCCGCGCCTTTTTTTTCGCGAAGGCAGGATCGAGATGCCGTTTTCCATCCATATAAAACTTTTTTAATTCACATTTACCTTTTAATATGGGCTCCATACCCTTTTCTACGCCGTCGTTCCATTCGTAGCCGGCATCATAGGAAGAAACATAAAGACACCGCGCAGCGAAGGCGCTCTCGCTGAAAGTAATGGCGAACATAAATACGAGCGACACTTTATCTAGTGACAGTCTCGTTTTCTTCACATGAATTAAAGACATAAGATCGTAAGTAGCCCATGTGCTACATGGTGGCTTCCTTTCGCTTCGGTTTAATCCTTTAGAATTTAGAACAGTGCACCCGCTATCCAGAGCGCTATTTATGTGTTTGATATTAAGCTCAGATAGCAAATAAGCCGGGGAAGGCGGCTATATAGCGAATACAATTATATACTTATAGTATATTTGTGCTGCTTAAGATAGAGCGTATCTTGTAAACGCTCAAAAGCTATCTTTTGACTTGAGAATCAGCCAAATATGGCTTTCTTCCTTCCATGGCAGGGCTAATCTGCGGATGACCGAGGATTCAAAAAATTGAATGTTGTAATAATAAACTCGATAGCAATTAAATTTTCCTTTAGTCTGACAACGCCCGCCTTCTGTCGTAATCCGACTTCACTTTCTCTGGATTGTTGCTATAGCATACGCGCGCTATTTTGTTTAATAAGTTTTTAAAAGTATGGCATAAGCAAAATTTTCAATTCAGATTTTTCACCGCCGAATTTATTTGCCGGTTTAAAGATAACGATTAATAACTGTAATAAATCTACCGATCTCTTTAACTAAGAGAGAGGTGGATTTGTGGTAATGAAAATCCAATTCCAACGGCGAAACGAAGACCGCTTTCGCGGGGTGAGGTGCCACAGGTGAGTATGTATGAGGTTTCGAGGAGAATCCTTATTCCTTCTAGTTGCATTAGGGTTTTCTCATGTTGCTTTTTCCCAAGAGCTTTGTTCCAGAGGGGTCATGTGCGTAATTACGGTCGAGAGCGGTGATACGATTGATTTTTTTGTTCAAAACCGCCAATCGGCCGAAATCACCGTGACTATAGAAGCCGATTCATCGGATATGACTCCCAACGTTTCTTTGCCGTACACCAATACCTACGTAGGCATGGAAACGACCAAGGCGTTCAGCCTGGCGAAGAAAAATACTCAGAGCGAACCGCATTATCAATATAGTTTTGCCTGGACCTGGGGCAGTATGCAGGCAACGCACGATGATACCTATCTTTACTCATTACCTTACACGCCTGGCAACGCCTATCGTGTCGATCAGGGATTCAATGGAAGTTACAGCCACTATGGTGATTTTCAATACGCCATCGATTGGAATATGCCGCAAGGAACGCCGATTCATGCGGCCAGGGACGGTGTGGTGGTGGGAATTAAAGACACCAGTAATGAAGGCGGCCCGGATAGAAAATACCAGAATTCCGCCAATTACATCATGATTAAACATGCCGACGGCACCATCGGTGAATATGCGCATTTGCAACAATACGGTGTCAAGGTTAGGTTGGGAGAGAGGGTGCAAGCCGGGCAATTGATCGGGTTATCCGGCAACACCGGTTATTCCAGTGGACCGCATCTTCATTTTTTTGTATATAAGGCGATCGACGGCGGAAGGCGAGAGTCTTTCCCGATTCAATTTAAGAACTACCATGTGCTCGTTGCCGGGCACACGTATCAAGCGTCTTGAGGATACAGAGAGGAGGCCTGATTTATTCTGTTACTTCTACGCCCTTCCAAAAAGCAATGTACCCGGTGATATTTTTTGCCGCTTCTTTCGGCTCGGGATAATACCAGGCCGCGTCTTTATTCGCTTCACCGTTGACGATGAGGTCATAGTAACTGGCGATACCCTTCCACGGGCAAGTAGTATGCGTATCGCTGGGCTTAAAGTAAGCGCGCTTAACCGCATCGGGTGGAAAGTAAATGTTTCCTTCCACCACATGATAATGATCGCTCTCCGCCAGTACTGTTCCTTTCCAGGTTGCCTTGGCCATGGCGCAAATTGTAATCCATTTGCTCGCATAGAAGAAGATACCGGGATAAGTGGACCCGGGCAGCGGATTGCGGAAGCGGCGCCCGAACAGTAGGGTTTGGATAAAGACGGGTAACACGGTACCGCTTTACCCGCGGAAGGGCTTGCTCAATGAAACAGATCAGCTTTATCGGCATCATTTTAATGATCATAGGAATTGTAGTTTTAGCCTATGAAGGGATTACCTATCGCGCGCATGGAAAAGCTATCGATGTAGGCCGATTACAGTTAGTAACCGAAAAAAGGGAATCGGTTTCATGGCCTCCGATTTTAGCAGGACTGGCGTTTTTTAGCGGGATTGTATTGATTGTCATTGGAACGAAACGGCCATAGCGCTAAGTTAAAATTCAGTCCCAATTGCAGCCCCTGTTTCTAAACCTCCCTGCACTGGCGCCAAAATTCGCATTGAACACCAACGTTTAATGCCTTTTGTTAATGTTTTTTCTAAGCACCAGGCGCTATCTTAATTGTTGCGCCAACTCTCGGCATGGCTACCTAGGCACAATATTTGCACAATCCGAGAGTTAAGTAGGAGTTTGTTCTCAAGCACCGCCTTGAGTGAATATCCATTCACCATCAGGTTTTATGGGGACCGTCATCATGCATCAGTTGAAAAACCATGCCCAGGGAAGGTTCTCTGTAAGGAAAAATCATATTCATTTTGTTGAAAAGTTGAGAAAAATGTCTGCGCGGCAAAATATTGCGGTTACGCCTATTTTAGTATTTACAGACAGAGGATTGCGGCTAACCGACATCGCCTGGGACGGCTTGGAAGAATCATCACGCATAAGCGCCATGAGCCAGGGCTAATAATGAAACTACGGCTCCAGGCGCGCTATGCATTGGTCATCCTCGGTTTGATCATCGCTATCGTATTGTCTTTAACAGCCGCTCTATTATTCCAGTTCACGCAGTCCACCACTACCGTTACGCAGACAAGTGCGCGGGTTATGGAACGCGATCTGATCGAGCAACTCAAACAGAGGGGAGCGGTGATGGCCCGCTTGCTCGCGGAAAACCTAGCTAACCCGCTTTATAAATACGATATGCAAGCGATTAATGAATTAGCGAGAGCCATTCTCGGGCAAAAGGACGTTGCCTACGTATATGTTTATGACCAACAGGGCAAAATCATCCATGACGGGCGTGCCAGGATCCCGCTGTTTGGAAAAACCCTAAGAGACGAAATTTCAATAAACGCAGTTACAACCAATGACCTGCTGATACAAATAGCCGCCGGCGTGATGGATATAGCGATGCCCATTCGTATTGGTGAAATGGTTCTAGGAGGTGTGAGAGTCGGCCTTTCCTTAAAGGGAATTGATCAAGATATCGCTGGCATGAGAAATCAACTGGAAACCATCTCTCAGGAAGGGATGCAGCGCAATCTTTTTACCGTCGTCACCACAACACTTGTACTTGTCATTCTCGGGATCATCATAGCCTGGTTGGTATCGCGCCGGTTAATTCATCCAATCCGGCAACTGGCCAGGCATGCCGCGCAAATCGGCCACGGAAATTATCAGTTAGATATTGCAATCGATCGAGTGGATGAAATAGGCGATTTAGCGATTGCGTTCAAAGAAATGGCGGCAAATCTGCATCGAACCACCGAGGAAATTCGCCACTTAGCCTATCACGACAGCCTTACAGGAATACCAAATCGTTTAATGTTCAGGGAATATCTGGAGCGTGCATTGGTACAGGCCAAGCGCCATAACGAATCACTTGCTGTATTGTTTTTGGATATGGACGATTTTAAACGTATCAATGATACTCTCGGCCATTACCGCGGAGATGCATTATTGCAAAATTTCTCTGCGCGCATTACTCGGTGTATCAGGAATAAGGATTATTTAGAGAGTACTAAAGATTACCAGCAGGATCCAATCATAGCGCGGCTTGGCGGCGATGAGTTCATGATTCTTCTTCCATCGATCCATGATCCCCTGTATGCAGCGACGGTGGCCCGCTGCATACTCGACGCTTTATCGATTCCATTTGTTCTTGGGCAACAGGAAGTTGTTGTTGGAGCAAGTATCGGTATTACCATTTTTCCCGCAGATGGCGAGGATTTCGACACGCTGCTTAGAAACGCAGATATAGCCATGTATCACGCGAAGGATCGGGGAAAAAATAATTATCAGTACTTTACCTCCTCCATGAATATTACCGCCACCAAAAAGTTGTCGTTGGAAAACGAACTGCGCAAGGCCATTGACAGGCAAGAATTGCGACTTTGGTATCAGCCATTAATAGACACGCGTACTCATGAAATTGTGGGTGTCGAGGCATTAATACGCTGGCAACACCCGGAGAAGGGCTTAATACTGCCGGCCGAGTTTATTCCTTTAGCGGAAGAAACCGGTTTGATCATTCCTATCGGTGAATGGGTTATAAGAACCGCTTGCGAAGAGATTAAACGCTGGCATAAGGCGGGAATGCCAAGAATTTATGTAGCGGTAAATTTGTCCGGCGTGCAATTCCGAAAGGGGGATCTGGTCCAGTTCATCGCCGCAACATTAACAAAAACAGACTTGGAACCCCAATATCTGCATGTAGAGCTGACTGAAACCAGTATCATGCACAACGAAAATGAAGCGGCGGCTATGCTGAAAATGATCAGTTCATTGGGAGTAAAGATATGGATCGATGATTTCGGCACCGGCTATTCGTCGCTAAGTTACCTGAGCCGGTTCCCCGTGAATGGAGTTAAAATAGATCGTAGTTTTGTGCGGGATATTGTTAAAGGTCCTGGCTATATGGCGATTCCTTCCGCAATCATTGCCATGGTGCACAGCCTTAATTTGGCGGTAATCGCCGAAGGCGTTGAGCAGCAGGAACAATTGGAGCTATTACAAGCAAAGGGCTGTGATTTAGTTCAAGGGTTTCTTTATGGGCCCCAGCCTCCGCATGAGTTGGCGGCGGTTTTAAGAAGACAAGGTACAATATTATCCGAGACCAGCCTGTTCAGAAAAAGAAAAGCCGCGCGATCTTAAGGAAACTCTGAAAAAGTCATCCCTGACATTTTGTTCGGCGCCTCCCTGCGTCAAGCAAAAATGGCGGCACTTTCTGCGCTGCGCTTTCCTGCTGCGCTTGCAAGCCGGGGCCGGTCTTCCCTGGCCGGCCCGCTCGGCGGGAGGAAGGTCCACCGGACCTTCCTCATCATACCGCCTCGCCCTTATGCCGCGGGAACCTCTGACTTAATCACAGGTTCCTTAATTTGTAAAATCTATTTCGATCCATTTAGCTTCATTCACCTATTATTTGCCACTGATTCTTGATATTAATTCTTGGCTGATAGATTATGCAGGTTGCTTTAAAGAGGAACCTGATTGTATGAAAGACGCTTCATAACGGCGGTCTCTGGGCAGGAAGAAATGATCGATCTTTATAGTTGGGCTACCCCGAATGGACGCAAAATTTCCATCATGTTGGAAGAAGTGGCGCTACCCTACACGCTCTATCCCATCGATATTACTAAAGGCGTCCAATTCAAGCCGGAGTTCGTTGCTATCAGCCCGTACAGTAAAATTCCGGCCATCGTTGATCACGAGGGGCCGAGAGAAGAACGCTATACGGTATTTGAATCCGGGGCAATTTTAATTTATCTCGCTGAAAAAACCGGCAAACTAATGCCCACAGAGGCACGCGCGCGTTACGATGTCTTGCAATGGTTAATGCTCCAAATGGGAGGGATAGGTCCTATGTTCGGGCAGTTACATCATTTCCGCCGCTATGCACCGGATAAAATTCCGTATGCGATAGAGCGTTATACCCATGAAACGAAACGTCTTTATCGAGTGCTTGAGTATCGGTTGCAAGAACATGAATTCTTAACCGGAGATTACTCAATTGCCGATATTGCCGCTTTTCCCTGGGTGGCGCGTCATGAATGGCAAGGTATAGAATTGGATGAATTCCCTAATGTCAAACGGTGGTTTAATATGATTGCGGAACGGCCGGCGGTGCGGCGCGGTATGGCGTTGCCGCCAGCCGCTTGAGGAAAGTTCTGCAGTGGGATAACTCTTCAAGCTAAAATAAAAGCAGGAATAATTTTAAGACAGGATTTTCATTACTGGCATAGTCCGTGCATAGGGATTAAGCACGCAAGGTATTGCAAGAAAAGGAGCGAGGATAGCCTTTCTTACATGTCTTTGTATTTCCTCCAGTAAAAATCATTTTGCGCCCTTTTTTATCGGGGCGCGTCTTTTTGCATTTTTTTAAGTTTAAGTAGTCAAACTTTCGGACGGAAGCAGTGCCGGGATGCAGACATGATTACGGGAAGATTACGATCATGAAATCGGTCATGTTGCGCTGACCGAGTATTAAGCCATGTCCTATCGAGACTCCAGATACGTGATTGCTCACGAAATCGGTGGTAGTGCCGCGGAGCGGGCTGCGAAAGCCATTGCCGAAGCGGCGCGTGCATACCATAACGCCTACACGTTAATATTAAATATTAATACTCAGGATCAGCGGGGTCGCTGCGCCTTCCTGCTCCGCTTGAAAGCCGGGGCCGGCCTTCCATGGCCGGCCCGCTCGGCGGGAGGAAGGTCCACCGGACCTTCCTATGATTCCGCCTCGCCCCTATACCGCGACCGGCAGGAAGCCCATGCCGTACAGGGAAGTAGTAATGCCGGTCGCTTCCGGCATCCTGCCTCCCGCGACACTTGCACATCCCTGTGCGGCGCGGGCGCGGGACGGGGGGCACGGCCGATAGCGGTCCCTTTCGGCATCCTGCCTCTTAAGGGCACTCGCACATCCCTGTGCATCGGTCCCTGTCGGCATCCTGCCTCTCGGGACACTCGCACATCCCTGTGCATCGCAGGAGGCGCGAGCGCGGTCACCGCAGGGTGATGAAAAACGAGTTTTTCATCACCCTGCTAGTATTGACATTGTCGGTTTTCGTTCTAATGTGAAATTATCGGCGGTTTAAATGCATTTAATAAGGAATTGATTTCAGGTAGTTTTTGTCAATATCACACCATCCACTTCGATTGGTAATGATCGTCTTACAACGGCGGCAGGGTTAATTTGATGTTGGAAGCCAACACTATAATTTCTAATGAAACGGCACGTGTGCTGGTAGTAGACGATGCGCCTGTTATACGGCACGCCATCAAAAAAATGCTCATGTCGGATTTTGATGTTCTTTTGGCCGAGGATGGCGAGACAGCTTGGGAAAAACTGGTTCAGGACGGGCAAATCAAGCTGCTTATTACCGATATTGAAATGCCGGGGTTGGATGGATACGCATTTATTTGTCGAATACGCGCCTCCGACGAGGCGCGCATTCGTGATTTGCCCATTATTACTATTACCGGCGCCGAAGATGAAGAAACCAAGGAGCGCGCGTACGCTTGTGGCGCGACCGACTTTATTACGAAACCGCTGGACGCCATGCAACTCCAAGCGCGCGTGCACGCGCATGTAAGATTTGACCAGGCATTACCCATAACAGCCGACGCACCGGTTTCCATTGGCGGTCAAACGGATACTGATCCTCTCACTAAACTTTATAGTGGACGTTACTTTTTACAAAACGGCAAACAGAGTATATCGGTCGCTTTAAAACAGAAGCAGGATTTATCCTTAATTAGACTAGGCATCGACGGTTTTAAAAAAATATATCGGCAATATGGTGACGAAACGATTAATGAACTTCTTATCTGGCTGGCAAAAATTCTAACTTCTATTAAGGGCAAACGGGATATTACCGCCCGGATCGGTGGTGCTGAATTTGCAATCGTGCTGCCTGCAACCGGCCGTAGTGAAGCAGTAGCTCTATGTGGCGGCTTACGTACCGCGATTGCTAAA
The DNA here is from genome assembly GCA_035300145.1 of Acidiferrobacterales bacterium. Taxonomy (GTDB): domain Bacteria; phylum Pseudomonadota; class Gammaproteobacteria; order Acidiferrobacterales; family DATGVQ01; genus DATGVQ01. The sequence goes on along the minus strand of DATGVQ010000131.1, from coordinate 26,065 downwards.
AACCCGCTTAAACAAGGGAAAGCTTCCATTGCGGTCACCGTGAGCATAGGGCTTGCCACCATGAATATGGATCGGCGGCAAACTATCGAGGAACTTTTAAAGCTTGCTGAACAGAGATTGAGCCATGCCAAATCTCAAGGAGGAGACCGCGTCAGCGTGACTGATCTAAGTGAAACTATCCCGGGAGCTGAGGAACTGGTTTTGTCTGCACCCGAAGGGACGCCCGCACCGATCGCAGAAACCGCGCCGCCTAAAGGGGAAGTGGGGGAATTATCCGTCTCTGAATTAGAGGAGCTCATTAAGCGCGAGACAAATAAACAAAAATCTAACAGACCAGAAATATACGCAGCGGGCGTGATTAGTCCGGTCAGAGGGCCGGATATTCTCGAGCTTTTGAGTGTTGATAAGGCGTTACAGATGCTGGCAAATGGAGATACCGGTAAGTTGGAGCCTTATTTGGAAAGATTGATCTCACAGGTAATACCGCTATTGGATTTTTATAACGAGAAGAAACGGTTGGGATTGCAATCTACCGTTGATATCTTGAGGGAGAAAGTGTCGAAGACGAAGTAAACCGATTCCCCGGATTCAAAACAATTCTATATTTTCCGCCGTAGTTTTATCGCCGGAAATCAAGCCGGCGCCGGCCAATTTCTCATAACAGCACACCTGATTGCGGCCATTTTTTTTGGCATAATAAAGCGCTTTATCCGCTCTATCGATAATGCTGCTCAACATAGTCTGACTGCTGATTTCTGTGACTCCGATACTGATGGTACTCCTGCCAATTTGTGGAAAATTGTAATTTTCCACGGTGATTCGAAACCGTTCCAAGATAGTCAGGGCGATTTCCAGATCGGCATTATTTAAAACCACGGCGAATTCTTCTCCACCATATCGAAACAAGAGATCATAATGCCGGAACGATTTCGTCATCAATCGGGAGAAAAGTATTAAAACTTCGTCTCCGTATAAGTGACCATATTTATCGTTGACCTGCTTGAAGTGGTCGATATCCGTGATGGCAAAGCAAGAGGCTTTGGCCTGGTCATTGGTGCGTCGCTGCATTTGCCTCTCGCTTAAGCCGGCCGCAATCTTTCTCATACGCTCATCGAATGATTGCCGATTCAGCAAGCCCGTCAGTGCATCGAGTTCGTTTCTTGTCAGCAGCGATTTTTGATTGCTGTAAATACGGAGCAATCGGTTGATGAGACGCTGGTCTACAGAGTTTATATTCCTACAATCTATAACTACCAATTCAATGATATTGCGTGTCCCATAAACCGGAATGATGAATCGTTTATATGATTTTGAAATATCTAAGATAACCATCTTCTGTGTCTTAATGCAAGAATCGAATCCTTCTTTTTCCTGCAACAGTGGTTCGCTATCCTGGTTTAGATTTGATAAGTCACGGATAGTCGCTCCCGCTATATTGGCTTCATTAAATTCTTTATCGCCGTTTTCGTTATCAATTCCATACAAAGTAATGCTTTTTGCTGTGATAAATTTCCCCAATATCTCGATTAAGCATTTTGTAAGGGAATGTATATCGCGCTTTTCTGTCAATTGAACTACTGTTTCTAGAGGCGATTCTTTCGGCATGATGATCAAGATTATCAGGTTACAGGGGAGGTATTAAGCATTTTCAATATTAAAAGCGATTACATCGGCGATAGAGGTTACGCCGGCTGCCAATATTACCAGCCGGTCGACACCGAGCGCCACGCCGGCGCATGCCGGTAACCCATGAGCAAGTGCCGCCAATAATCTCTCGTCATGCAGTATTGCGGGCAGCCCCATCGCTCTTCGCCGGTTCAAGTCCATTTCAAACCGTCTGCGCTGCTCGCGGGCGTCACCGAGCTCACGAAAGCCATTAGCAAGCTCTATGCCGTGCAGGTAAAGCTCGAAACGTTCTGCCAGCGGCGGCGTGCCTGGCCGAATGCGCGCCAGCGACGCCTGCGAGGCGGGATAATCATAGAGAAAAGTAAGCCGGTTTTTACCTAATTGTGGTTCGATCACATGCGTTAATAAAAGATCGCGCCAGGTCTCCAATTGATCAGGAAAGCTGCCGGCGGTGTGGATGCCTTGTTTCTGTGCGCATGCGATCATGCGTTCTTTATCAGCCGTATGCGGGTCGATACCGGCGTAATCCAGAAACGCCTGTTGATAAGTTAAACGTTCCGGGGGATCGAGGACGATTTTGCCTTTCAGGATATGGGTTACCAATTCTGTTACTTCATTCATAAGTTGGTAATGATCGAAGCCGACGCGATACCATTCAAGCAAAGTAAACTCAGGGTTATGTAAACGGCCGGCCTCGGTGTCGCGGAACACTTTGCAGATCTGATAAATCGATCCACTGCCGGCGGCAAGCAGGCGCTTCATCGCAAACTCAGGCGAGGTACGCAGAAAAAGCGTGCGCCCGTGCGCCAGTCCAGGCCCGCTATAGCATGTGTTAAAGTTGCGCAACTGGGGATCGGTTGTGGCAGCGGCGGAGAGGGTCGGCGTTTCTACTTCGAGTATGTCGCGCTCGCTAAAAAAGCTTCGAATGCGCTGTAATATCTGAGCACGCAACTTTAGCACCGCCAATTCAGCGGTAGGTTGCCAATTTATCGGCGCTTCAGATTGCGCAGATTTGGTTTGTGACATAAAAACCCATCATAGCAGGAAAGGAGGCTCTACGTATTGCCGCCGGAAACAGCATGAATTGGCGCGCTCATCTGCTGTAAAGTGCCGTTTTTTGGATTATTGACAGTCAATTTCTATGATCCTGCCTGGGAGCCGGCTGTTAAAAGCAGTCCTTTATTCTTTGGAACGCGAGACATACTCGCCGGTAACGGTATTCACTTTAATTAATTCGCCGATATTAACAAACAAAGGCACGCGAACCACGGCGCCGGTTTCCAGGGTTGCGGGTTTCCCGCCGCCTCCGCTGGTATCCCCACGAACACCGGGATCGGTGTCCACTACTTTAAGGATAACGTGATTCGGCGGCTCCACCGCAAGCGGGATGCCGTTCCAGAGCGTGACAACGCAGACGCTCTGCTCTTTTAGCCATTTTACCGCGTCACCGACGGCGGTGCGGTCGGCGGCAAGTTGCTCAAAGGTATCGGCTGCCATAAAATGCCAGAACTCGCCGTCGTTATACAAATATTGCATGTCGACATCGACTACATCAGCCGACTCGATGGTATCGCCCGATTTGAACGTGCGTTCGACGACGCGGCCGGTTTTAAGGTTGCGGATTTTCACGCGGTTAAACGCTTGTCCTTTACCGGGTTTTACAAATTCGTTTTCGATAATAGCGCAAGGATCACCATCAAGCATGATCTTAAGGCCGCTTTTAAACTCATTTGTGCTATAAGTGGTCATTGAGTTCCTATTAGATTATTGTGACTAAATGTTAAGAAAGAATAAGATCGCGCCTATGATACCCCGAACTTCTGTTTTAAGGCAGGCATCTACCTGGCAAATTGAGCTCGCCGGCGCCATCACTGATCCGGCCGAATTGCTGAAGGCATTGGAGCTAAGCCCAGCGATACTGCCGGTCGCATCCTTAACGAATCGGGCATTCCCATTGCGCGTGCCGCACAGTTATGTGTCGCGCATGCGTAAGGGTGATCCCAATGATCCCTTGCTGCGCCAAGTTTTGCCGCTGGCGCGAGAAGACCTTCCGGCGCCAGGCTTCAGCGATGACCCGGTGGGAGATTTAACCGCGATGGTTATCCCCGGCCTCTTGCATAAATATCACGGCCGCGTGTTGCTTATTACTACCGGCGCCTGTGCCATTCATTGCCGTTATTGCTTTCGGAGGCAGTTCCCCTATTTGGAGGCCAATCCCGCCGTTGACCAATGGCATGCGGCGCTAAATTACATCGACGCCGACAATAGTATTACCGAAGTGATTCTAAGCGGCGGCGACCCCTTGGTGTTATCGGACCGGCGTTTGCAAGAGCTCAGCGCGTGCTTGGAAAAAATTCCGCATGTGCAACGTCTGCGCATTCACACCCGTTTGCCCATTGTATTGCCGGCACGGGTGAATAACGAATTGCTGCGCTGGTTTAAGCGGATGCGTCTTCAATCGATTATCGTAGTACATGCTAATCATGCTAATGAGATCAATCAAGAAGTACGGGAAGCCTGTCGAAGCCTGGCACAGGCGGGAGTAACGCTTTTAAATCAATCCGTATTATTGCGGGGAGTGAATAATCATGGCGAGGCTTTAGTGGAGTTGAGCGAAGCTTTGTTCCGGGCCGGGGTGCTGCCTTATTACCTGCACTTGCTCGACAAAGTGCAAGGTGCGGCGCATTTCGAGGTAAACGAGTGCGAGGCGCGTCATTTATTGCAATATCTTAATGCGCGTCTACCTGGTTATTTAGTGCCGCGCTTAGTGAAAGAAGAAGCCGGCATGCCCGGCAAGACCCTTGTTTTCTGAGTATGATTATTCATCTTGTTACATTTTTAACCGTTCTAAACACTATTGGCCTTAAAGGCAGCAAGGTTGTTGTTTCTTTATATGCTATCGAACTTGGTGCGAACCCCTTCAGCATCGGGGTTCTAGTTTCGATGTACGCGTTTTTTCCTTTGCTGCTCGCCGTTTATGCTGGAAAGATTTCAGACCGCTTTGGTGTCCGTTTTCCTATGTTGTTCGGTTCATTTGGTTTGTGGCTCGGATTATTACTCCCTTACCTGATTCCGCGATTGCCGGCACTTTATTTTTCCGCTGCATTGATCGGCGCAGCGCATGTTTTTTTTCAAGTCTCGGTTCACCACCTGATAGGCTCTTTGGGCGATGCCGAGGCGCGCACACATAATTTCAGCACGTACAGCTTATGGACCGCTGTTTCTACTTTTATCGGCCCTTTGTTTGCGGGGTTCTCGATCGATCATTCCGGCCATGCCGCCGCTTATTTTTATTTATCGCTGGCGGCCTTGTTGTCGGGCCTGGTTTTATTTTTTTCTCCCAAGATTATTCCCAAAGGAAATAAAAAACTTGAGGCATATCACAAAAAAAGTGTTATGGATTTAATAAAAGATCCACCTCTGCGGCGCACATTTATAACGAGTGGTGTAGTTTTGACGGGAGTTGAACTCTTCACCTTTTATTTTCCGATTTACGGCCATTCAATCGGATTATCTGCCTCTTTAATCGGTATCGTTTTAAGCGCCTATGCCGCCGCTGCGTTTGTAGTACGCAGCAGCATGCCGGCGCTAGTGAAAAAATACAGCGACGAGGCCATCCTGACCTATTCTCTATTTGTCGCCGGATTTGCTTATCTTTTATTCCCGTTCTTCCAAAACGTGCTTGTCTTAATCCTGGTTGCTTTTGTTTTAGGTTTGGGATTAGGTTGCGGCCAACCGTTATCGATTATGCAAACTTACAATAGATCGCCGGCGGGACGCTCAGGTGAAGCTCTGGGTGTGCGGATAACCGTGAATAAATTTACCCAATTCGCCGTGCCTATATTCTTCGGTTCTATCGGCGCCGCATTCGGCTTAATACCGGTGTTTTGGGCTAACGCCTTATTTTTGGTTACGGGTGGTTATCTCAATTTAAACGGTAAGAGAAGTGAAAGCGTGAGTTTGGCTCGTCCATTGAAATAGTTAGTGACGGCGAGCGCTTAAATGGTTCTAGGCACTCCTATGATGTCAATCGGCGATATAACGTTAGTAGTCGCGCAGGCAGTAAGTTAACGTCATTCAATACTTCATAGTGGAGATCATCGCACATCGTGCGCAGATAATCGGAACCATCTTGATCCACGGTGAGGATAAACGGGGTAATGCGGAGCTGCTGGGCTTCTTTTAAAGCCTGGCGCGTATCGTGAATCGCATAATCTGTTTCCGCATTTTCACCATATTCTTGGCCGTAGTCCAAATCGAACGGCCTGCCGTCGGATACCAGCATAAGCACTTTGGTCTTGGCCTCTTGCGCCTGCAGTTTGCGGATAGTGTGGCGGATTGCCGGCCCCATGCGCGTGGTGTGCATCGGTTTAATATTTTCGATGCGCGCGGCCACGCGGTCTGACAACCGCTCATCCATCTCTTTCAGAACGAGAAATTTTACGTCTTCGCGTCCGGTGCCGGAGAAGCAGTAAATGCCGTAGACATCGCCGACGCGCTCCAAGGCCGCCATGAGCAGCGCTACGCTTTCCTTCTCGACGTCGATGATGGTGCGGTAGGACTTCCCATGCAGCCGTTTGCTCGCGGCAAGGTGCAAATCGGCCGCCAGCCGCCCGTTGTCGGGGCGCGGCTCGACATGATCAGCGGTAGATGAGCTCATGTCCAGTAACAGTGCCAGTGCGACGTCGCGGGCAACCGGCTCGCGCGAGACATAAACGTGATCGGATGGCGTCACCCCGGCCCGCAGATCGACCAGCGCCTCGATGCCGGCATCCAAGTCGAGTTCATCGCCATACAAGGTGCGCCGCAGCTTGCGCAGGCCTTCGTGCGATAGGCGTTCAAATTGGCGACGGATTTCCGGCACGAGATTCCCATAAACTTGTAGCGTCTCGCTATAGAAGCGCGCGGACTCGGCGGAATCGAGCCGGGTTTCGCGCACACAACACCAATTTCGGCGATAGTCGCCGGCGACATGGTCCCATTCGGGATATACGTACCAGGAAAGTTCATGGCTGTGCAGTTCACCTTGTTCGTGATGCTGTTCGTCTTCGCCGAAATGGTCATGATGATCGTGTGGCAGTGGCTGCGGTGGTGGTTGTGCCTCGTCGCCATCGGTATTATTCCCGGTTTCTTGCAGAGGTATCGCGGGGCCGCCGGTGGCATTCTCGCGAGCGTTATGGGTAAAGCGGTAGATCGCCTCCTGATCCAACGGCCCGGCGCCGCGATACAAGGTGTAGCGCGAGCCTAAACTGTCGCGAAAAGAGACCGGCTGCATGGTTGTCCGCAGCACGTCATCGCCTTCTAAATGTGTCTTATCCGGTTCCGGCCACACCGTTGGCCATTGCCAAGGGCTTAAGGCGACGGCCAGGTCTACCGGCACATGTTCGCCATAATCCGCGTCAAGATTCGGGATACGCGTAATCAAGCTGTATACCCGCATGGCTGCCTCAGCACTGTCTTCCACGGCGGCATCTGCTGAACGCAAGTGACGCATGACTTCCAACATTTGCTTAATAGGCGCGTGCAACAGCATGGGGAGTTTTAATGCTTGCGTGGAGTTCAAGCTGAAGCGCACCATCACTTCAGCGAGGGCATCGCGGGGACGCAAGCTGCTTAATGCCGGGCGTTCATCGAGCGCGATTTTTTGTACCTGTTCAAACGCATCCCGCAAGCCCGGGTAGCGGCGCTTGGACCATTCGTCCAGGCGTAGATCCTCTAGCACGGTAAACACATCCACCGCTAACGTTCGCTCCGCGAACAAACGGAAAAACGATTCCAGTTCAGATTCGAATTCATAACGCGGAAGGTCATTCCAGTTTTTCGGGCGCAGGCGTTCGAAGTGGGTTGCTGGTTTCCAAAAGGAAAAGTCGAAAGTGCCGCCTTCATAATGCCCTGCCCGGTGGGTCAGGGCGATCTTGTACCAGGCAAAGTTGCTGCTGTTGGTATTGAACTTGTTGATGCGCGAAGGTAATCGAATCGTGGTTTTAGTATCGGGATACTGCTTTGGATCCTCATCGTTCCCATAAGGTAACAGGGCCATATTGCGTCCGGCCAGGGCGCGGAAATACAACCCCAACACCGGGGCCATGGTCTCAAACGCCATCCCCGCATGTTTGTGTTGGTTCTCGCCGCGCCCCTGGATTAGGGCGCGCTTATTGCCGATTAACGTGTATTTACTCACTGAAAACAGCTGCAACCACCTGATAGATGCCTTTTTGCAGCAGCTCGTCGTCGGTCATCGCCTGCACGATAGCGATACCGCAGGCGCGCCTGGGAGGCACGCCGCGCCGCATCAACGCGCCGGCATAAATAAGCAACCGGGTGCTCGGTCCTTCCAGCAGGTTTTGTTGATCGAGATGGCGCACTTGCAACCCGAGCAGCGCCAACGCCGCCGCCTGTTCCGCGTTAATATTTGCTTCTTTTTCGATGATTTTCTGTTCGAGCGCCTGGGGTGGGTAGCCGAAATCGATCGAGACGAAGCGCTGCCGGGTGCTGTGTTTCAGATCCTTCATACTGGATTGATAACCGGGATTGTAGGACACGACCAGAAAGAAATCGGGATGTGCCTCGAGTATTTCGCCCTGCTTCTCGATCGGCAGCAGGCGCCGGTGATCGGTGAGCGAGTGGATTACCACGATGGTGTCTTTACGTGCTTCCACCACCTCGTCCAGATAGCATATGCCGCCATTACGGACCGCGCGCGTCAGCGGGCCGTCCAGCCATTGTGTGCCATCGGTATTGAGCAGATAACGGCCGACGAGATCGCTGGCGGTAAGATCTTCATGGCAGGTGATCGTGACCAGCGGAAATTTCTTACCTGCGTGTTGTCCCAGGTGCCACGACATATATTCGATAAAGCGGGTCTTGCCGCAGCCGGTGGGGCCTTTCAGCATCACCGAGATGCGCTCGGCATAAGCCGCTTCGAACAGCGACACCTCATCGGCTATCGGCAGATAAAACGGCTCGTCAGTGACGTGGTATTCCTCCACATGATGCGCGTGACGCGAGGCCGGGTTGGTCGCGGGTAAACGAGATTTAGCCACAGATTAGTCCTTTCTAAAAATTGGTTGATTAAATATCTTTAACGGTTAGCAAATTCGCCTGCTTGCTCGCGGCGTATCCAGGCGACCGGGTCTTGCGCGTAATCGCGCTGGTAGTCGCCGGGGTAATTGATGCCTGGCACCGCTGGTATCCAATCGTGCTCTAATAAATTAGAGCTGCCAAGCGAGTTGGCAAGCCGCACGATGTCGGGTTCATCAAGCATGGTCAAACGTCCTTTGTCGATCAATTTTACCCACTCGCCCGAGTCCCGTCGTTGCACCTCATAGGTCGCGAACAAATTATGGATATGTGGAAAATGCATGGTCGGGACTTTGTGTTCTTTGCAATACGACAGGAATGTGCGGTCCCAATGCTCGGCGCCGAAACCGAAGTGGATTACGCCGGCCTGGGCGCGTTCCGGTAGGTTAGTCCACGAATCATTGTATTTCCACAGGGTTTCGATCTGGCGATAGCTCTTCGGATTCGTACCGATGGAGGAATCGTTGAAGTACGCCCAGCCTTTATAGGGGAATCCGGGGTACTGAACATTTTTATAGGTTTCTACCACTTCACGCCATAGCTCGCCGTATTTGCCGCCGCCGATGATCTTGGTGATCATGCCGCTCTCAACATGGACCTCGATGTGGGGAAAATATCCGGTGTGGTTGCTGGTTCCACCGATCACGCCATTCAAGGTCGGAAACAGAACCTTGGCTTCTTTCAGAAACGTTTCGACCGTATGACCTTGGCGGATGCCTTGAATGGTCGAGCCCAAGATATGCCCGGAGAGATAGGCTCCTTTCGGCCATAGCGCCGATTGTTCGGCGGTCACCTTCCAGCCGATATCGGTTCCTTCCGGGCTGGTGATGCGCACCGCGGCGACATTATAGAAAGAATTGACCAATTTTAAGTCTATCGCACGCCAGAGTTCGTCTGGGTAACTGTTCGCGCGCGAAATGAAATCCTCGTAAGTCGCGAATACCCAGTTGTTACGTATTTTTTTGCCGGCGACTCTTTGATAGTGCGGGCGGCCCGCCTCGCCGACATAAGCGCCGGTATAACCGGGGCGGTCATCTAAGTAGCGCTTGAGCGCGGCGGCGGCGACATTGAATTCCACACCGCTTTCAATCATGGGCGGCAGGCGGTCGGTAATTTCGCGCCAACCGTCGGCCGCGCTGTATTCGTGCAGTTCCATCCCAATATCGGTGGTATTAATCCGATCGACCTTGGCGACGCCGGCCTCCAATAAGGCACGTTTGATCGCCTCGAACACCAGATCGTTCTGATGCGGAAAGGTGATGATGAGCAGATGATCATTGGGGCGGATATCGCCTAAGGCGGAGCGTCCATACTTGCGTTGGACGTGCGAGCGTGCCAATGGCATCAATTCTTGAATGTCTTCAGTTCTTTCCTGGCGTAAATATGCCGGATACTGGGGTGCAGGATAGTTAAAGCCGGGCAGAGGCTTAGGAACGCCGGGAGCGAATATACCTAATGGTATTCTCTTTTTTGACATAGGTGCCTCGTGTTTTTTCATTCCAATAAATTAGTTGATCGGACAAGCAAGCTGTTCTTCTATTTTTGTCGGGTAATAATTTCGGCATACAATTTATTCCATTTATCGCTTTCATCCAATACGATGGCCGGATCGATAAACTTGATCGGCAATTTATTTAAAGGTGTATTGATTTTCTTGCTGGCAGGAACGGTACCCGTTTTAAGTAAAAGGTGCTGCGCGTCGTTGATCATAAAATCGTAGAATAAAATGGCGGCATGGAGATGGGGCGCCTTCTTAGAAACAGCTACCCCATTCGCGCGCGCGATCGCCGGAGGAATCACAAACCAGTCAATCGGCGCACCCTTTTGTTTCAACTGCTCAACCTTGTAATTGTACACGGTTAAGGCGAGGGGCACTTCACCGGAGGCCACTAAATTGGTTAACAGCGTTTGTCCTTTGCGTACGGATACACCATTCGTTGCGACGATATCTCGAAACAGCTTGAGGCCTTTTTCTTCTCCTAATTCTTTAGCGACGGTGGCCAACCAATCGAACTCTTGCGCCTCTACGCCTAAACGACCTTTCCATATGGGATCGAGCAAATCCTGATAGGTTTTCGGCAACGATTCTTTGTTGACCAGTTTGGTATTGTAGCCAAGGACAAAAATATTCAATCGGGTGCCGATCCATTCTCGATGCGGCGGAATCGCCCGCGGAATTAAATCGTCTTGATAAGGCGATTTCACTTTTTGCAAAAGTTTCTCGCGGTATAGCGATTCCAACTTCGGTCCATTCGCCTCCACGACATCGAAATCAAATTTCCCGCCGCGGGTCTCAGTAATAATTTTTTGCACTACGCTTTGAGAGCTGGCGCGCCAAAGCTTTATCTTGACGCCATATTTCTTCTCAAATGCTTGGGTAAGCACTGTTATGTCCTCTACCGGCATGGAGGTATAAACGGTAAGTTGACCTTCTTTCTTCGCCCCCTCCAGCAAGCGCTGCTGGCGGTCGCTGCCTTCGTATAAAGCGATGCCAGAGATAGAGGTGGTTTCTTTATCCGATTGACCGAATACCGGAATCGATACATTGATAAATGCTAAGAACCAAGCGAAATAGATTCTTTTGCTAAAAGCGATAAAAAAGCCCATTTTCTCCATAGGATGTCGTCTCCGCCGTTTGTTGTTACATTCCCGGCCGTAAGACCTCCGATTCGTCGAGCATGATCGGCGGATCTGGTCGATCCGCTTGATCCGTAGGCACGGGATCTCTCGTAAATGCGACCACATTGTGCACGTACGAGTTTTAAAAAGTTACCGGCTCGATTTATCGACCACGATGGATTGGTAGAGCCCGTACCACTTGTCGTATTCGTCCAAGACCAGAGAGGGCTGAATCACCGTCACCGGCCGATGCTCCTCGACCAGGCGACTGAGTGGCGAATCGATGCCCTTCATCGCGGGAACCAGATGAGTCTTTCGCAAAATCTTCTGTCCATCCTCACCAAGCAGGTACTCGTAGAATAGTAGCGCGGCGTAAGGGTGGGGAGCCTTGCGCGAAACTCCCGTGGCGGCCATGTTCACTATCGGTGTGCCGATCACCGCCCACTCGATAGGCGCGTCCTTGGCCCTCAACTGATCGACCCCATGACTAAAAAGACCTAAGGCGATAGGGATCTCACCCGCGGCAACCAACCCCGCCAGCTTGGTGTGGCCACTGCGCACTTGAATGCCGTTGACCGATACGAATTTCCGGAAAAAATCGAGCCCTTTTTTCTCCCCCATTTCTTTGGCAATTTCGGCGAACCAATCCCAGTTTTTGGCCTCCATACCTATCTTCCCCTTCCAGCGTGGATCGAGCAGGTCCTCAAGAGTCTTGGGCAAATCGTCCTTTTTGAATTGATTAGTGTTATAGGCGACAACATACAGATAAAGCCTATCCGCAGTCCATTCCCGATGTGAAGGGGCTAGATTGGGTATGATCTCATTTTTCTGGAATGGCGAATGGACGGCTTGCAAGAGCTTATTGCGACGAATAGCTTCCACTTCTGGGGCAAGCGTTTCTACGATATCCCAGGCAAAACGCCCGCCGCGAGCTTCGCTCAGGACACGCTGCAGAAGGGTAGCTTCGCTGCCGCGCCAATATTTGATGGTGACGCCGTATTTTTGCTTGAAGTCGGCAATAATGGGATCCAGGTAGGGAGCAGTTAGCGTAGTATACAGCATCACGTCGCCTTCCTTCCTGGCGCCCGCGATCAAACGATCCATCCGATCCGGGCCGCTATATCCGGCGATATCGGCAAGCGCTGGAACCGCCGTGGCTGCTCCGGCGGTAAACGGGGCGGCAAAGATTAACAGCAGGCCTATCGTTACCCATCTACCCATGTGAAGTCCTCTGTTTTTTTGCAGTAAAGACTATGCGAATAGATAGTGTTCTCCAAAAATTGCGGGCCGCGCCAGCGATTAAATCAATACAAACTCGACACGTCTGCAAACTCGCCTTGCTGCTCGCGCCGAATCCAGGAGACTGGATCTTGAGCGTAATCGCGCTGATAGTCGCCCGGGTAATTGATGCCGGGGAGGGCGGGGATCCAGTCATACTCCAGCAGGCTGGAGTTGCCGAGCACGTTGGCAAGGCGGACCACGTCTGGATCATCAAGCATGGTCAAACGTCCTTTATCGATCAGTTTAACCCATTCGCCGGTCTCCCGATGCTGAATTTCGTAGGTGGCGAAGAGGTTATGCACGTGGGGGAAGTGCATGGTCGGCAATTTGTTTTGCTTGGCGTAGGAAAGGAAAGTCTGATCCCAATGTTCGGCCCCGAAACCAAAGTGGATAACGCCGGCTTGCGCGCGTTCAGGCAGATTCGTCCAAGAATCATTGTATTTCCACAGGGTTTCGATCTGCCGGTAACTCTTGGGGTTGGTGCCGATGGAGGCGTCGTTGAAGTAGGCCCAGCCGTTATAAGGAAAGCCGGGATACTGGACGTTCTTATAGGTTTCCACCACCTCGCGCCAGAGCTCACCATATTTGCCGCCGCCGATGATTTGGGTGATCATGCCATTTTCAACATGAACCTCGATGTGCGGGAAATAGCCGGTATGATTGCTGGTTCCTCCGATCACTCCATTCAAACCGGGAAACAGAACCTTGGCTTCTTTGAGAAAGGTTTCCACCGGATGGCCGAAGCGGATGCCTTGGATCGTGGACCCTAAAATGTGGCCGGAAATATATGCCCCTTTCGGCCACAGCGCCGCCTGCTCCGGAGTGACTTTCCAACCGATGTGGGTGCCCTCCGGGCTGGTGATACGCACGGCAGCGGCATTGCGGAAGGAGTTAACCAATTTCAAGTCTACCGTGCGCCAGATTTCGTCCGGATAGCCATTGGCGCGCGAGATGAAATCTTCGTAAGTAGCGTAGACCCAGTTGTTGCGTATTTTCTTCCCGGCGGCCCGGCGCCAATGCGAGCGACCCGCCTCACCGGCGTAGACGCCGGTATAGCCCGGGCGGTCATCCAGGTAACGTTTGAGCGCGGCCGATGCCACATTAAATTCCACCCCGCTTTCAATCATCGGCGGCAGGCGATCGGTAATCTCGCGCCAGCCCTCGGCGGCGCTATACTCGCGCGCCTCCATGCCTAAATCCACGGTATTGATACGGTCAACCTTAGCCACACCCGCTTCCAACAGAGCGCGTTTGATCGCTTCGAAGACGACATCGTTCTGATGGGGAAAAGTGATAATGAGTAGATGATCATTAGGCCTGATATCGCCCAATGCCGAGCGGCCATACTTGCGTTGACTATGCGAGCGCGCTAATGGCATCAGCTCTTCAATATTGTCGGTGCGTTCCTGTCGCAGATACGCAGGATGCCGTGGCGCCGGATAGTCAAAGCCTGGCAGAGGCTTAGGAACCCCGGGTGCAAGTGAACCTAAAGTAATGCTATTTTTTGCCATCATGCTCCAATCGTTCCGTTTGTTTATGCGTAGCGCACGATCTTAGGTTTTTCGCCGTCGCATTGTCAAACTCGCCTGATCGCTTAACTTCGAGCGGCCTATTTTTTATTTTGATTGTTTGGTGATAATTTCCGCGTACAGTTTTTCCCATTTATCGCTTTCGTCTAGTATAACCGCCGGGTCAACAAACTTGAGCCGCAGTTTGCCTAAGCCGGTATCGATTTTTTTACTGCTGGGAAGATACTCTCCTTTGAACAATAGTTTTTGTCCATCGCTGAGCATATAGTCATAAAATAAAACAGCCGCGTTAGGGTGCGGCGGTTTTCTGGAAACGCCCATGCCGTTGGCGCGGATAATAGCCGGGGGTATGGTATACCAATCGACCGGAGCGCCCTTCTTTTTTAATTTTTCGGCATTATGTATGTATACCGCCAAGGCGAACGGCACTTCGCCGGAGGCCACCAAGCCGGCTAAAAGCGTGTGCCCCTTACGCACCGATATTCCATTGTTTGCGGCGATATCTCGAAATAGCTTCAGCCCTTTTTCTTCGCCTAATACTTGAATCACCCCGGCAAACCAATCCATGTCTTCCGCCTCGATCCCCAGGCGGCCTTTCCATCTCGGATTCAGCAGGTCTTGGTAAGTTTTCGGTAATTCTTCTTTTTTTACCAAGTTGGTATTGTAGATCTGCACGAACATATTTAATCGTGTACCTACCCATTCTTTATGCGGCATAATAGATTGAGGAATAAGGTCGCTGAGATAAGGCGACTTTACCTGTTGCAATAGTTTTTCCCGATGCAACGATTCCAATTCTGGTCCGTTGGTTTCCACCATATCAAAATCGAATCGCCCGCCTTGCGCTTCGGCGATAGTTCTCTGCACGACTTTTTCCGAACTGGCCCGCCAGAATTTCACTTTGACCCCATATTTCTTTTCAAACGCCGCGGCAATCATGGTCAGATCTTCCACGGTCAAGGATGAATATAAATCCAGTTCCCCCTCCTTTTTTGCTCCCTCTATTAAGCGTTGTTGGCGGTCAGCTCCCTCATACAGCGCTATGTCCGTGATAGCCGAGGCTGTCCTATTCGACTCGGCCAAAGCAGGGGAGAGGATGCTTGGGACCATGAGCGATAGCGCTAGAAAAAATCTTTTTGAAAGGAAATCCAAGTTGCTTCTCCTTACAAATTCCAGTTTTGCAATATTATGGAATTAATGAATTTTGGCCAAGAACAAACTGCGTACCGGGTGGTTTCTTATTTTGATTGCCGCAGAAACTTCAGTCTGCCGGAATGATGACGCCCGCAGACGACCAATAACAGAACCAGGTAATATCGGCTCAACGGACGATACAAGCCGGTTCTCCCAGCAAATCAGCGGGCGGCTGCGGCGCAGTCGCTGCTTATTTCGATTGGTTACCGAAGATGTCGGCATACAGTTTGGTCCATTTCTCGCCTTCGTCCAGTAAGACGGATGGATCAACAAATTTAAGTGACATTTTGTTTGCAGGCGTTTCAATTTTTCTACTCGTGGGTGCGTAGCCTTTGGCCCAAAGAATTTGTTGCGCGTCGCTAATCATAAAGTCATAAAACAGGATGGCGGCGTGGGGGTGGGGCGCCTTTGTGGAAACGCCGATGCCGCTGATGCGTCCGACGACCGGCGGGATAGTGAATTCTTGAATAGGGGCGCCTTTGGCCTTAAGCTGAGGGATAGTGAAGTTATAGAGGGTCAGGCCAAGTGGGATTTCTCCCGAAGCGACCAAATTGAGCAAGAGTGAATGCCCCTTGCGTACCGATAGACCATTGGTCGCCACAATCTCCTTGAATAACTTAATTGCTTTTTCCTCGCCTAATTCGCGAACAACGGTGGCAAACCAATCCACATCTTCCGCTTCAATGCCTAAACGGCCGTTCCATCGCGGATGAACCAGGTCCCGGTAACTTTTCGGTAGCTCAGTTTTTTTAACCTTTTCAGTGTTATAAACCTGCATAAAAATATCCAGCCGTGAGCCCACCCATTCATGGTGCGGAAGAACGGCTTCAGGAATTAAGTCCTTAAGATAAGGAGAAATAACTTGCTGCAGGAGTTTTTCTCTACGCAGAGATTCGATCGCCTGTCCGTTTGTTTCCACTACATCAAATTCGGATTGCCCGCTTCGCGCTTCAGTGGTAATTCTTTGTGTTAGGTTTTCTGAACTGCTGCGCCATACCTTCACTTTAACGCCATATTTTTTTTCGAACGCACTGGTAATCGCGCCGAGATCCGTCATCGGGATCGCGCCGTACAAGGTTAATTCGCGTTCCTTTTTCGCCCCTTCGAGCAGGCGCCGCGCGCGATCCGCGCCCTCGTAGGCGGCGAGAGCGGAAATATCTTTGCTGGATTGTGCGATAGCCGAAATGACCGATAGTGATGCCGCCAGTAAAACAACAACCTGCAAGGCTCGTAAGATCATATTCATGTTTTGTTGCATACCGATGCCTGTCTTAATCACGGATATCCTGTAAAAACCATTCCGTCGGCAGCTCGTGTCCCAGCCCGCGCTTTTTCGCCGCTTCATATGCCACGGCGGCGACCGCGTAAAACTGGGCACCCTGAATGTTCCCGCGCTCCGAATACGTGATCTGCCGGTCCGCGCTGCGGCCTGGCGTTTTTCCGTTGACGATATCGGCAAACATTAACTCTTTTCCCTGTCCGGTAACAGCCGGGGCGCGTTTTCCCAGACGCCGGTGTTGCCAAAACTCTGCATCGGGTCGCGCCATGTAGCCGAGGTACTCGTCTGCAGTGCCAAGTTCTGGCCGCCCTACCGGCGCCGGCGCTGTGCCTAACCTTAAAGTTACATCAAAACGCTTTTTTGCCGCGTCGTCCGGCCGCCCGCCGACGGCGATGACATGCATGCCTTCTTCCAGCCATTCACCTTTTATTACCGGTACGGTGGAATCGGTGCAACCGGCTAAAATATCGGCGCCACGATAAATCTCGCGCGGGTCATTCATTGCGATCGCTTCAATGCCGTATTTCTCCGTCATGTCCCTGGCATATTTTTCTCGATTTCCCCTGGTCGGACTAAAGACTTGTATGCGTTTAATATTTCGGATCTGTATCAACGCTTCAACATGCGAACGGGCCATGCCGCCGGAGCCGAGCATGCCCAGGACTTGTGAATTTTTACGCGACATAATTTTAGCGCCGATCGCTCCATCGGCGGCGACGCGGAGATGTTGCAGGTAGCCATCATTCATAATAGCGAGTGGGGCGCCGGTTTCGATGTCTGTGAGCAGGATCAAGCCGCAGAATAGTCCGGGCCGCACACAAAATTTTTCCTCAGTGTACGCGCCGTTGTATTCTTGTTCCTGCAGCACATCCGACTTCATTCGAATGGCAAAATATCCGGAGGTAGAGCCGCCTTCCATGGTTCCCCATTGGTAAAAACGTCCGGGTGTTTTAGTAGGAATCCGGATATCAATGCGCGGGCGGCACACCGCTTCCCGTTCGATCAATTGTTTATAACAGACCTCCAGGGCGCGCAGCGTCATCTCCGCCGTGAGCACCTGCTGTATGTCATTATTATTCAATAGTAAAGTCATCTGGTTTCATCCGCTAATCCGCAAAATCAGGGGCAGAGGCGGCTATTTCGCCTTGTTAGTAATGACCTCTTCATATATCTTGAGCCATTCATCTTGCATATCTAAAGCAGCCACCGGGTCGATAAATTTAAGCGGCAACTTGTTTAGAGGTCCTTCGAACTTTTTACTTGTCGTAATAAATCCTTTTTTGAATAAAATTGGCCGGGCCTCGCTCAGCACGAAATCGTAAAACAGCAGTGCGGCATGCGGATGGGGCGCCTTCTTCGCCAGACCCACGCACCTAAACTGGGCAATAGTCGGTGGAATAAGAAACCAATCGATGGCGGCGCCCTTTTGCTTTAATTGCTCAGGTTTATAGTTATATATTGTCAGGCCAAGCGGGACTTCGCCTGAAGCGACCAAGTTAGTTAATAGGGTATGCCCTTTGCGTACCGATATGCCATTGGCAGCGACGATATCCTTAAATAGCTTTATTCCCTTTGCTCCCCCCAGTTCTTGCACCAGGGTGGCAAACCACCCATAGTCTTCGGCTTCAATGCCTAAACGGCGGTTCCACTTCGGATCGAGCAAGTCTTGATAGGTTCTTGGCAGTTCTTCCTTTTTAATGTTGCCTGTATTATAGGCCTGGACAAAGACATCGATCGTGGTTCCAACCCATTCTTTGTGCGGCGAAATGGCCTGTGGAATTAAGTCATTGAAATGAGGCGAGTTCACTTGCTGCAATAGCTTTTCCCGATGCAGCGCTTCCATTTCTGGCGCATTATTTTCTACTATATCGACGTCGAATCGACCGCCGCGCGCTTCATTTACGATTCTTTGCAGTACATTCTCTGAACTTGATCGCCAAAGTTTCACTTTGATGCCATATTTTTTAGTGAAAGCGTCGATAATTGCGCTGACATCCTCAACCGGTGCCGATTCATACCAAGTTAATTCACCTTCTTTCTTTGCCTCATCGATCAATCGCTGCATGCGGCTCTCTCCCTCATACAGGGCAAGCGCGGCTTCCACAGAAGATTCTTTTTTCGATTGGGCAAATGTGTGGACATTTAACATCAGCAGCGATAAAGCTAAGCAAATTTTTATAAGAGCATTCACGGTTACTCTCCTTCGTTTATATAAGAGCAATTATTTAGTCTGCTTCACCACGATGTCGTTGTATAGCTTATTCCATTTGTCGCTTTCATCGAGCAGCATCGGCAAATCCATAAACTTCAGCGGCATTTTATTTAACTTGGTATCGATCTTATTGCTGGCGGGTACAAAATCCCGTTTAAAAATAATTTGTTGACCGTCGCTGATCAAGAAATCATAAAACAATACCGCGGCGTGCGCATGCGGCGCCCTGCGTAACACCGCCACGCCGTTCGGGCGCGCGATCGCGGGCGCTATTGCGAACCATTCCAACGGTGCGCCTTTTCGTTTCAGTTGCTCGATTTTATAGTTGAACACGGTCAACGCCAGCGGCACGTCGCCGGACGCGACCAGGTTAGCCAACAGCGTGTGTCCTTTGCGTACTGACAGGCCGTTGGCCGCCACGATGCCGCCGAACAATTTCAGCCCCCGCTCCGGTCCCAAATCTTGCACGACCGCCGCAAACCAATCAAAGTCATCCGCTTCAATGCCTAAACGCCCTTTCCATTTGGGATCAAGCAGGTCTTCGTATGTTTTTGGCAGTTCGGTTTGTTGGACTTTGTCAGTGTGATAGGCCTGCACGAAGATGCTGATGCGCGTCCCAATCCACTCCCTATGCGACTGGATCGCCTGGGGCAGTAAATCCGGAAAATAAGGCGACCACATTGGTTGCAATACCTGTTCGCGGTGCAATGATTCCAGCGTCAGGCCATCGGTTTCCAGTACATCCACATCATGCCGGCCGCTGCGCGCCTCAACCAGGGTTCTTTGCAGCACATTTTCATTGCTCGACCGCCAGACGATGGTTTTAATGCCGTACTTTCGCTCAAAAGCATTAGTGAGCGCAGCCGCGTCATCCACGTTCAGGGAGGTATAAAGCGTCAGCTTGCCTTCCTTTTTTGCGCCGTCGATCAATCGTGGTTGGCGGTCGGCGCCTTGATATAAAAAGATGTTGGTAACGGCGGCGGAGTCCGTTTGCGCCGTAGTAGCCGGCACATAGAGAAAGGTGGCCAGCAGCGAAATAACTATTTTGTGCCGCATGACGGTTGTATCTTTATGCGGAGCGTCAGGTAGCAGGGTGATGAAAAACTTGTTTTTCATCACCCTGCGGTGGCCGCTCCAGCGCCTCCCTGCGCTCGCGGCACTTGGGCTTCCTGCCCATCGCGGTATAGGGACGTACCGCCATTTTCGCTTGACGCCTCCCTGCGCCAAACCCCTACGGGGCTGACGCGAAAATCCGCTCCCGGCGGATTTTTCAAACACGTTAAGTGTTTGAAAAATGAAGCAAAGCAAAAACCATGCTGTGCAGGATGCACGAATGCCGCGAGCGCAGGGAGGCGCAGGAGCGGCCGCTTTTTGCTTTGCGTGTTGAAAAAGACCATGGATGGACTTTTTCAACAACCTACTAGAACCCGGCTGTTACTGAACTCCGTGTATCGTATCTTCATATAATTTAGTCCATTTGTCGTTTTCGCTTGCGACGATTGATGGATCAAGCAGCTTAATCTGCAGGTTTTTTACCGGTGATGGGATTTTCTTATTGGTCGGCACATAATCCATCTCGGCTAATAATTTTTGCCCATCGCTAATCATGTATTCATAGAATAGGACCGCGGCATGCGGGTGAGGCGCTTTTTTAGTAACCGCAATAGCGTTCGCACGGCCGATTGCCGGCTCGATCGCAAACCAATCGATCGGCGCGCCTTTATGTTTTAATTGCTCCGGCAAGTAATGGTGTACCGTCAGGGCAAGCGGCACTTCGCCGGAGACGACCAGGTTGGTTAATACCGAGTGACCGGTGCGCACCGATAATCCATTCGTCGCTACCAAGTGCCGGAAAAATTTTAAGCCTTTTCCCTCCCCCATATCGGTTACGACGGCATAAAACCATTCCTGGTCCTGCGATTCGATGCCAAGGCGGCCTTTCCACTTGGGGTCGAGCAGATCCTGATAAGTTTTTGGCAGCTCGTCTTTTTTGACTTTATCGGTGTTATAAGCCTGGACAAATAAATTGACGTACGTGGCTGCCCACTCTTTATGCGGCGGAACGGCGTTTGGGATCAAATCTTTGAAATAGGGAGATCTTATTTCCTGCAACAGTTTTTCCTGATGCAAGATCTCCATTTCCGGCGAGCCGAAGTGTATGGCATCGGCATCAAAACGATTAGCTTTTGTTTCTGTCAGCACTCTTTGCAAAACTTTGTTGGTACCCGCTCTCCAGCTATTCACTTTGACGCCATATTTTCGTGCGAAATCGGCGGCGATTTTTTCCATCGTAGTTGCGGCGATGGTGGTGTAGAGCAATAAAGCGCCTTCCTTCTTTGCCGCCGCTACCAGGCGCTGATGGCGATCTGCGCCTTCGTATAATGCGATGTCTGCCAGAGATTGGCCGAAAACGGGCGTGAACGTGCCTGCCAGGAGCAAGAGTAGGGCTATTTTAACGATCATGTTGGTTCACCGAGCGGGAAGCGTCGTCTTTGATAGCCTAACGCAAACTACGTCTCCGGCCCTGAATCGGTGCGCACGAGTTAGAAATTACAGATTCAGCAAAGTCGCGGCAGCGCCGCCGAGAATCCATTCTTTTTGTTGATTCGTGATATCGCCGCGCTCCCTGATTCCGGACACGGTATGCGGAAACCGGGAATCGAAGTGCGGATAATCCGTCGCCATGCAAATATGATCGGCGCCGAGCTCATCGATGGATATCGCCAGATGTTTTTCGTCCGCCTCGCAGGTTACATAACAGTTGCGTTTAATGTATTCGGAAGGCGGCATGGTAATACGATCGCCGCCGGTAAAAGCGGGGAATTCGCTGGCCCATTCATAATCGTCATCCATGCGGTGCATCCAGTATAAGAGCCATTCGCTGCTGCATTCAAAGAAGGCGACCTTGAGTTTTGGAAATTTCTCGAACACTCCGCCCAACACCAGCGCGACCAAAGCGGTGGTGCAATTATTCGGGCGACCCAAGACATGTAACTTGAAAAAGTTGTCGAACCGGTCGGTGAGCTCGCCGTTGCTGTTGGGATGGCAGAGGAGAGGAATATTTAATTCTTGCGCCGCCTCGTAGTAAGGATAAAAAGCCGGATCATCTAAATTGCGCGGGCCGCAATAAGGAACCAGATGCGCGGCTTTCATGCCGAGCTCGTTGACGCAGCGGCGCAGTTCGTTGGCCATCTCGTCCGGGCACCCGGCCGGCGCCATTGCGACCGGCAGAAATACATCTTCATGGCCTTTGACCAGTTTGCTAACCCAGTTGTTGTAATTCTTGCAGAGCGCAAGACCGAGGCCGCCCCCGTTCCGGGTGGGAATGCCGATAGCGGTAGGAAAAATTATTTGTTTGTCGATCCCTTCTTTACGCACATCCTTTAAACGTCGCTCCATGTCGTAGCCGCCGACCTGCCGTTCCGCGATCTCCGGGTTGAGTTTTGGATCATACATATAAGGGTGCTTAAAAGCGGCACGCGCTTTGGGATCGCCAGGTTCAAGCGCGTGTATAAAGCGCGTATGATGATGTTTGCCATCGCCCATCCGAACCGGTGAGAACTTCTTATAGGGTTCGTCCAGTTTGTAAATCTCATCCATGAAATAACCTTCACGCAAATGGGAATCCAAGTCTATTATCATGGTTCACTCTCCTTATCGGCAAAAAATTAATTTGTGAGTCAGCAGGTTGTTGAAAAACTCTGTTTTTAAACAACCTGCGGTGGCCGTTCCTGCGCATCCCTGCGCTCGCGGCACTTGGGCTTCCTGCCCATCGCGGTATAGGGATGTACCGCCATTTTTCAAACACGCTAAGTGTTTGAAAAATGAAGCAAAGCAAAAACCGCGTTTTTGCTTTGCGTGTTGAAAAAGGCCAGGGATGGATTTTTTCAACATCCTGCTAGTTAGCCGCTGGCTTGTCGGGGCCGAAGTTCTTGGTTAGATACTTGACGATAATCTCCGCTTCATCCGGAAAGATTTGCGCTCCGCGCGCGGTCATGTCATAGACCGTCCGCTCCCATTCTGTCGCAGGTTTTCTGGAAGCCACCACCTTTTGCAAGGTATGGCAGGTGCTGCATTGTTGTGCCGTTAACGCTTTTCCCTCTCCCTCCGGCATAAGATCCTTCCAGTCGCTGTCCGCCCATACCAGCGACGCCGGCAACATCAGCGCCGTTAAAAATAGTGTAGGAATCGAAAAGGGCCGCATAAAATTTATTCTCCTCGCCAGGTTTACAGCAGCATATCGCCCCAGATATTTTTCGCCCAGGCTTGGGCATAACCGCCTTCGAGCTCGCTCGGTTGGGCCGAGACGCCTGAACTGCCTGCGACCGCCGCCATCGTTTGGGTGGCGGCATCGAATTTGTACACCCCTGCCACATTCATCGCTTCCTTGTCGCTCACCCAGCTGTAGCAGGTATTGGCAAAAATCGGCTCGGGGTTGATCCGGTCGCCGTTAATGAGCGCGATGACCGCGGCGGCGCACACCTTGGCGGTTTGATTGGCGACGTGGCCGGACTTCGGCATACCGGCGGGTGAGGCGATGGCGTCGCCGATGACATGAATATGTTTATGCACCTTGGATTCGTAGGTCAGCAAATCTACGCTGCACCAAAGATTATCGACATTCGCCACCCCCGCTGCCTGCGCGATATCGCCTGCGCGATGCGGAGGCACGACGTTCAGCACATCCGCCTTTACATTTTCAAAATCGGTTTTGATCACCATGCCGGCGACATCGACTTCATTCACTGGATTGTTAGGACGGTACTCGATCAAGCCGGGATAAAGATCTTCCCACGCTTTAGTGAATAAATCTTTTTTGGAAACAATGTCGGGATTGGCGTCGAGGATAATAATTTTCGATTTTGGTTTATTTTGCTTGAAATAAAACGCCACCTGGCAGGCGCGTTCATACGGCCCCGGCGGGCAGCGGTACGGGGTCTTCGGTATGCTTAATACATACGCGCCGCCGTTTCGCATCGCCTCCAGTTGTTTGCGCAAGGCCACGGTCTGCGGCCCGGCCTTCCAGGCATGCAAAAATTTTTCTTGCGCAGCGGCATTATTTAAACCGGGGATGGTCTCGTACATGAAATCAACGCCGGGGGAGAGGATCAACCGGTCATAGCTTAAGCGGCTGCCGTCTTTTAATGCCACGGCCCGTGCCCGGGCGTCGATACCCGTTACTTCAGTTTGGATAAATTTAACGCCGTACTTGTTAACCAGCGAGTTGTAATCAGTCGTAAGGTCGCGCGCGGTGCGGCTACCGCCCAGCACCAGATTGCTCTGAGGGCAGGATACAAACGTGGAATTGCGCTCCAGCAAAATTACTTCGATGTTATCGCCCCACATGCGCAAATATTTCGCGGCGGTCGCGCCGCCATAACCGCCACCGATGACCACGACGCGCGCTTTTTTTTGCGCAAGAATAGTTGAGCGCCCGGTTACAGCGGTAACGCCCACGGCCGCGCCCGCGGCCAATTGCAAGAAACGTCTGCGATCCAATGACATAGTCCCCTTAACTTACCACCACAACCGCCGGTTTAAGGTTGCGGCTGCCGCCTTTTCTGCGCGGTAAAGTATTCGGCCAGTTGTTCGATTTGTGCATCGCTGTAGCCTTTGGCGTGACGATTCATCACCGTCGCCGCGCGCGCCCCCGATTTAAAGTCTTGCATTTGCTTGATGAAGTAAGATTTCGGCAACCCCGCCAGGGTGGGAATGCCGCCGGCGCTTTGGCCGTTGGTGCCGTGGCAGGCCGCGCAGGTGGAGGCCATGGTACGGGTATCCGGTGTTATCGGCGCAGCGGTGACGCTGCCAGCGAATAGGACAAATACGAGGGTCGATATTTTTACGCCACCGCCGTGTGCCGGCATAAATCCTCTTCTCTACTAAATATATTGTAATCATTCACAACGCCGGTTTTCGTAAATCAAGACGGCGTTATACCGGCTTCGCTAACATAACTTAGTTCGTCGTCCGAATTTTTCTGCCCGGTTGGGTTACAGCTTATCTATTTTGCGTAACAACGTCCACTAATGCGGGGCGCTTTTCCGTTTTTATGATATGTTAGGCGTTCATTTTTATTGGGCTTCAAGCAAATATCCTCGAAGGTTTTTTGTGTTAACTTGCAATCACAAGATTAATCCACGCGGATGCCAGCCTCCTTCACCGCCTTGGCGTATTTTGCCATATCCGCTTTAATGACGGCGGCGAATTCATCCGGCGTACTGCCGATCACTTCCGCGCCCAGGTTTAACAGGCGCTCTTTTACTTCCGGTATATTCAATACCTTGATTGTTTCGGCATTGAGCCGTGCGATGATTTTCTTGGGAGTACCGGCCGGCACTAAGATGCCAAACCACTGAGTGAATGCGTAGCCGGGGACACCGGCTTCCGCCACGGTGGGCAAATCCGGAACCAGAGAGGAACGTTTGGCGCTGGTTACGGCTAAGGGCCGCAACTGTCCGGATTTAACGGATGGCAATGCCGCCAGCGCGTTTTCAAAGATCAACGATACCTGTCCACTCAATAAATCCGGCAGCGCTAAGGCGGTGCCTTTGTAGGGAATATGTACCATCTTGACGCCGACCATGCTATTGAACATTTCTGTGATCAGGTGCGTATGGGTGCCGTTCCCGGGAGAAGCAAAATTCAATTGGCCCGGTTTGGATTGAGCCAGGGCGATCAGTTCTTTAATCGACTTGACCGGCAGCGACGGGCTAACCAGAACGATATTTGGAGAAGACGCGACCAGGCTAACCGGCGCAAAATCCCTGACCGCGTCGTAGGGGATCTTGCTATAAACGCTGGGACCGACAGCATGCGTGCTGCTCGTGCCCATGAGCAGGGTATAGCCGTCAGGCGCAGCTTTGGCGGCTATGCCCGAACCAATCGTGCCGCCGGCGCCGGGACGATTATCGATAACTACCGGCTGACCCAGGTTTTCCGAAAGTTTTTCCGATATAGTACGCACCAGCGCGTCGGTAGACCCTCCTGCCGGGAATGGCACAATAAAGCGGATTGGGCTAGTGGGATAATTTTGGGCGAGCGCGCCGGCGGCAATACCAACGAGCAGCGCGGCAAAGAATGCCAGGCCGGTAAAACGCAATATGAATTTCATAGAAGTTGTCCTAAATAATTAGCGTATATTTTTATTAGCCTTCAAATCAACGTCCGGCGAGATCGCCTTAGCTTACCTTGGTTAGCTTAGGGAAGCTCTGATCAAGTTGATTGCGGTCAGATTCCTCGCTT
>DATGVQ010000130.1:0-10074 GCA_035300145.1 Acidiferrobacterales bacterium | reverse complement strand
GTCAGCAAACACATCGGCAGCGAGAGTTCTTAATTCAGGATTCGGGCTTTTCGTCCATGCGCGCGCCCGATCAATGCCGGCGCGTGAATCCTGGCCGGTAAAGCGCAGGATTTTGTCGTGGACTACCCATTGCATCGCAAGTACAATTTCATGCAAGGCTTGGTCTTTGAGCAGTTCCTCCGCCGTGAGTCTTGCCGGATTCGGTGATTGTGCTGCAATCTCGCGAATACGTGCTTCTACTTGCGGCAATAAACGCTTCAGGTAGAAGTCCTTGAAGCGGGCACTCGCGTCTTCGAACTATCTTCCATTCCATCGGTAGATGACGGTCCAGATGTCGGCAGTCATCACACCGCGGTAAGTGCTGAGGGACTGATGAATAATCAGTTCCGGTGTACCGTCTCCGTCCAGATCCTCCAGCGCCTCGTCGATACGCTGATTCGGCGGCCAACCGCCGATTCTCTGGAGTAGCACTTTCTTGCCGTTTACCGATTTGTAAATGCTGGGCCCACCGTAAAAAGCGCGCGACGCAGAAGATGTCACGAATAACTCGTAGACACCGTCTTTGTCGATGTCGAACCATTTGAAGTCGCCAATTTGCCCTGGTTTAGTCGGCAGATCGTCGTCCTCCGGTCCCAGCTTATCCCTATCCACCCCCATGAAATTGTCCCGGAATCGTGCCATGGCATCATTGTCAAAACCGCGCTCGATCACCGATGGCTTCGCCTTGACGCTCCAGTCGGCGGTTGAGATCGGGTCTTTCCAAGCGTCGGCGGCGGACACGGCGGAAACCAGTAAGCCCAGAAGGCTGACTACCCAATTTGCACTACGGGACAGATGACGCTGATCGCTCACGACCCCTTCCTCGACTACTTTCCGGAAGACGCTTTTAAAACCATTTTTGCATACTCTGATACATAGGGGTCGGCATCCGAGGCGAGCAACTGAACGTCGGCGATATAAGTGTCTAATCCAGCATCCTTAAATACATCAACAGCAAGAATTCTTAGCTCACGATTCGGGCTTTTCGTCCACTCACGTGCCCGGTTGATGCCGGCACGCGCGTCTTCGCCGGTAAAGCGCAGGATTTTGTCGTGGATAACCCATTGTGTCGCAAGCTCCACTTCCTGACTGGTCTGAAACGAAACTCGTTCTTCCGGCGTGAGCTGTGCATAATTACGCGGCGGCGTGGCAATTTCGCGCAGGCGCTCTTTTACTTGAGGCAACAGCCGCTTGAGATAGAAATCCTTAAAACTTGTGCTCGCATCCTCAAATTTTTGTCCGTTCCATCGGTAGACGGCGGTCCAGATCGGTCGAGGAATATTTAGGCCCAATAAAACGCTTGATCCGGCCGCCGCTGATTTTTGAATTATCAATTCCGGCACCCCATCTCCGTCCAGGTCTTCCAGCGCTTTGTCGATACTACGGCCTACCATCCCTGACACATGCTGAAGTACGGATTTCTTGCCGTTCACCGACTTGTAGATGCTGGGTGCAACAGTTCGGTTTTCATAATACGTCACAAAAAGTTCATAGACGCCGTCTTTGTCAATGTCGAGCCACTTGAAGTCGTCAACCCGTTCCGGGTCCAACGGCGGTTCGGCCATTTCCGGATCGTCGTCGTTGTAGGTATCCCTCCAGTTATCCAGGAATTGCGCCACGTCCTTTTTGCTGAAGCCTCGTTCGATTACTGAAGGCTTGGCCTTGATGCTCCAGTCGGCGGTTGAGATCGGGTCTTTCCATGGACCGGCAACAGCGAAAGCGGTGGAAGCGGAAAAAGCCAAGGCCAGAATGCCTGTTATGGAGATCGGTTTAAGCATTTTCATTGGATACTCCTTGGTGCCCTTACTTTGGTATGATCTTGGATCGGACGCTGTCGACATATTTAACGCCACCTGAATTCCCGGCCGTATTGACGACCCATTCCCATGAGCCGCCTTGGCAGAGAAGATCGTTGTGTTGCTGAACGATAGTACCGCCTTGACAGGCAGGCGCGTAGTATTGCCTCGCTACCTTTTCCGCGAGCGTAGTCACCCGCGCACCCGGACATTCGTCCGGTCTAGCATCGGGTCCGGGAGCGCAGGGGCCATACAACAGTACGGCCATATTTTCGAGTTCGACATCGGTCAACTGTCGAAGGCCAGGATGACCCGGGATATTGTCTTTGGCGTCGCCGTTCCGGATACGCCGCTCATTGCGGGTAGCCGCCGGGAGTTTATCCCGCATAAAAAGCCGCCTGCCTTCTTCCGTGTTCGCATGCCAGTCCCAGGCACGGTCGTACGTCGTCTTAACCTGCATCAAACCAATATGACTGCCGCCATCATCGTTCTCCGTTGGCCATCTTGCAGCAACCCCGTATAACGGGCGATCAGTGAACTGTGCGTAGCTACTTTCCTTCGCCGCAATTCCGGTTAGAAGGTTGGGTGTGGCACCATGCGCATACAATGAAACAAGGCGCGCCGTGATATCAGCATCCGGTATTGCGCTTCCGACGATGAAAAATGTAACGGGTTTGGCAACGGCCTTAATGCCGCTGTCGGTAAGCGACGCATTCACCGTAGATTTTCCGCCTTTGGCGGTGTAGACACGCTTGATAGGATCGGTGGGCGATCCGTTGAAATTTTCCGGTGGCGGGAGAGAAATCTGTCCTTTGTTGCCGGATGTGGCATACTCGATGTTATTAACGAATTCTACGCGCCGATCCATGATGTTGGTCTTATAAAAAACGTCCGTTTCCCGAAAATTGTTATTCGTCAAACGAAAGATCTGGTTATTGCTCGGCTGCTCGATAATAAGTTTAAACAATTCGAAGCTAAAATTATCGATGGCGAACTTTGCATTACCATCAGGCACGTCGATAGTAATCTTGTGCATAATTCCGTTTAACATTACACGATGTAACCCTCCACCTTGCAAGGACACGCTATCTGTAAGCTGATCAGTTGCATTAAAGGTCCGAATGGTAGCTCCAGAGCCCACTGCAATCATGAGATCAAACGAGACCTTTCGTGCATAGATATTTCTTGCGAATGGATTCTCGCTATCAACGAATCGGCTAATGATTCGCACGTCAGGAAATGATTCGTCATTGAAGATAGGCCTACAACGAAGGCCTGGAGGTTCTGGAAGCAGGTATATGCTGTTGTTAAGGTGTGTGGGTATCGTTTTACAATTAGGTATCTCGTCCGTGCTACCTATGAGCACTCCGGCCCGAAATAGAACACCCAGTGGTTCGTATTGAAAATCGATTACTACCTCCTCGCCCGAAGGTGCGAACTCGGCGAATGTTATCAGTGTTTGCGCGGCAAATGCGTTCTCAAAAAACGCGGCTAGAAGTAAGTAAATAGAAGCAACGACAGTTTTCCACATGTTCATGTTCGCCCTTGTGTACGGCCGGATAACGATATCTGCGGCGTTTCGACCGTTGCGCCCCTTGAAATCTGTCCCCGCAAAAGTGAAATAAGGGGAATGACAACACCCTGTGCTAACCGATCATTCTTTAGTGATGGTAGCAGGGAAGCAAGGAAGATCAAGGTGTGAGGCACGGGTCGGGAATGAAAAAATGTTTGCACCTTTAACGGTACGCCTCTCGGTCAGCCGCTCTCACCCTGGCCTTTGCCCGTTACGGCGCGTGGTGCTTATAGACGCCGCCGCTTCGGGAGGCAACCGTGATTTTGGCCTAAGTCTTGCGTAAGTAACTACTATTTTGTTAAGAGCTTGTACGACCGATATCGGCCTGGCTTTAATACGCTAATTTTTTTAGCCTCCTTCACCCCCCCATCGACCAGTTTGGCCCAAGTTTTGCTTTAAACAGCTAATATATTAGTGAGCATTGCAACGCGGCAAAAATACCGCCTTGCAACCGCTTTTTATTGCGATAAACCAAACGGGATCGGAAAGAACGCCATGCCTGCCAACAGCTTTGATCAGCGCTTACGCGACTATAAACAATGGCGTGACGGCGTAGTATCCAGCATAGTCGATTATCAGGCCTGGATTGAACGACAGGGCCTCAGCGACGGACAGCAGGATTTACAAATTTGTGAGCTGATCGAGAGCCTAAAATCCGACAAGCTCGTCCTCGCCTTCGTCGCGGAATTTTCGCGCGGCAAGACGGAGCTGATCAACGCCATTTTCTTCGCGGATTACAAACAGCGCCTGTTGCCTTCCGCGCCGGGACGCACGACCATGTGCCCCACTGAGTTGTTATACGACGAAAAGCAGGACCCTTACATTAAACTACTGCCGATAGAGACCCGCAAAACCACCGTCACTATCGCTGAATACAAACACGCCCCGATCCACTGGACCACACTGCATATCCATAAGCCGCACGCTCCGCAAGAAGTGAGCGAGGCGTTCCAAGAAATTATGCGGACCAAAAAAGTCAGTTTGCGCGAAGCCCAGGAATTAGGGCTTTATGAATCTGTTAATGGCGCGATACCGAGCAATAATGAAATGATCGACGTGCCGGTCTGGCGCCATGCCATTATTAATTTTCCCCATCCTTTACTCAAACAGGGACTGGTGGTGCTCGATACGCCGGGGCTCAATTCTCTCGGCACCGAGCCGGAACTTACTTTCAGCACATTGCCGCAGGCGCATGCGGTGTTGTTTATCCTGGCGGCGGATGCGGGGGTTACCAAATCCGATCTCGAAGTATGGAATAACCACGTATGTATGGTGACAGGAAAAGACCACGGCAAGCTTGCCATACTCAATAAAATCGACTTTCTCTGGGATGAGCTGCAAGACGAAAACCAGATTTCAGCTAGTATCGCGCGCCAAGTGGAAGAGACCGCGAGCATCCTTGGTATTAATAAAACCAGCATCTTCGCGGTTTCGGCGCAAAAGGGCTTAATCGGAAAAATTAAAACCGATGAAGCCATGTTGCATAAAAGCGGTTTGCTGGCGCTGGAAGATAAACTGGCTCAGGAGATCTTGCCGGCAAAACATAAGCTCATACGCGAAAAGCTGATTCGCGAAATCAGCGGGCATATCCAGAACACAGCGGCGCTCGTGGCGGGGAAGCTAAAAGCAATTAATGATCAGTTAACCGAGCTTAAAAACCTGGGTGGGAAAAATCTGGATGCAATACGCGCTACCGTCAGCGAATTGCGCAAGGAAAAAGAAAAATACGATAAGGAATTACAAGGTTTTCAGACGACGCGCGAGTTACTGGCGCAGCAGGCGGAAATTCTGTTTAGCTATTTAAGCATGGATCAGTGCGATAAACTGATCACAAAGACACGCCGCGAAATGCAGGACAGCTGGACGACGAACGGGCTCAGGCTCGGTATTGTTTCATTTTTCGCCGGCGCGGTCGCAGCCATGGAAAAGGCGGACAAACAGGCTAAACAGATTAAGAATGCGGTGGAAAGCATTTACCATAAATTTCATACTGAATATGGATTCACCCAATTAAAGCCGGCCGCTTTTTCCTTGACTCCCTACGGTAATGAGCTGAAACGCACTCAAGCCGAAGGTGAGACATTCCGCAATAGCCCGGTTCTGGCTATTACCGAACAACACTTCGTCATCAAGAAATTCTTCATCACCTTGGTCAGCCACGCGCGCAATGCGTTTAACGAAGCCAACACCAGCGCAAAAAATTGGTTTCAAGCCATCATTTCACCCTTATTCATACAGCTCCGGGACCACAAAATGATGATGGACCAGCGCATCGATAACCTGAAGAAGGTTCAGGAAAATCTCGATAGTTTAAGTGAGCGCGTGGCGGAATTGGAAAAAGTGAAGAAAGATCTTGAGAACCAGCAGAAAACCATCGAGGCGATGCAGGCGCATATCGAGCAACCTTTGCCTTACCATTAATCGCCTTTATTTAACCGACGGCGCGCGCACTATCGAAGAATTAACGGGCCTCTGACCAAGTCGGAGGTTCCTGCGGCATTAGGGCGAGGCGGCATTATAAGGATGGACCTTCCTCCCGCCAAGCGCAGCCGGAAAGCGCAGCGCAGAAAGTGCCGCCATCTTTGCTTGGCGCAGGGAGGCGCCGAACAAAAACGTCAGGGATGACTTTTTCAGATTTTATTAAGATAAGCCAATACTTCAGAGACCATCTCGCGCAGAGGTAACACTTTATCTACTGCCCCGGCTTCAATTGCCATTTTAGGCATACCGAATACCACACAGCTGGATTCGTCCTGCGCCAGGTTGTAAGCGCCGGCCTGCTTCATCTCGCGCATGCCGGCGGCGCCATCGCTGCCCATGCCGGTCAGAATAATGCCGATGGCGTTCTTGCCGGCGCAATTAGCCACCGAGCGAAACAGCACATCCACCGCTGGGCGATGCCGATTCACCGGCGGTCCCTGATTTAAAACCGTGACATAATTCTTTCCGTTACGTTTTAACAACAAATGGGAATGCCCGGGCGCAATATAAGCGTGGCCGGCAAGCACTCGATCGCCTTGTTCCGCCTCTTTGACTCTTATTTTGCACGTGTTATCCAAGCGCTGGGCGAAGGCGCGGGTAAAGGCCTCCGGCATATGTTGCGTGATCGCGATGCCCGGGCAATCGGGCGGCATGCATTCCAGAATTTCCCTGATCGCCTCGGTGCCGCCGGTGGAGGCGCCGATGACGATTAATTTCCCGGTAATCGAAGCGGAGTTATTCAAAAGAGACGGTAATACCGCATCCGCTGAATAACGTGGATTCGGCATAGATCTCGAAGAACATCTAAGCTTGGCCTTGGCGGCGATGCGGATTTTTTCCGCGATCAATTCGCTGTAGGCTTGAATGCCTTCACCGATTTCGAGTTTGGGTTTAGTAATAAAATCCACCGCGCCCAGCTCCAGCGCGCGCAAAGTCACGCCGGCGTTCCTTTCCGTCAAAGACGATATCATTACTACCGGCGTCGGTCGCAGTTGCATCAGCTTTTCCAGAAATGCCAGCCCATCCATCTTGGGCATTTCGATATCGAGCGTGATCACGTCTGGATTTAATGTCTTGATGCGTTCCCGCGCCATCAACGGATCATGCGCCACCCCAACCACCGTCATATCTGCGTGGCTATTGATAATTTCCGTCAATAGCTGACGTATGAGCGCGGAGTCATCGACGATTAATACCTTAATAGGCATATAAATATTTCAATTTCTGTTATTGGGTTATTGGAATAAATCCACGTCCCCGCCTACTTGGGTGTTATCCAACTGGCGGCCATAGGCCTTTTCAACGGCAATGGCATCGCTATACTGGCTGCGCAGTAACTTCACCAATACACGCCCGCCTGCGGGGAAAAAATGCACCTTGCGCGGGTAGTTGCCTCCCAGATCTTGTGCCGTGATGCGTATTTTTTCTCGCCGCAGATATTCCAGCGCAAAACTGGCGTTGCGCTCGCCGATATCGTTCATGCCGCTTAGCACCTTACCGGCGCCGAATACCTTCGCCTCCAGATTTTTGCGCACGGCCCCCATTTTCAATAAGTCGTTGATTAGAATCTCCATTGCATAGGCGCCGTAACGGGCGGATGGACTGAAATCAATAGCTTGGCCGTTACTATGCACCGGCAGCATGAAATGATTCATGCCGCCTATTTTATTTGCCGGATCCCACATGCAGACCGCGACGCACGAACCTAGCACCGTTACAATCGAAATATTGCTGTCGGTCACAAAATATTTTCCCGGCAATACTTTTGTTGCGCGCAAACCGAATTCGCGGTCCATATAAATACCGTTCGGGGACAAATTCTTATTTTCTTTATGATTCATAGCAGCCAAGGATTATCCTGTTACCTTTTCACGCACCGTTGTCCCGCGCGCCAATCTATAAACGGTTTTACCGCGCATCTCGAATAGATCGGTAGCGTGATGAAAGCTTTCTGAATGGCCCGCAAACAATAGGCCATCGGCCTTTAACAACGGCACGAATTTTTCTAACACTTTATATTGGGTAGGTTTGTCGAAATAAATCATGACATTGCGGCAAAAAATCGCATCGAACGGCCGGTCTAAAGGCCAGGTCTCATCCAATAAATTCATTTGCCGGAAAGTAACGATCGATCGTAGTTCTGGCCGTACCTTGGCAAAACCGGCATACGATCCGGTGCCTTTAAGAAAAAAACGCTTGATTTTCCCAGGCGAAATTCTTTCCAAACATTCCACAGGATAAATGCCCTGCTGCGCCTTTTGCAGAACATTCGTGTCGAGATCGGTAGCCAAAATTTTCACCGGCGGGGTGAATGAACCAAATAGATCTACCATCGTCATGGCGGCGGAATAGGCCTCTTGCCCGGTGGACACGGCCGCGCACCACAGTGAAACCGGATAGCGTTTCTTATTCGGGATTACCGTCGTCTTAATATGGTCGGCCAAAATATCAAAATGATGTGATTCCCGAAAAAAAGAAGTCAAATTTGTAGTCAGTGCATTCACAAAATTTTCCCACTCGCCATTGCTCTTGTCGTCCAACGACACCAGATATTGCTCAAACGTTTTAGCGCCGGTTGCGCGCAAACGCCGGACCAAACGGCTATACACCATGTGCTGCTTGGTTTGCCTGAGATGAATACCGGCGTACTCATAAATCAATTTCTGAACATGAGAAAAGTCGCGCGGCGTGAATTTGAATTCCCGCTTTCTATCCCAATTATTGATATTTCCAGATATCATTTTTAAAATGTAGGCTTCGTCAGTTACGGAAGATTCTTCAATAAAAATGGACTGCTTGTCTCTTGTCATGCCTGATCCTCTGAGACAAGCAGCCCATTGGGCCGTTTGGCCTAAACAGCGGTTATCCGCTGTAAGGGCTACAAACTACTATCAGGTCATCCACTCTCTCAAAAAAGTCCTCTTCATGATCAACTTCATCGTCAACTTCATATTGGGAAATATTCTTACCAACCCTTTTTGTATGGATGCCATCAGCAAGCACTTTTCCTGTAAGATCAACTACCGAGACGTATAAGTCTTTGTCTGAAAATTGCCCTTTTGGATTGTTAAATTCGCTAAAGGCTTTCTGTCTGCCATGCTTCTTTAAATACGCCACGGCCTTTACCAACATCGCTTCCGCTTTCGCTGGCACCGTATAAACATCAGCCGCGGAAATCGATTGGACCAATAACAGGCTAAATAATACAACTACGATTTTACGCATTTCCCCGCCCTCATCGGTTAATTAAACTTGTGTCAAAACTCCCGCCAATCGCCATTGGGCCCAGCCACTTTTACTGGTCGCACCGGGGTACGCCCAGCGGCCGGTGAACCGGGCTTGCGGGTCGCGGGCAGTTTCCTTTTCTTGTTGCCAACCGGTGCCGCTTCGGCCCCGTTGTAGTGGGGGCTAACCGGTTGGATCTGTTCAGCGCCACCGAGCTTGAATAAGCTGATGGCCATGTTGAGATTCGTCGCCTGCTCTTCCAACGCCGCCGCCGACGCCGATGCTTCCTCGACCAGCGCGGCATTCTGCTGGGTCACTTCGTCCATCTGCAAGATGGCCTGATTGACTTGCTCGATGCCGGAGGTCTGCTCTTCCGACGCCGCGGCGATTTCGGCAATGATGTCGTTGACTTTTTTGACGCTCACGACGATGTCGTCCATGGTGCGCCCGGCCTCTTCGACTAGTTTAGTGCCGTCGCTGACTTTGCCGACGGAATCGTCGATTAAGGCTTTGATTTCCTTGGCGGCGGCGGCGGAACGTTGCGCCAGGTTGCGCACTTCGCCGGCGACAACGGCAAACCCGCGCCCTTGTTCCCCGGCGCGCGCGGCTTCGACCGCCGCATTTAACGATAGGATGTTGGTTTGGAAGGCGATGCCTTCAATCACGCTGATGATGTCGACGATCTTTTTGGAGCTCCCGTGAATAAGATCCATGGTCACTACCACTTTGCCGACGATATCGCCGCCTTTGATCGCCACCTGGCTCGCGCTCGACGCCAGGTGATTGGCTTGTTTGGAGTTGTCGGCGTTTTGCTTGACGGTCGAGATCAGCTCTTCCATGCTGGAGGCGGTTTCTTCCAGGCTCGAGGCCTGCTCCTCGGTGCGCTGGGAGAGATCGCTGTTGCCGACCGCGATTTCTTTGACGGCGACGGTGATGGTGTTGGAGCTCGCGCGGACTTCT
>DATGVQ010000129.1:0-4066 GCA_035300145.1 Acidiferrobacterales bacterium | reverse complement strand
AGATACCTCCACCCGTGGGCGTGGCAGGTCGCACTGAGATCGTAGAAGGACGGCAGCTTGAACTGAAGCGTCGTTATTGGCATTGGCTTACCCAGCAACCTACCGGACTAATACACGATATCCCTCTTCGTTGCAATTCTGGTCTGTTGCCTAATGTCCCTCCGGGAAAAGAGTAAAACCCTTGCCCGGCGTAACAAAGTCGCCGAACGAATCAACTTCATCGACCTTCTCTATTACGAAAGTAGGCGGATCTCCGATCGAATTGCACAATACACCAAGTGTCTCAAGTTCTTGCTTAATGAGCTCAATGGCTATTTCTTCAGCTTCGCGTTTGCTTATTGCCTCGACCCGGCGAGTTGTGAAAAACCCCATCTGACCACGATTCAAATGGATGTTCTTACCCTCAACCATAACAGAATATTTTTTTAACATTTACCATGCGACTCCACTGCTACTATACCCCGATTACTCTAAACACATACTTTAAAGCTATCTATTCAGGATTGGGTGTAGCAAGCGTAGGGTTATCCCTCGCGGCATAGCGCATCGCGCGCTGTTGCTTTCCCGACCATGCTCAATGCCACGGCTTGCGCCACCTCGATCCCGTCCACGGCGGCGGAAAGAATGCCGCCCGCATAGCCTGCGCCCTCCCCCGCCGGAAACAGCCCGCGTGTGTTTAGGCTCTGATATTCCTGGTTGCGCGTGATGCGAATCGGGGACGATGTGCGCGTCTCGACCCCGGTAAGCACGGCGTCGTCCATGGCGAAACCTTTGATCTGTTTGTCGAACGCGGGGAGCGCCTCGCGTATCGCCGCGACGGCGTAATCGGGCACACAGGAACTTAAGTTTGTCATCCGCACGCCGGGCGTATAAGACGGCAGCACCGAGCCCGGCGCGGTCGATGGCCGGCCGGCAATGAAATCGCCGACCAGCTGCGCCGGCGCGCAGTAATTGTTGCCGCCGGCCTCAAAGGCGCGCGCTTCCCAATGACGCTGGAAGGCAATGCCGGCGAGCGCATGCCCCGGATAATCCTCAGGCGTAATGCCGACGACGATACCGGCGTTGGCATTACGTTCATTGCGCGAATACTGGCTCATGCCATTGGTGACGACGCCGCCGGGTTCCGAGGCGGCGGCAACGACGGTGCCGCCGGGGCACATGCAGAAGCTGTAGACCGAGCGGCCATTGCGACAGTGATGCGCCAGTTTGTAATCCGCGGCGCCGAGGAGCCGGTGCCCGGCGTTGTTACCGAAGCGCGCACGATCGATCAGCAACTGCGGATGCTCGATGCGAAAACCGATGGAGAAAGCTTTGGCTTCGACATAGACGCCGCGGTCGTGGAGCATCTGGAACGTATCGCGCGCGCTGTGGCCGACCGCGAGCACGACGTGATCGGTCGCGATATATTCGCCGTCCGCGAGCACCGCACCGCGCACCTGGCCGGGCATTTGGCCGCCGCCCGTTTCGATATCGATATCCGCGACCTTGCTTTCAAAGCGAATTTCTCCGCCCAAGCCCTGAATGGTCGCGCGCATGCGCTCGACCATCGCCACCAGCCGGAACGTGCCGACGTGCGGCTTGCTCACATACAGGATTTCCGGCGGGGCGCCGGCTTTGACGAACTCCGTCAACACTTTGCGCCCAAAGTGACGCGGGTCCTTGATCCGGCTGTGAAGCTTGCCGTCGGAAAAGGTGCCGGCACCGCCTTCGCCAAACTGCACATTGGATTCCGGGTTGAGCACCGACTTGCGCCAAAGATCCCACGTATCTTTGGTCCTCTCGCGCACCGCCTTGCCGCGTTCCAGAATAATCGGGCGGAAACCCATCTGCGCCAGTATCAAACCGGCAAACAGCCCGCACGGACCGAAGCCGATCACCACCGGCCGGCGCGTAAGCGTGGCCGGCGCCTTGGTAACCAACTTGTAGCTTGTGTCCGGGGTGATGGAGACATGCCGCTCGCCTTGCAGCCGCTTAAGCAGCGCCGCCTGGTCTTTCACCGCAACATCGAGCGTATAGATAAAGACCATGGCCGCGGTCTTCCTGGCGTCGACCCCGCGGCGAAAAATCGAGTAGCCGGCGAGCTCATCCGCGCCGATCTTAAGGCGCGCAAGAATGGCCGCCTCGATCTCGCTTTCGGGATGATCGAGAGGCAGCTTAACTTCAGTCAATCGCAACATGCGCCGTTGTCCGGATAAACCCTGCGGGGAAACAAAAGTATCGATTCTACCCTAAAATCTCCCTCTTTCGATTACCACGCCAGAGTCGTTCCCGGAGCTGTTTCGAACTACCTTCACTTTGGACGCATGGGCATTAGGCGGGTTAAGTTGTGCGGTTGCCACACGAATCTTATTTCTGCGCAGCGCACTTGCCCCAGTAACACCCCGGCAAGCAGATCGTTCCGCCTTCCGCCTGGGCTTCGTTGAGGAGGATCTTGGCCTGCGCGCAGTTCCCTCGCATGGCGAACAGATAACCAGTGAGCGCTTTCTTCCGGCCTTTTTCTGCCTTGCCGGTGACCTTCGCCAGGAGTTTTTCAGCTTCGGTAAGCAGGCCGTCTTCGATCAAGACTTCGACTGCGGTAAAACGGGCCTGGTTTTTATGCAGCTCGGAAAATTCTTTATCAGTGAAATTCCCGCCCAACATCCGCGTGTCGACATCCGCCACGAGCAGGTGATCGGTTAGATCAAAACGGTGTCCTTCAAAGTGCTGATCGGATTTACTGAGAAAGCCGCCGTCCTTCGCAAACGCACGCACCTCCACTTCATACTCGTGTTTTTGCCCCACACTCGCTACCGCCTTGATATCCTTCAGCGCAAGCCGTGTCGTTCCGGTTAAAAGTCTTGCCGCTACCGGAATAATTTGGGTGGTCTGGCCCTCTCTTTTGAGCTCCGATATCGATACCCGGTAATCGGTCGCGCCCGGATAGATATCCCATTGGATAATATCCTTTGCGGCCGACGCGGGTACGGCCTCTCGGCGTTTCGCCGGCCACTGAAGCTTCACCAGGGGCCGTATCACGAATGTGACAAAATCGCCGGGCGGTTTCTCCGTCACAGCGACCTCAAGGCCCTGGCCCCGCCACCATTCCGCTTCTTGATACGTGCCATTCTCAAGGCGGCCCTCTTTGCCTGTCACCACCATCAAATCCGGATCTTTCGGGCGGTCTTTCCATTCCTCGGTATCCAGCCGGTTTATTCGCCACGCGCCGACCGGCACTCGAACCGTGAAGACACCATCCCTGTCGGTGATCACCACACCGGTTTCGTATTGCCCGTTAAGCGCTAGCTTCAAACTGACGTTGGCGGCGGGCGCGCCGTTATACATAAAGCGACCCTGGAGAAAGCCATTGCCCTTCGGCGGTGCCGGCAACTCGCTTCTTGAATTAGGATATCCACCGAAGTAGACATGGTTGGTGAAGTTAGTATCGGTATCGTCGTGAATAGCGTGAATAGTGATACTGGACCTAGCCGGCATCTGCATTAAAGTGGCTAAACCAGTAAAGGTAACGCCGATTGCCGCGCTCAGGATGCTTGCGAAAATGGCGCCAAAAATCCCGCCCTTTGTCCATTCTGTCGGAAATGCCGGTGAAGGCTGCCTGGCATCGTAAGCGCTGATAATCACACTAATAAGCCAGACAGCGGCTAATAAAAACAAGAATATGCGCCAACGAATCTGCATCGCTGACATAAATTGCTCCGGCCGACCTTCTCCCGGAATGCTCGACGGGCCAAAGGATATAAAGGATATACTTACATACAACCCGGCTATCATCAGCACCAACAGGGAGAAAAACAACAGCGCGCGATCCCACCGGCGGTTATACAAATGGCCGCCGATGAATGTAATCAGCGAAAGAACGGAAGCAATAATGAATCTTTTCACTTAGCTATCTCCTCCCCATTCGGCCTATGCGAACGGACTTGCTTAGTTACTGACCCGGCCGGCAAATAGTGCGCATTGTTTTCACCTTCTCCCTCCGGGTGTATACACCGGGAAAGGGCTGGGGTGAGGGGAAAATCCTGGTAAAACAGCCCTCATCCTGTCCTTCTCCCGCAGGGCAGGGGTATCT
>DATGVQ010000128.1:0-13271 GCA_035300145.1 Acidiferrobacterales bacterium | reverse complement strand
GCATCATCGCACGCTCTCCCTGCCTGCGCCAAGCCGGTCGGTTCCATTGACGCTGGTAGGGGCAGCGCGTATATTTCCGAGCCTTATGCAGGCCCGCCGTTGCAAGTGGTTGAACGCTTGTGATGCTCGGAAAGTCCATGGGCGGTTCCAGATTGAGCCTTCGGGGTATAGCGCAGCCTGGTAGCGCACCTGCTTTGGGAGCAGGGTGTCGGGGGTTCAAATCCCTCTACCCCGACCATTTAACGCCCATTGCGGCGTAGAGATGGAAAAGCGGCAAATATGCGCCCGTAGCTCAACCGGATAGAGCAACGGCCTTCTAAGCCGTAGGTTGCAGGTTCGATTCCTGTCGGGCGCACCATGCAAAAAAGCGGTATCCAGGGAATTTTTATATAATGATTTGATTTATGGTGAGCGTAGCTCAGCTGGTTAGAGTCCCGGATTGTGATTCCGGTTGTCGTGGGTTCGAATCCCATCGCTCACCCCAGTTTTACGGGCCGTTAGCTCAGTTGGTAGAGCAGCTGACTCTTAATCAGTAGGTCGTAGGTTCGACCCCTACACGGCCCACCATTTTATCTATAGTGATGGTTGTGCTTCCTCAAAGCCGGCGGCGATATGCCGGCTAATTCTTCCCGCAAACAATACAGGTAGCGAAAGTTTTATCGATGCGCCTGATTTTTATCATATAATTCGCTTTTTACGGCGTCATTGCGAATGTGGCGGAATTGGTAGACGCGCTGGATTTAGGTTCCAGTGGGGCAACCCGTGGGAGTTCGAGTCTCCCCTTTCGCACCAGGGTCAGCCGTTCGGCGGGGTATTCTTGGCCTAGTCGCCTGGAATAGGTATGATTTCGTTAAAGCCTTAATGTTAAAGCCTTAATAAAGTGTGAGGTCTCATGCAAGTTTCCATTGAAGCAACCGGTAATCTTGGGCGCCGGATGACGATAGCGGTTCCGGCCGAGCGGTTTGAGCAAGAATTTTCTAACCGCTTGAAACGTCTTTCCAAAAATCTCAAGTTACCGGGCTTCCGGCCGGGTAAGGTGCCTATGAAGATGGTGGAGGCGCAATACGGCGGCAAGTTGCTGCAAGAGGTAGCGGGCGATCTCATTCAGTCGACCTTTTATGAAGCCGTGAATAAGCAGGGACTCAAGCCAGCCGGGGGGCCGAAGATCGAACCTAAGTCCATCGCCCGGGGTAAGGATTTTGAATATACCGCCGTATTTGAGGTATATCCGGAAATTAAGCACTTGGATATCACCGGCGCTGCGATTGAACGTCCTGTCTGCAGCGTCACCCCGGAGGATGTGGATCGCACGCTTGAAACCATGCGCCGGCAGCGGGTGATATGGAAAGACGTAGCGCGTGCCGCGAAAGAAGGGGATAAACTAAGCATAGACTTTACCGGCAGCCTGGACGATAAGGAATTCGAAGGCGGTAAAGGGAAAAATTTCCCGATCGTGTTAGGCTCCCATGCCTTGATAGAGGGTTTTGAAACCGGATTAATCGGTGCGGTCGCAGGCAACGAGCGGGTATTGAACCTTAAGTTCCCTGAGGAGTATCACAATCCCACCCTGGCCGGCCAGACGGTTAAGTTCGAGATTAACGTGAAGCAAGTGTCCGAGCCTGCTTTGCCCGAGGTGGACACCGATTTTGCCAGGCAATTAGGCATTGAAAATGGTAATATAGAGGCATTACGTGCCGAGGTTTTGGCCAATTTGCAACGAGAAATGGAAGAGCGCATCCGCACTCTGCTGCGCGAGCAGGTGTTCAAAATTTTAATCGAGGCCAACCCGCCCGAGCTGCCGCGGCAACTGGTGGAGACGGAAACCGCGCGTCTTCTCCGGTTTCACCGCGCTGATTTGGAAGCGCAGCGAGTGCCGGCTGATCGGATCCCGAATAATCCGGACCTCTATAAGGATAAGGCCCGAAGACGCGTCGCCCTGGGCCTGATTCTATCGGAAATAGTCAAGGCGCAGGGCATTACCGCGCCACCGGAGCGAGTCCATGCCCGGATTGCACAAATGGCGACGACTTATGAATCACCGCAGGAATTTATTAATTGGTATTATTCCCAGCCGGAACGGCTGGCCGAGGTGGAATCGCTTATATTAGAGGAAGAGGTTGTGAATAGGCTGCTGCAGTCCGCCCAGTTTAAAGATAAGCCCATGAGCTTTCAGGACTTGATGCGGGCAGCTTGATCGTTTAACCAGTGGTTGGAAAGTAAGGAGCTTGATGAAAAATTCTGCACCGGATTTTAACACTTTAAGTCCTAAGGCCTTGGGCTTGATCCCGATGGTCATCGAGACCACCGGACGCGGTGAGCGTGCGTACGATATTTACTCGCGCATGCTTAAGGAGCGGGTCATTTTTCTAGTCGGGCCGGTGGAAGACCATACGGCTAATCTGGTAGTCGCCCAGTTGCTATTTTTGGAATCGGAGAATCCGGACAAGGACATCCATATTTACATTAACTCCCCGGGCGGGGCGGTTACCGCCGGCATGGCCGTTTATGACACGATGCAATTTATCAAACCGGACGTTAATACCGTATGTATCGGACAAGCGGCAAGCATGGGCGCATTACTTCTTGCCGGCGGGGCCAAGGGTAAACGTTTTTGTTTGCCGCACGCCCGCATGATGATCCATCAACCCTTGGGGGGGTTTCAAGGGCAAGCCACCGATATTGATATTCATGCGCGTGAGATTCTGCGGGTGCGTGAACGCCTAAATCAAATTCTGGTCAAACATACCGGGCAAAGCCTAAAAAAAATCGAACAAGACACCGAACGCGATAACTTTATGGATGGGCAGGAAGCAGTGGCTTACGGCCTGATCGACGCGGTTATTGAAAAACGCAAATGAAGAATTGTGCTAAAATGTAAGTCAAACCCCCTTGCGACTAGTGAAAGAGGTTGCGCATGGTAGACGATAGACACGACGGAAAGGGTGAAAAGCTCCTGTATTGTTCGTTTTGCGGGAAGAGCCAGCATGAAGTGCGTAAGCTGATTGCCGGCCCGTCGGTATTCGTGTGCGATGAATGCGTGGAGTTATGCAACGATATCATTCGCGAGGAGGTGCAGGAAGAGGCCGATGCGGTCCGGGCGAAAAGTAAGTTTCCCAAGCCTCACGAAATCAAGCACATTCTCGATGAGTACGTCATCGGGCAGGGCAACGCCAAGAAAGTATTGGCGGTGGCCGTGCACAACCACTACAAGCGCATAGAACATCAAGATGCGATTGGTAATGTTGAGCTTTCGAAGAGCAATATCCTGCTGATTGGCCCTACCGGCTCGGGTAAAACACTGCTCGCTGAAACCCTGGC
Source organism: Acidiferrobacterales bacterium (assembly GCA_035300145.1). Classification (GTDB taxonomy): domain Bacteria; phylum Pseudomonadota; class Gammaproteobacteria; order Acidiferrobacterales; family DATGVQ01; genus DATGVQ01. The sequence goes on along the minus strand of DATGVQ010000128.1, from coordinate 9,953 downwards.
GCGTCTCTTAAATGTGCCGTTCACCATTGCCGATGCCACCACTCTTACTGAAGCCGGCTATGTCGGCGAGGACGTAGAGAATATCATTCAAAAGCTGCTGCAGAAATGCGATTACGATGTCGAGAAGGCGCAGACTGGTATCGTTTATATCGATGAGATTGATAAAATCTCGCGCAAGTCCGATAATCCGTCGATTACGCGCGACGTTTCCGGGGAAGGCGTACAGCAGGCGCTGTTGAAATTAATCGAAGGCACTATAGCCTCAGTTCCGCCCCAAGGTGGCCGCAAACACCCTCAGCAAGAATTTTTGCAGGTTGACACCCGCAATATTTTGTTCATTTGCGGAGGCGCGTTTTCCGGTTTGGAAAGAGTGATTCAAGACAGGTCCGAGAAGAGCGGCATCGGTTTCGGTGCGGACATCAAAAGCAAATCGCAGATGAAAAAGGTGGGCGACATTCTGCGCACAGCCGAGCCGGAAGATCTTATCAAATACGGGTTGATCCCCGAGTTTGTCGGACGCCTGCCCATTGTCGCGATCCTGGATGAGTTGGATGAGGCGGCGTTGATGCGCATCCTGACCGAACCTAAGAATGCGTTGGTGAAGCAATATCAGAAACTTCTCAAGCTCGAAGGGGTGGATTTGGAGATCCGGGAAGAAGCCCTGGTCGCGGTAGCCAAACGCGCGATGGAGCGCAAAACCGGCGCGCGCGGGCTAAGATCCATACTTGAGCACGCGCTGCTTGATATTATGTTCGATTTGCCGTCGATGGAAAACGTGCGAAAAGTGGTGGTCGAGGAAAGCGTCATTACAGAAAATGACCAGCCACTGCTTATTTATGCGGACGACGAAGATCAAAGCCACAAAAGGGTTTCGACGAGACCTTGATAGTCCCGCTCGTTGCCTGCCAAGATCGGGGGCTTGATGTAGAACAAGCCGATAACTTTTGCGCAGGCTCGCTAACTTATTCGAAAGTGAACCGCCTTTGATATTAAGGGCTAGAGAGGCATCATGTCGCAGGAACATTCGCCACAAATCATTACCGGTTCGCAAATGAATCTGCCGGTGCTACCTCTGCGCGACGTTGTGGTGTTTCCCCACATGGTGATCCCGCTTTTCGTCGGCCGGAAGAAATCCATCAAGGCGCTTGAGCAGGCGATGGAAGGCGGCAAGCAAATTATGCTGGTGGCGCAAAAGAGCGCCTCCGACGATGATCCAACACAAAAAGACATCCATGCCATCGGTACGTTGGCGAATATATTGCAGCTGCTGAAGCTGCCGGATGGAACGGTGAAGGTGTTGGTTGAAGGCGAACAGCGCGCGGTTATTCAACGCTTCGTGGAGACCGACGAATACTTCCTAGCCGAAGCCGCGCTGTTGGAAACGGTATCGCTCAATGACAAAGAGGGCGAGGCGTTGATGCGCTCGGTACTGACGGAATTTGACCAATACGTCAAACTGAACATGAAAATCCCGCCGGAAATTCTGACGTCACTCGCCGGCATTGATGATCCAGGCCGTCTGGCGGATACCATCACTGCGCATTTAAGCCTAAAGATCGAGGAAAAACAGCAGATTCTGGAAATGCCCAGCATACGCGCGCGCTTGGAACACATTCTCGGCGTCATGGAATCGGAGATTGATTTGCTGCAAGTGGAGAAACGCATTCGCGGGCGGGTGAAGCGGCAAATGGAAAAAAGCCAGCGCGAATACTACTTGAATGAGCAGATGAAGGCGATCCAGAAGGAATTGGGCGAACTTGAGGATGCGCCAAGCGAAGCCGAGGAGCTGGCGCAAAAAATCAAGCATGCCGGCATGTCCAAAGAGGCGCGCGAAAAGGCCGAGTCGGAACTGAACAAATTGAAAATGATGTCGCCGATGGCGGCGGAAGCCACGGTAGTGCGCAATTATATCGATTGGCTGGTGAATGTGCCGTGGAAGAAGAAAACTAAAATCCGCAAAGATTTAGTGAAAGCCGAGGAGATACTCGAGGCCGATCACTACGGCCTGGAAAAGGTGAAGGAGCGCATTCTTGAATACCTCGCTGTTCAACAGCGCGTGAACAAGCTCAAGGGGCCTATTTTGTGTTTAGTCGGCCCGCCCGGCGTCGGGAAAACTTCGTTAGGCCAATCGATTGCGCGCGCAACTAATCGCAAGTTTATCCGAATGTCGTTAGGCGGAGTGCGCGATGAGGCCGAGATCCGTGGACATAGGAGAACTTATATCGGGTCCTTGCCCGGCAAAATTATTCAAAATATGTCCAAGGTAAAGGTGCGCAACCCGTTATTTATGCTCGATGAAGTGGATAAAATGGCCATGGATTTTCGCGGCGATCCTTCGTCTGCGCTGCTCGAGGTTCTTGACCCCGAGCAAAATCACGCGTTCAACGATCACTACTTAGAAGTGGATTACGACTTGTCGGACGTCATGTTTATCGCCACTTCCAATAGCTTGAACATCCCGCCGCCCTTGCTCGATCGCATGGAAGTCATCCGCTTGGCCGGCTATACCGAGGATGAAAAAGTTAATATTGCCGTGCGTTATTTGGTTTCTAAGCAAAAAAAGAATAATGGCCTTGGCGAGGATGAGATCACCATTTCAGAGGGCGGTATCCGCGATATTGTGCGCTATTACACGCGTGAAGCCGGCGTGCGTAATTTAGAGCGTGAAATTGCCAAGATTTGCCGCAAGGTAGCAAAGGAGCTGTTGCTCAATAAAAAGCGCACCAAGGTGATTGTTAACTCCAAGGGCCTGGAAAAGTACCTGGGGGTGCGGCGCTTCCGCTACGGAGTGGCCGAACAAAAAAACCAGGTGGGGCAGGTTACCGGGTTGGCGTGGACCGAAGTGGGAGGCGAGTTGTTAACGATTGAAAGCGCCATATTGCCTGGCAAAGGAAGGCTGACCATCACGGGTAAACTAGGTGAGGTCATGCAGGAATCGATCCAGGCCGCGATGAGTGTCGTGCGCAGCCGCGCCGCTTCGCTCGGCATACCGGAGAATTTTTATCAAAACCATGATTTTCACGTGCATGTGCCTGAAGGCGCGACGCCTAAAGATGGCCCCAGCGCAGGTATTGGTATGTGCACCGCCATGGTTTCCGCGCTTACCGGTATCCCGGTGCGCGCCGACGTCGCCATGACCGGTGAGATTACCTTGCGCGGGGAGGTTCTACCGATTGGCGGCTTGAAAGAAAAATTGCTGGCGGCGCATCGCGGCGGCATCAAAATTGTTTTAATTCCGGAGGAAAATAAAAAAGATTTGGTGGATATTCCGAAGAATATTCGTGATTATTTAGATATTAAGCCGTTACGCTGGATAGATCAGGTGCTTGAAATAGCGCTGGAAAGAATGCCAGAGCCTCTGGATGGCAAAACTCCCGATGGCGGGCCTGTCCAGCCTGGAGATGAAAAGCCGGAGGAAACCGACCCGGACGAAATAAACCCGGTAACCACACATTAGTTTAATTTTAATATTGGTTTCTTGACAATATTTTCTAATGCTTGGTATAAAACTGTCGGAGCGCCCCACAGCTTTGCTCTTGCCGCCTTAACCCACACACCAATTAAGGGGAACGAAAATGAATAAGTCCGAACTCATCGACAAAGTCGCAGCGACTGCTGAGTTAAATAAGGCTTCCGCCACGCGCGCCGTGGAGGCGGTATTTGACAGCATCGTCAATGCGTTGCACCAGGGCGATTCCGTCAACCTCGTTGGATTTGGAACTTTTTCCGTCGGCATGCGCGCCGCGCGCGCCGGGCGCAATCCCCGCACCGGCGAGGCAATTAATATCGCTGCGTCAAGAAATCCAAAATTCAAGGCTGGTAAAGGCCTCAAGGATGCCTTAAAGTAGCGCTCCGGATTCGACCCCAGGCAGGAGTAAATCTATTAAACGAGAAGGCCTGGGTGCTTAGCTCAGCGGTAGAGCGTCGCCCTTACAAGGCGAATGTCGGGGGTTCGATCCCCTCAGCACCCACCAAGTTCATTGACAGGGGTGCGAAGCTTCGGAGTGGTAGTTCAGCTGGTTAGAATACCGGCCTGTCAAGCCGGGGGTCGCGGGTTCGAGCCCCGTCCACTCCGCCAGTAAATAAAAAGGGCGAGGCTGAAACAGTGGCCCCGCCCTTTTCATTGAATTTAACTTTTGGAATGAAAATTTAATATAATATTTCCCATGCTTACTACCATCCGAGAAAAGACGCAGGGCTGGATTGCGGGGATTATTCTGGGTTTGATCACCATTCCGTTTGCGCTATGGGGAATCAATTCTTATTTTTCATCGGATTCCAAAATCAAGATCGCGGACGTAGACGGCGTTGATATTGGCGCTGACGCGTATAAGGCCGCGCTGGAACAGCAGCGCCGCATGATACAACAGTATGTCGGCCGAAACATAGATCCGCGCATCTTTGATAGTTCTGAATTTAAACAGCAGGTATTAAATAGTTTAATTGACAATTTGCTGGTAAATCGCGATGCCGATAAACAGGGTTATCGCATCAGCGATGCACAATTAGGCCAATTAATTCAGGCTATGCCGGAATTTCAGCAAGACAACCGGTTTGATCCAAGGCTTTATGAAAGCGCGTTGCGCAATGCCGGTTTAAGCGTCATCAGGTTTGAGAAAACCAAGCGCGAAACCAGTCTCATCCAGCAAATAAGAAGCGGCTTCAGCCGCAGCGCAATCATCACTCCTTCCGATATTTCCACGCTTTTGCGCCTTGAAGCGCAAAAGCGTGAGATCGCCTATGTGACGATAACCCCGCAAAAATTTATCAATAAACTTACCGTCCCCCAAGATACGATCGAAACTTATTATTCGACCCATACCGATCAATTCAAGCTTCCTGAACAGGTTCGTATCGAATATATCCGTTTATCCGTCGAGGATCTTACTAAAAAAGTTGCTATTAGTGACGAAGAGCTGCGCAAGGCCTACGCGGAAGAAAACAGCCGTTTTGTTACGCCTGAAGAGCGCAAGGCGAGCCACATATTAATTGAGTTACCGGCTAATGCCGGCCCCGAAGAGAGCAAACGTGCGCTTGGCAAGATCCAGGAGATGGAGAAGAAAATTAAATCCGGGGAAGATTTTGCCGCGCTGGCACGCAAATATTCCAATGACGCCGGTTCCGCTGCCAAGGGCGGGGATCTCGGTTATATGCGCCGTGGCACGCTGGAGAAAGAATTTGAATCGGTCCTGTTCGGAATGAAGTCCGGCGAGGTGAGCCGGCCGGTTAAGACCCGATACGGTTACCATCTTATTAAATTGGCCGGTATCAAACCTGAAATACGCGCGCCGTTCAATCGCGTGCGTAGTGAATTGGAAACGCTTCTACGCAAGCACAAAGGCGAGGAGCAACTTTATGAACTATCGCAGAAGTTGCAAAACTTAGTTTACGAACATCCGGAGAGTTTGGCGCCGGCGGCAGAGGCTTTGGGTTTACAGATTCTGCAAAGCGATTGGTTTTCCTCCGCCGGAGGAAAGGGGATTGCGGCGGAACCTAAAGTTGTCGAGGCCGCATTTACCCCCGAAGTGCTCGCGCAAGGGCGCAACAGCGATAGCATCGAGACGGGCACCAATGCTTTCGTTGCCGCGCGCGTGCTCGCCCATCGCGAGGCAACCACTCGACCCTTATCGCAGGTGCGCGCCGAGATAGAGCAAATCGTTAAATCGCAGCTAGCCCAAGAGGAAGCGGAAAAATTCGGCGTGAAAATGCTGGAACAGCTTAAACAGGGGGGCACTTTCGCTGCGCTTGCGCGCAGCCAAGGCCTGCAACTGGTCGTTCCCAAGCCTATCAGCCGGCGAGATCATCCAGGCGTAGACAATCGAATTGTAGAGGTCGTATTCAAGGCGCCGCGCAAGGCCGCGGATAAGCCGGTTTATGACGGCCTCCAACTGGGAAAGGAGGGTTATGCGATTTTTGTCTTAAAACGGGTGGAAGACGGTAATGCAGCGGATGCTGTTAAAAACCAAGCTAAACAGGCGCTCGAAACCCGCCGAGGGCAGGAATATTACACCGCCTATTTAGCCGGCCTGCGCAAGCGCGCCAGCGTCAAGATTTACCCGGACAGGCTGTGACTAGAATTAGGAAAACTCTGAAAAAGTCACCCCTAACCTCAATGGCACTACCTTAGGCACCCGGTTCATTGACGATGAGCAAAACTCAAGAGATTCGGTCGCGCTTTTTCTGCCTTTCTTGGGGTACGGCCAGAAATGTTTAAGGTAGTGCCATTCCTATCTGAACCGCCTTTTGGCTCCGCGTGACATTTCCCTGTTAATTCCCTGTTATCTCCTGTTCCGATGCGTATTCAAAATGGGCGGGATGACTGGAGATCGGCTCTGGGCGCGGGTTTCCGCCGGGTAGGGCGTAAATGGAGGCGTCAATAATTACGAAATTCCCTGTATTTTTCCCTGTTAGCAGGGAATTCATGTCAGAGCACAATAGCGCTACCTTAAGCACCCTGGTCATTCACGACGAGCAAAACTTAGGAGAGTTGGTCTCGCTTTTTCTGCCTTTCTTGGGGTATACCACTGGCCGGAAATGCTTAAGGTAGTGCCATTCATCCCTGACCTTTTGTTCGGGCGCCTCTCGGCAACTGCTCCCGGCGTTGCTCTACCTTCCCACGTCCCTGTGGGTCGCTAAAGCGGTCAAAATCCGCTCCCGGCGGATTTTTGTTTTTCTTAGGTTTGTCCCATGGCGGTAATATTAAAGCCGGCGTCGACATAGGTGATCTCGCCGGTAATGCCGGATGCGAGGTCCGAGCACAGGAAGGCGGCGACATTTCCCACCTCATCGATGGTCACACTGCGCCGTAAAGGCGCGTTCTTTTCGTAGTAGTCCAGCATCTTTTTGAAATCGCTAATGCCTGCAGCAGCCAAGGTCTTGATGGGGCCGGCGGAAATTCCATTGACGCGGATACCCTCCGGGCCGAAATTATGCGCCAGGTAACGCACATTCGCCTCCAGGCTGGCTTTGGCCAGCCCCATGACGTTGTAATGCGGGATAGCGCGCACCGCGCCGATATAACTCAAGGTCAATAACGCCGCGCGACGGCCTTGCAGCATGGAGCGTCCGGCCTTGGCCAGCGCCGCGAAACTGTAAGAACTAATTTCATGCGCGGTTAAGAAACCGGCGCGGGTAACGGTGTCTAAATAAGACCCTTCAAGCTGTTCGCGCGGGGCGTAGGCGACCGAGTGAATGATGATATCCAGCGCGTCCCAGTGCTCCTTAAGCCGGGAGAATACCGATTCAATTTGCGCATCGCTTGCGACATCGCACGGCAACATAATGTTTGTGCCGGTTAGCTGCGCCATGTTTTCCACGCGCGACTGTAGCTTCTCGTTTTGATAAGTATAGGCGAGTTCCGCCCCTTCGCGGTGCATGGCCTTGGCGATGCCCCAGGCGATCGAACGTTCACTGGCGGCGCCGACAATGAGCGCACGCTTTCCCGATAAAAATCCCATAGATTACTCCGCTCTAAATTGTTTGTTATAGGCCACCCGGCGCAAGGCTTTGTGGCCGGAAAATGTCAGTCTTACGCGCTGCCTCTGCGAAAATGACGAAGAAGCGTGTATATTGTTTTTGATTCTCACGGCAACTTGCATATATTAAACGAAAATTTCCGATAATGAAGGGCACAGCCGGTTTTATGCGCTACGTACGAATCAGTGAGGGGCGGCCACGTCGGTTTATTTGCGGGCCGCTATTTCTTGTCTTGCGGTTTATTTTAGGCCAAAATGCCCACGGCATGGCATAATCCGTATCCGGCAAGTGCAACCACCGGCAATAGTTTTTATTCCGCCTTTACCGGGCGCCCCAGGCAGCCGGACCCCGCGTGCGCTTATAGCGCAAATGAGTATGAGTTTATCGCCCAGATCTATGAGCAAGACCATCGCTTGCTTCGTTTTGTAACCGGCGTCGGCCGGTCGGCACGGCGATGATCCGCGTCCGTAGGGGTTTCATCCGAGGTTGTCTGGCTGCGGTCTCGTTGCTCGCGCCCGCCCCGTGCTTCGGCGCGGCTGACATGAGCAAAATCCTCCACACCTATTTCGAGGCTGCGGAAACCGGATTCGACCCCGCCCAGTTCTCCGATCACTATTCTCTCGAAGTCACGAACAGCATTTTCGAACCGCTGCTTACTTACGACTATCTTGCCCGTCCGCTGAAGCTGATTCCAAACACGGCCGCGGAGTTGCCCAAAATCAGCGACGGTGGCCGCACGTTCGTGTTCAAGCTCAAGCCGGGGATCTACTTTGCCGACGACCCGGCTTTCCACGGAAGAAAGCGTGAGTTGACGGCACAGGATTACGCCTACTCGTTGCAGCGGTTGGTCGATCCGACCGGCAAAGGTCCCTGGGAATTCATGCTCAAGGGCAAGGTGATCGGGTTAGACGAAAAGGTCGAAGCAGCGAAAAAGAAGGGAAAGTTCGACTACGACCAACCGGTGGAGGGATTGCAGGCGAGCGACCGTTATACCCTGAAGATCCGGTTACAACGACCCGACTACAACTTACCCTATATTCTGGCCGCCCCGGCGGCAGCGGCGGTAGCGCGGGAGGTGGTGGAAAAATACCGAAACGACATCGACGCCCATCCGGTCGGGACCGGCGCCTACAAGCTGCGTTCCTGGCAACGCCAATCCCGCATCGTGCTGGAAGCAAATCCGAGGTATCGTGGGGTCAGCTATCGACCGGCGGAAGGCGCGCAAGGTGTCGACCAACAGGTCGCTTCCGAACTTCGCGGCAAGACCTGGCCGTTGGTCGGGGTGATCGATATAAAAATAATCGAGTCGTCGCAGGCATCGTGGTTATCGTTTCTGAACGGCGAACTGGACCTGCATCCACGGGTATCCGGGGAGTTCGCACACATCGCGATGCCGAACGGGGTGCTCGACAAAAAGTTGGCGCAACGCGGCGTGCGCCCGTTCCGCGAACCGGACTCCGAGGTGATTTATACGCAATTTAACCTGGACGATCCGGTGGTCGGCGGTTATGTGCCGGAAAAAGTCGCGTTGCGGCGGGCGCTGGCGATGTCCTATGACGTCATGAAGGAGGTCGCAGTCATCCGCAACAACCAGGCGATCCCCGCGCAGTCGCCGATCGGGCCGGGCGTAACCGGCTACGATCCGAATTTCAAAAATGTACTCAGTACTTACAGCCCGGCGCGCGCAAAAGCACTATTGGATTTGTTCGGATATAAAGACTGCGACCACGACGGCTGGCGGGAACTACCCGGCTGTAAGCCACTCACCATCACCTATCTAAGCCCTACCGGCGGAGTCTCACGCGAACTGAACGAGCTGATCGTGAAGTGCGCTAGCGCCATCGGGATACGGATCAAAATAGAAACGATGTTGTTCTCCGATACGATCAAGGCGCGGCAAGGCGGGACGTTTCAGTTGTCGGGCGCCGCCTGGGGTGCCGACTATCCGGACGCGGAGAATTTCATGCAACTGCTGTACGGGCCGAATGCCGGTCCAGGGAACGAGTCCCGATTCCGGAATGAGGAATTCGACCGGCTCTATCGCGACATTGCGAGCATGCCGGACTCAACCGAGCGCAATAACAAGTTGCGGCAGATGAGTCGCATTGTGGCGGTTTATGCGCCGTGGTTCTACAACGTTCACAGAATACGGACGCACATGGCGCAAGGATGGGTGACCGGCTTCAAACCGCATCCCGACAATTTTCAGAGGTTTATGTACTATGATATCGATCCGGCGAAGCGCGATGCGTTCCGCCAAGGCCGATAAATAAGGAACGTCCTAAGGAGAGACGCGATATGAAATTGCAGCTGATTGCCGCCGCGGTACTGACGCTTGGCGGGGTTGCGCACGCGAAACAAGCGGGCGAGGTATGGCAGCCGGAGGCGGAGGTCATTGGCCCAAAATGCGACGCGACCATTACGGAAGCGAAGGATGATATAGCCAAGCTTGAGAATCTGCCGCTTGAGAAGGCCGG
>DATGVQ010000127.1:0-10125 GCA_035300145.1 Acidiferrobacterales bacterium | reverse complement strand
CGATAAGGTGAATATGCTCTTTCGAAAATCTTAATGATTTTACCGTCACTCCACCCGGTCCATTGGGCGGATAATATGCATCCACCGAGGTATTTAGTATTGAATCCGATTCCAATTACCACCCCCATGTTGAGGCCGCTTGTACCATATTTTTAAACAGACATCAACCTATAAAATAAGCCTTGACATCGTTTCGAAACGCTAAGGTATAGTACCGGGGCCAACAAAAAGCCCGCTCCCTTTCGGGAAGCGGGCCGGGGTTTTACAAGTTTCGCCCTGATAGCTCAAGCTGAATAGAGCATTGCGTTCGCACGTAAAGGTTGCCGGTTTAAATCCGGCTCAGGGCACTTCTTGTAAATCAGATTACCCAGTTTTCTTCCTTTTATGGCTTACAGCCAAGTCCAGAAGGTCATTAAAGTCTTTCTTATGCCTTGGGTTAGGCTCGGAGTCCCTCTTTCCTTGTTTCAGAGGGGCCTTTTTCTTGGATATGGGACTCAAAGTCTTGTTAGTCCTCAATTTAAAATCCCAAGCTGTATGGTTGATCACGCTGAAAATACGAGTATTATTGGAGGGGCCAGGGGAAAATTCGCCTCCAAAACGGGTTTCAAACTAGCCGCCATGCGTCAACATGGCGTTTTTTACATATCGTACCGGGCCCGCGTCCAAAACGGGCCCACCTTTTACAATGTGTGCGTGTGGCGGAATTGGTAGACGCAGCCTACTTCTAATAGGCCAACCTAGCCGGGTTTTGTGGGTTCGACTCCCACCACGCATACGCCAATCCCGCCGCAACCACTTTTTTACATAACGTATCTAAGTACTACTGGTACTATGGGTACTACTGGTACTGCATAAGTAAAGGCTAAATATTCTTTAGCACTTTCTTCTATAGTGGTTAAATTTTCACCATATGTCAACTTTACTTTACACAGTCATTAATTCCTGACATTCAAGCACCATGAGTAAAAAACTATCGTTCAACCTTGCCAAGGTGAAAAAAGCGTACTCCACAATTTACTTGACTTCAAGGGATACATGCCTAAATCTTGTGCAAAGCTGGTTTTTTCCTGCCGCTTGCCTGTTATGCGCGCAACCAATGCAATCAAACCGGGATTTTTGTTACGGCTGTGAGCGATCGCTCCCGCATTTAGGAAAAACTTGTCCGCGCTGCGCCGCTGTTTCGGAATCTATAAAACCCTGCGGCCGCTGCCAAAAACAGCCGCCGGCCTATGCGCGGGCAATCGCCCTATTTAGCTATGCGCCGCCGATCGATCATCTTATTCAGGGATTAAAGTATGCCGGTAAGTTAAATAATGCGCGCGTTCTGGGAGAACTGATGGCGGCGAAAGTGGCATCGGTCCTCCCCCAACCTGATGTGATTATGCCCGTGCCGTTACATCCCACGCGCCTGCGCGAGCGCGGCTACAACCAATCGCTGGAACTCGCGCGGCCGATTGCGCGCCGCTTAATGCTCCCGCTTGATTATCGCTCAGTAAAACGCATACGCGCGACTCCGCCGCAGACCGGCCTGTCATTGACAGAACGTGCGCGCAATGTGCGCAACGCGTTTGCGGTTACGCAACCGTTAGCGGGTTTGCATATCGCGTTAGTCGATGACGTTATGACCACGGGCCATACGGTGAATGCGCTGGCTGCATGCCTGCGCAAAGCCGGTGCGGCGCGGGTTGATGTGTGGCTGGCGGCGCGCGCTTGAGCTATTGACCCGGCACGATTGCTCTTGAACGAAGGCAACCGGCGAGGGCGTTTTATGGCCTCAGTGACCGCCTGGGCGTGCCGGGTCAATAGCGAAAATCATAGGGATTTTAGGATTATTGAGGCGGCAAGGCGGCTTCGACCAGGGCCGTGATGGAAATGGCCGATCGGACATATTCAAGTTGTTTCGTGCCGCCTCAATAATCGAGGCGGTTTTTAAGCTGCGCCAGGCGTTGATCGACGTAGCCTGTGAGTGTGGAGTTTAACGTGCCGCTTTCGCGTGCGTGCCTATACGCCTCGGCCGCGGCGCTCCAGGTTTTCTCCGCTTCCAGCGAAATGCCCAAGCCGGCCCACCATTTGCCTTCCTGCGGCCGTAAACTAAGCGCCTGACGGTAACCCTGCACGGCATCGGCGTGGCGCCCGCTGCGTTGATAAAGCGTAGCTAGGAATGCGAGAAACTCCGGGTCTTTTTGCACCGATGACCGCACCTGTTCAAGCGTGGATAGGGCTTTTTGTTCCGCGCCATGCTCGACATAAAGCCGTGCCAATAATTGCGCGAACGGATAATATTCAGGCGCCTTTTCGATGCCCTGTTCCAATAATTGCTGCGCCTCAAGCCAGCGTCCGCTTTCCAACAGCACGCTTGCCAATAACTCGCGCGCCTTAACGTGCGCCGGATTATAGCTAAGCGCGGATCTAAGTTCCGCTTCTCCCACGCCGGGCATTCTCTGTTTCAGGGCAATAATCGCGGCGCGATAGGTGTTTTCCGCTTGCTCTTCTTGTGTTAACGGCCGCACTTTTTTATCCATTACCCCGTCTTTGACGGATTCCGGTTTACGCGTAGCTGCATCGCGGTTTGCCGCAGCCACCATGGGCACGGCCGGGCGCGGGCGTGGTTTGACCGCGGGAATAATAGGTTTGGCCGGCGGAGATTTTTTAGCTGCAGCCGGCACCGGCTTTTGTGCAGATTTGCTCTCCGGCTTAGGCGGCGGCACCATAACAACAACGGGCTCCATCGAGGCATCGGCCTTTTGCCGCGCGCTTCTTGCCGCAACCACCGGCAGGGCGGTTACCCATTGATAGGCCTGTTGATACAACTGCCTCAACTCTGTTTCCCGCTCGCCCCATGCATACACGGCACCCGCGACGGCAATGACGAGGAACAACAGAATCAAAATCCCGGGGCGCGCGCGCCGCCGTCTGCGTCGTGCCGGGCGCAAATCTTCAAAAACCAGTTTTTTGGGTCTGCCGACCGGAATATCGCGCGCCTCCAGGTCGGTGAGCATTTGATTGATCAGACTCACAACGAGTGTGTCCAGAACAAGGCGCCGACCGAGACCAGCAAGGCGCCGACGAGCGCCGCGGTATATTTAATCAAGCGGCTGACCTTACTCATTATTGTCCTCGTCGACTCGGTATCTCGCGCGGCAAGCTGAACATGATGGATTTCTACCGTTGACGCGCCCTCACCAAAAGCCGCCATCAATGACTTGTGCGCCAGGATATTGATCAATCGCGGCACGCCATGGCTTAGTTTAAACAAGCGTTTCACCGCGCGGCTCGAGAATAACCGGGCGCCGCGATAGCCGGCAATGCTTAGACGATGCGCAAGATAGTAATCGACATCATCGAAACTTAAAGGCACAAGCGCACACGAGAAGCTGATGCGTTGTTTAAGCTGGCGGATGGATTCTTGGTTCAGGCGCACGTCCAGTTCCGGCTGGCCGAATAAAACTACCTGTAATAGCTTGCGTTTACCGGTTTCGAGATTGGTCAATAATCGCAACGCCTCGAGCGTCTCCAGCGGCAAGGCCTGGGCTTCGTCTAAGCACAGGATAACGCGTTTTCTATCGGCATACGTGTCCACCAAAAATTTGGTCAACAATTTCAAGAGCTGGTGCTGATTCAGGCTCGGCTCGTAGTCGATGCGCAGTTCATCGGCCAACGCCAACAGCAAAGTGATGGGCTCCAAATAAGGATTGGGAATGTAGGCCGTCACGAAATTCCTATCCACGGCCAGGGCATCGAGAAATTTGCGACACAGAAGCGTCTTGCCGGTGCCGACTTCGCCGGTGACTTTGATAAAACCTTCGCCGCTGCGTGCGGCCACTAACAGGGTATTTAATGCATCCTGGTAAGAAGAATGGGCGAAAAGAAAACTGGTATCCGGGGTAATGGAAAACGGAAGCTCATCTAAACCGAAATGTTTAATGTACATAAGTCCACCTTAACTCTTACCTGATTTTGCTCACACGTTCTTGCGAGTCCTGCACCGCCTCGTTCCAAACCTGGTTACCTTCAACGAAAGTCGGTTTTAGCAAGATGACGAGTTCCTTTTTAATCCGCGTGACTCTTTTATGTTTAAACAAGTTCCCCAATAAAGGAATGTCTCCCAAAAACGGCACCGAGGCATTGTCTTCGGTGCTGCCTTCTTTCATCAGGCCGCCGATCACAATGATCTGGCCGCTGCTGGCGCGCACGATATTATCCGATTCCTGTATGGAGCTCACCGCCGACGGCAAACTTAGATTACCCGCGCCCGCCACGCTCACGTTGATGGTCTTTTGGGTAACGTCATTCACCGACGGATGAACATGTAGAACGATATTGCCGACATCGTCGATCTGCGGCGTTACATCGAGCGCGATGCCGGAGAAAAACGGCGTCAACTCGGCGGTAACCGTCGGTTGACCACCGATGACGCTGCTAGGAGTGGCTGTGGTGTTGGTGACGAAAAATTCATCGGTGCCGACTTTGATTACCGCCTTTTGATTATTGACCGTGGAGACACGCGGACTGGACAGCACGTTGACTTTGCCTTGTGTCTTTAATAGCTCAACAAACGCCGCGAAATTGTTGGCCTGGACGGCGAGACTAAACACACCGCCAAAGGCGGAGGCATTGGTGCCTGATATAGGGCTAAAGATGCCGGTGGTCGGATCAAGCTTACCGGTTTGGCCCGCGATTTCGCTCTTTCCGGTAGCCAATGACGTGCCGCCGCCCACTTGCCCAGCCGTGTAATTCACCCCATGGCTACTGCCCAGATTCGCCCAATTAATGCCCGTCTGGAACCCATCATTAAGCTCGACATCGAGAATCTTGGCCTCCAGGATGACTTGGCGGTTCAAGCTGGCCTGGGTAATGCCGAGAAAATCTTCCACCACGCGCAGTTCGTCCGGCATCGCGCGAACGATGAGGAGCCCGGCCTGTGGATTCGCCACGACCTTGCGCCCGGGCCCGGCTTCGATGATGCTTTTCACCGTCGCTTCCAGCTCTTTCCAAAAATCAGCCAGCGATTGGGTTTGAACCTGGATACCGGCAGAACTGGTTTGCGTACCCGTAGTGCCGGCGGCGGTTGTCGTGGCTGTTACGGACTTGGTTAGGCCGTTAGCGGCGACGCGCGTATCGGAATTCCCCCGGCGCACGAGGTTAAGGTAGTTCACCGGAAATAAACGCGTCTGCATGCCGCGCGCCAGCACTAAAAAGCGATTGCCTTCGCGCTTATATTCATAACCGTAAACCTTGCGAATCGTCTCCATCGCCTCCGGTACGGTGGCATTCTTCAAATTCAAAGAAATGGTTCCGGCCACCTCCGGATGCACCACCATGCTGTATGGTGTGCCTTCGACTAGGCCAATAAATACCTGGCGCGCCGGTGCATTGTTTACGGCTAAATCAAAATGGGGTTCCAGCGGCGTGGTGCCGCCTTCGGGGACAGTGATTTGGATAGGCGGCAACAAAGCCTGATTGACATCGGCGGGCACGCCGCCGTTTTTTGTGCCGGCCTTTTTCGCCTGCGATAGGGCTTGATCTATATCCCTGCCGACCGATTTATTCCAGCCATAGGGAGTGCCGCAACCGGCGAGAAGCATAGCGATAACCAGCGCCAGGGCGAGTTGAAAAAACTTATTCTGTGCCTTCATGGGGTGTCATTTCCTGTTATTACTTTTCGCTCTTTTTCCAATTTGGGCAATAAACGCAAATGGATTTCTTGCCCGGCGTTATTCAAAATAACCTCGTAGGGCTTAATATCAATAACCACCGCCTGCCCTATGGTTGCGCCGACACGCAATGCGCGCCCGTTAATGATGGCAAGCTTGCGCGTTGGAGAAACCAATGTGGACTGTAAAACAAATCCGCCAACACTATAACTAGCGCCTTCTTCCGCGCTTGGACGCGTCGGATCGGCAAAGCTCAAGGATTCATCGGCCAAAGCCGGCGCCAGAGCAGCCAGCGCGGTGAATATGCTGATAACGGGAGCCACTTTCATATCTGTATCCTTACAATTATCGTGCCAGTTTCGCTTAAGCCCCTATCCAGCCCTGTTGCAGACTTAAGGTATAAACAACCAGCGTAACGGTGGAAAAAGGGTAAGTTTCTGTTTGTAGCGAGACTTCGCTCCAAAACATCTTCCACGGCAGCGACTCTAGTGCGCGCAAATAATTTACGATATCGGCATAGCGGCCTTTAAATTGAATACGCATGCCATGTTTATACACAGGCTGCTGAGGAACCGCGGCTTTAACGCCGTCCTTGGCATCCAATAACGGGACGGGCGGCAGATTTTCCACTCGAATAACTTCCAGCGCCCGGTTCCTTTTCAATACCTGCTCGACTAACCGCGCCATCTCTTTCGGCGGCACCAAGCCTTGGGTCATGCCGGTAACGGACGCGTCCAGGGAGCCCAGTTTTTCTCGCAGAATCGAAACACGGCTGCGCTGCCCGCTGCCGACTTTCGAATTTTCCTCTGCGATAACCTGAATCTGCTTATCAAAAACCTGCATCTGTTCACGTTTGCTTTTCAGTTCCTTTCCCAGGCGCGCTTGTTCCGCCTGTAAGGGAGCCAAGAACACCATCGACGCAAACGCGTATAGAACGCCCATGACTACAATGAATAGCATAGCGCGCTCGCGCAGCAGCATTTCATCGATAATCTCAGCGAGTTTTTTTAGTTGTAATTTAAGTGCGTTCATTGCATTTACCGACCGGCACTGGCGCCCGTGGCTATCAAAAACTCAATATAAGAAGCACCGCTGTCTTTCTGCTTCGCATCCGGCCGGGTTATTTGAAAGGTATGAAACTCCCTGCCGGCGAGCGATTTTTCCCTGCTAAGTTTTTGGATGTACTGCGGCACTAACTCCGGCGTCGTACTGCGGCCTTGCAGCGTCATTTTTTCGCCGGCGCCAACGATGTTAAATGCAGTCAACCATGTCCCGGAAACGTGTTGGCGCGCGAGCGCGATAAAAAAATCCGAATAGCCGCGCGTGTTTGCAAAGCTTCCTTGCTTCAGTAGACCGGCGATCTGCTCGCGCACGGCGATCTCTGTTTCCAACCGGCCGATCTCGTCACCGGCGGAGAACCGCTGGGCGATGTCCTCCATCCGTTTTGCCGCCGAGGCGCTTTGTGCGTCCGCCTGCTTTACCGCTGCGCGTAATGAATTTACTTGCCAAAACAAAAAAGCGTAGATAATAACGACGCCTGCCAGCAGTAACCCGCTTGCCTGCAGCATGGCTACGGCGGAGAAGCGCTTCTGCTCCTTCCTAAAAATTGGCGAGTAAAGATTAATCTGCTGGATCATAATGATTTTTGCTCCTGCCGCAGCGCCGCACCCAGAGTGGTTAGGCATTTTGTCTCCAGGATCGGTTGGATGCCGCTGTCAAACTCCAATAGTTGTTCCAGATCCATTATCCCCGCTTTGGCATTAAGATTAGCGTTCAAGTAATCGAGCAGGCCGGGTACCTCGATACCAAGCGGCGCCAATATTAAATTAACTATCGGGGCTTGGCGGAAGTGGCCATCGAAATAATCCAGCGAACGCTGTACCTCAAGCACAATACGATCAAAATAACCGGTAAGATCTACGCCCTGTTGCAGGGCATCGAGACCGACATCCACGCTGCGACTAAAATAAATCTCACCCTGTTTGGTTAAAGTAATTAGCCCGCTGTTCGCGAAAAACGATAAAAACACCACGCCATTGGCATCTTCCGGCAACAGCGCGGCAAGATTTCTCTGCGCAAGCTCGGGAATATCGATAATATCGAGGTTAATTCCCGCGGCATTCATCATGTCTGCTCGCTTTTGAATCGCCGCGTTACGCGCAACCACGGCGTACATTGAGCGCGTCTTGCCGCGGGTGTTGTCGCCGGGCAAATCGAACACATCGATGGTCGCATCATTGATATGAAAATCGATTAAATCCTTAACGCGCCAGCGCACCGCTGATTTAAGCTCCTCCGTGGGCACATCGGGCGCTTCCGTCAATAACAACTGATAATCGGTTTCCTCCAAGGTGGTGGTACAGCGCGCGTGTTTAAGACGATAATCGCCTGCCAAGCGCGCGAGCACTTTCTCTGGGCTGTCGCCGTCGTTCCAGGACCGGAAGTCGCAAGCGATAATATGCGGCCGACCGCCCGGCTCATGCAGCGCGTTCACCAGACACACACCATCCGCGCGCAAATCAACCGCGGTTAGCCCTGGCGATACCTTGCTTTTATTAAGAAACGAAAACAGAATTGCCTCCTCCGGGGGAGCTATTGATCCATGTATAAGTAATATCCGATCTTACCAATGATCGATGTAGGTTGGGTTAAGCCGCGTAAGCGGCGAACCCAACAAAATCATAGGTTTTAATGGGTCCGCTCCGCTTGACCCATCCACCATGACAATGTGCGAGAGAGAACATTACTCTTGTATTCATCAATAGCAGCCACCCTAACTACCTTACTTATTTACTTACTTAAGTAATAGCAGAAATTCCGCAAGTAACCTACTGTTGGTAATGCTATTTTTAAGCTCAGGTCTTTATAGTGCTGTGCTTGATCCTTTAGGTCAAAACCCAAATTGTTGGGTTATTTTTAGAGTTGACCTTCGCCTCCGGCAGACCCGGAAACCGTTCCACGGCGGACATAATTCGCCGATTTTCGGCAGTTTCCGGCACAGTATTAAGATAACGGTACAAACAACCTTGGTGAGAAACATGCGCACGGTCGAGTACCTAACCTGATGCATCACCAAATGTCTTGCCTTTATTTTCATACTTTAGCTATCTCTGATTAACTTTAGGATGGGCCGCAACCAAGGCGAGTTTATTGTTGTCAGATTCCACGCTCGGAATGACAAATACGACTTAATCAGAGCTTTCGTTATTATAATGAGACTCAAAGAATCTATTTAATTCATCATTAAATCATCATAGGGGAAACTATGAAAACCACAGTAGCCGAACGCGGACAGGTGACCATCCCCAAGATCTTACGGGAAAAACTGGGGATACGACCTGGCGCGGTTTTGGATTTTCAGATTCAAAACGGAAAATTGGTTGCAACGAAAGTAGCCAATACTGATTCCGTAGAACAAGTTTACGGCTGTCTTGGGACCGGCCTGAGTACAGACGCCCAATTAAAAGAATTGCGGGGTAAAGCTTGATTACGGCGGTCGATACCCATGTCGTGCTGGATATCTTCGGCGCCGATGCCAAGTTCGGACCCGGCTCGAAGGCCGCGCTCAAACGTTGTCTCGGGGAAGGCGCATTACTTGCTTGTGATGTAGTCTGGATTGAAACCGCGACTGCCTTTCCGGAA
Organism: Acidiferrobacterales bacterium; assembly: GCA_035300145.1. Taxonomy (GTDB): domain Bacteria; phylum Pseudomonadota; class Gammaproteobacteria; order Acidiferrobacterales; family DATGVQ01; genus DATGVQ01. The sequence continues at coordinate 829 of DATGVQ010000127.1, read as the reverse complement.
GAACAAACGTTTCTAGCCGGGATGCAAACATTGGACGTAACATTTTCGCCGATTAACCAAGAAGCTGCTCTGGTCGCCGCCAAGGCGTGGCGAAAATATCGTAACGAGAGAGGCAAACGGCAGCGTGTGGCGGCGGATTTCTTAATCGGCGCACACGCCCTCAGCCAATGCGACCGCCTACTGACGCGGGATACAGGGTTCTATAAGGAATATTTCGGCAAAATACGCATCGTTGATCCCTCCATATAGCAAGCCTGCGCGTATCGCCATCCCAAAACCGAAAATCGCACGCAATAATGCGCGGACAGCCCCGCTTTAACTCGCCTGCTGAACCTCCGCGGCAATCGCCGCCCCAAAATCTTTTTCCGCGACCGCAAGATCGTATTGCGCTTGTAAGTTAATCCAGACGCGCGCGCCCGTTCCGAAGTAATGCCCCAAACGCAGCGCTGTGTCTGGCGTGATTCCACGCTGTCCATTAAGAATTTTCACGATGCGGCCGGAAGGCACGCGCAAAGCGAGCGCCAAACGATTCGCGGAAAGACCGCGCGCATCGAGCTCGTCTCTTAAGATTCGGCCGGGATGAATAGGTACCATATCAACTACCCTCGGTGATAATCAGTTATCTCTACGTCGTAGGCGTCGCCGTCTTTAAATGGAGAGCAGATTTTTCCGCGACGGCGAGATAATATGGCGCCTCTTTCGACCGCTTAATTCGTTCGCGGCTGGATATGGGCCTTTACCTTGATTTTCTTCTTCCGTGCTCGCGCCAAATCGTAATTCATTTGCAGTTGCAGCCAGAACTCCGGCGCTGTTCCAAATGCCCCGGAAA
>DATGVQ010000126.1:0-2977 GCA_035300145.1 Acidiferrobacterales bacterium | reverse complement strand
TCGCCCTGTTCTACGAGGCCGGCGTCACCTCGGACACACAGAGCGACCTCACGCAGTGGAAGAACATGCGCGATTCTTACGGTGTCGGACTGAGGATCGTGACTGCATCCGGCGCGGTCCTCCGGGGCGATGTCGGATACGGCAGAGATGGATTGGGTACCGCGATCTTCATCGGCTATCCGTGGGAATTTTAGAGCGGCTTACTTATTGCCCCAATGGCATAGGATTCAGTTTATGTACTTTAGTCAACTTCAAGCGTGGATGAATGCGATACCAACTTCGCTCAAACAATTGACCAGCCTGGCGTCGGCGCTGATCATCACCACGGCCTTCGCCGGCTGTGCCGGTGCACCGGTTAAGCCGGAACACATTACGCGCGGCGACTATGAATCAACAAAGCAGTACCTCGCGCGGTTGATTCAATATGAAATGAAGAAGCACGACGTCACGGGCTTGAGCATCGCGTTGGTCGATGATCAACAAATCGTTTGGGCACAGGGCTTTGGTTATGCCGACAAAGCCAGGAACATCGTGGCGACTCCCGAGACAGTCTATCGGGTAGGCTCGATCTCAAAGCTCTTCACCGCCACCGCGGTAATGCAGCTCGCGGAACAGGGCAAGCTCGATATCAATCAACCGCTGAAAACTTATTTGCCGGAATTCTCGATCAAAACCCGTTTTCCCAATGCCGGGCCGATTACGCTGCGGACCATCATGACCCACCATTCCGGTTTACCCGGTAACCTCGCGAAGGGTATGTGGGCCGAGAACCCGGAGTCGTTTACCAACGTGGTGAACGCGATTAAAGATGAGTATGTTGCCTATCCGCCCAATTTTGTCTGGTCGTACTCCAATCTGGGCGTCACGCTGTTAGGACACATGGTCCAGCAAATCACGCGCGAGGATTTTGCCGCCCACCTCGATCGAGCGGTGTTGCAGCCGCTCGGTATGGTTCATTCGTCTTTCTCGGTGCGGCCCGACGCGCCCCTCATGTCCAAAGCCTACCGCAATGGTACGGAGGCGGTGGACCCCCCATTGCGCGATGTGCCCGCCGGCGGTTTGAACTCGAGCGTCCTGGACTTAAGCCGGTTCCTAGAGATGGTCTTCGCCAATGGCCTATCGAATGGACAGAAAATCCTTCGTCCGGAGACCTTGGCGGAGATGTTGCGCGCGCAAAATAGCGATGTCGCTCTCGATCAAGGCTTTCGCGTTGGCCTGGGTTGGATGTTGAGCGGGCTTGGAGGCATCAACATCGAAAATGCCGGACCGGTGGCGCACCACGGTGGAGCAACGTTGTTATACTGGAGCCAGCTGGTTGCGCTGCCCGAACATAAGCTCGGGGTCGTCGTATTGGCCAGCTCAGGTTCCGCGGGCAGCGCCGTCAGCGATGTTGCTACGGAAGCGCTAAAACTCGCGCTCGAAGCGAAGGCTGGCATCCAACAACCGAAACGGCAGACGCTCGAAGCGAGCGCACACCCGCTGTCCAAGGAAGACCGGCAAGCCTATGCAGGGTACTACGCCACCGCATTCGGGTTCGCAAAGGTCACCAGCAGTGGGGAAGGCTTGCGCGCCGAGATCTTTGGCAAGAGTTTCGATCTCGTTCCGCGCGGCAATGGGCAAGTCGGCCTGCAATACAAGCTGTTGGGCATCTTCCCCGTCCAGATCGAGCAGCTTGCCGAGATCGGTCTATCGCGCGCGAATGTCTCGGGTCGCGAAATCTTGCTGGCCCATACTCGTGGCCAAAGGCTACTCGTCGGCGAAAAAATAGCACCGGTGCCGGTCTCAGAGAAATGGATGGACCGTGTTGGCGATTATGAAATCGTCAATGGCGAGGGAGGCATCCTCGCTGGGATATTAAAGAAAATAAGCCTTCGTTATCGCGATGGTTTTTTAATCATCGAGCAATTGACGACCGAAGCTGGCGCGACGGTGCCGGTTGCCCCGGTGTCAGATACTGAATTGTTGATTCTCGGCCTGGGCCGCGGATTTGGCGAGACGATCCGCGTGTTGACCATCGACGGCGACGAGCGCGGGATGTATTCGGGATACGTGCTGAGGAAGAGGAGTGATTAGCGCTTGTCCTTAGGTTGACAGCGCCTTTTATTGTGAAAAGCGCACCAGCCGCACATTAGCAGGTAGTTTTCCCGGTATTTTTCCGATTTACAGGGGATCTTGTGCTAGCGAAGAATTCGCATAAGACTGCCCCCTCCGCAATCGCACACGGGACCTCCCAGAGTGGGCGTTTTTTGCGCGATCTCGTCTACCAGGGGTTCAACGAGAGCGAGGCGGTGGCATAAATCCGCATATCGCCGCGGCGCGGCTATTCCTCAATTACCGATTTGCCCAGCCCAACCGTGCCTATAGTCTTGGCTATGGATTTCTCGGGTTCCCGGACAACGGCCATTCGCTGCTCACCACCGATGCTGAGGGCAAGGCCGATAGCCGGTTGCCGGACAATGTACGCATCTACCATATAGCGGGGACGCAGCACGTGATCACGCCAACCATGCCGAAGGGCGTATGCGCAGCGATGCCCAACACGCTAGTCGATCCGCGTCCGGTCATGCGAGCGCTTATTCTCGCCCTCGATCGTTGGGTCAAGGACGGGACGCCGCCGCCGCCAAGCCGCTACCCCAGGCTCTCCGATGGAACGTTGGTTACCGCCTCGGCGCTGCGTTTTCCCCCGGCGTCCGGAATCATGCCCCGCGCGCGATCCCCAAGGTTTCTTGCTCGAGGAGGATATCGAGAGAATTGCCGGTCGCGCCCGTGGGCTTTGATCCGGAGACCAAAATATCATGTCGTGGATGGAATGCTTATTGTTGAGAATAAAAAAATGGAGCTATGATCGAATCTGGTGTACAGCAATGAGTTGAGAAGAGCGGCGTACCCTGCTGGAATGCGATTGTCGAATATCGGTTTCAGCAAACATCAGGAGGTACGCCACCCATGAGTCACGATACGGTAATTACGTTTAAGA
>DATGVQ010000125.1:0-12411 GCA_035300145.1 Acidiferrobacterales bacterium | reverse complement strand
GGGATGCACGCCTACGGATGCAAAGATGTGCGGAAAAGTCCGGGCAAGCGTCTGGACCTGAGGAAAATCCTCCAGGTTAACGGAGACGCATAGCATATACTCCACGTCGTTGTTTTTGGCGTTCTGTAAAACTTGCGGGAGCTGCTCGCCGAGAGAGGCGAAATTAATATGGCAATGCGAATCGACTAACTGCATTCAAAACAAACTTTTTTAGCTTACATGGTATGTGTCGGGCGGTCGGAATTAAGCTGCCCGGCAAGGATCGTTTCAATTTTATTGCGCGCCGCGCCGGAATCTTTTTCGCTGAATTGAATACCCACTCCGGCGGCGCGGGCGCCCTGGGCGCCGGCCGGCGTTACCCATACTACGTGACCGGCGACCGGGATCTTTTCTTTGCTTTCCATCAACGTCAGGAGCATAAAAATTTCATCGCCTAACTTATAAGGCTTGCTGCTGGGAATAAATATTCCTCCGCCTTTTATATAAGGCATATAGGCGGCATATAAAGCGTTCTTATCTTTAATAGTCAGCGAAAGTACGCCTGGACGCACTATGGCAACAGGTTTTACATTATCGTTCACCGGCTAAGACTCTCGCGATGTATCAACTGGACCCAAGAAATAAGCGTTTCCTCCAATAGTAACAACTCGTCCAATGCGTTCCCTAGCAGGTTTTTGTTATAGGAAACAAGATCTAAAAACTGGAACAACCCCTTTAAGTGTAATCGCTTTGTATGGGCTTGCAACTGACTCTGTGCGTCCAGGTTAGATAATCCTGGGGTTTGCCCGCCCATGCTCAATCGGATCAAGTCCACAACCCAGGTCTGCAACCAGGCCAGACAAGTCGCGGCGCCGATTTTTTTCCAGCGCTCGGCGCACGCCACTGGATCCGCCGTATCCGCGCCTAATGCCTGGATATCGCTGATTAATTGCCGGCGCAGCGTCAGAAAATCGCTTTGCGCCAAGGTTAAAGCGCGCAACGGCGCCCGATCGGCAAGGTCTAGTAGTAAATCCGGCTGGTCGACACCTAAAGATTGGGATTTTATCCAAGCCAGTCCTTCCTCGCGCGGAGGCGGACAAAATTCCACCCGGACACAGCGGCTAAGAATAGTCGGCGCCAGCCTCGCCGCCTGTCTGCATACCAAGATAAAATGGCTGCCCAAAGGCGGCTCCTCCAGTAATTTTAATAAACTATTAGCGGCATGCAGATTCATCGCCTCGGCGGGGGCAAGCACCACCACTTTTCTCATAGCGGTATGGGGACGCAGCGTTAAAAATTCGCCTAAAGACCGAATTTGATCAATCATGATCGCCTTGCCTTCTTCTAACGGCGCAATCATAAATAAATCCGGATGCGTGCCGGCGGCAAATAAATAACAATTTTTGCAGGCGCCGCACGCCTCCCCGGTCGGGCTTGGCTGCGCGCACAGTAAACTGCGCGCAAGTTCCCTGGCAAACGCATTCTTCCCCAGGCCCGCGCGGCCGGAAAACAATAATGCATGCGGCAACTTATCGAGCTGTTGCGCCAGCCTTAACCATTGGGGGCGATTCCACGGGTATATCCGAAGTTGGGGATCGGCGCTCATAGCGCTACCGTGCGCATGATCGCGCGGATCTGCTGCTCAACCTTTTCTGGACTTAAAGCCGCATCAATCACCCGTATGCGCTGCGGCTCACGCGCGGCCGCAGCCAAATAATGCGCCCGGACGCGCTCAAAGAAATCGTTCTTTTCCTGTTCAAATCGGTCCGGGGTGCTGCGCTTGCCGGCGCGGCGCAAGCCTATCTCCACCGGGACATCAAACAGCAGCGTCAAATCCGGACGCAATTGCGCTTGCACCCAGGTTTCGAGCATGGCGATGCGTGCGTCGGCAATTCCGCGCCCGCCGCCTTGATAGGCATAGGTGGCGTCCGTAAACCGGTCGCATAATACGGTCTTCCCTGCGCTTAGCGCCGGTTGGATAACCTTATGCAGATGTTCGGCGCGTGCGGCAAACATTAATAGGATTTCGCTGTCAGCGCAGAGGGTGGCGCGATTGTTTAATAATAACTCGCGGACACGTTCGCCGAGTTCAGTGCCGCCCGGCTCGCGCGTTACCATCACCTCTTGCCCGGCCTCCTCCAGCAACGCCTTGAGCAAGGCTAAATTACTCGTTTTGCCCGCCCCTTCTATCCCTTCGAGGGTAATGAACACGCCTGCACGCATAGAAATCAAGGCGCCTTGGCCGGCAGCGGATGGGAAGAAAAGCTTTTTGGTTTGCCGCCTAACTGGTATTTGATCACCGCCTTATTATGCTCCTCCAACGTCCCGGAAAATACGTGGCTGCCATCGCCGCGCGAAACAAAATAGAGCGCCTTGGTTTCCGCGGGATTCAAAACCGCATGAATGGCCTCCGCGCCGGGCATGGCGATCGGGGTTGGCGGCAGACCGTAACGGACATAAGTATTATAAGGGGTGTCGCCGCGCAAATCCTGCAAGCGAATATTGCCGCGATACTGATCGCCCATGCCGTAAATGACGCTAGGGTCGGTTTGCAGCCTCATGCCGCGCCGCAGGCGGTTGATAAATACACCGGCGATAAGCTTGCGTTCATCGGGTTGGGCGGTTTCCTTTTCAACGATGGAGGCGAGAATGAGGGCCTCATCCGGGGTTTTAAAGGGGAGCTGTGGCGCGCGCTGCGACCATTCTTTTTGCAAAAATAGCTCCATTTTTTTATAGGCCTGGCGCAGCAGCATGAGGTCGGAAGTACCCATGGAGTAATAATAAGTGTCGGGGTAAAACCGACCCTCGGGATGTATATCGCCATAACCCAGTTTCCGCATGATCTCTTCGGGGCGGAGACCCTGCAAGGTATGGGTAAGCTTAGGCGCCACGTTAATCGCTTCCAGGGATTGCTTAAACGTCCAGCCTTCAATTAACGCTAGTGGATACTCCACCACCCGGCCGGAAACCACCTGGTCCAACAGTTCCAACGGCGTAATTCCCGCGCGGAAGCGATATTCGCCTGCCTTTAAATCGCGGCTACGGCCTTTGATATAGGCGAGCCAAACCAGGGAGTGGGAATCCGGTAATATGCCTTGCTGATGCAATTCCCGGGCAAAACTGCGCAATGTGGTGCCCGGCTGCACGACATAGCTCGTTTCCCCCGGGTGCAAATGCATGCCCATCAGCCAATACAAATAGATCGCTGCGATCAACAGCAGCGCCACGAGCCCCGTTAGCAGCAGTTTAGCCGGGGAGCGCAATATCTCGTCTTGCCACCGGTTCTGTGTGAATTTTCCGGCTGATTTCGCCACGCTGATAACTCCTTGTACCTAACATCTTTACCGGGGACAAACGCAATGTAAAGCGGCGAGATCGGGAAATGTATTTTATATATTTAAAATACGACAAATAAAAACGCTGCAGCTCGTTTGCGAACTCACCTGTCTCTGCGGAATACCAAAGTACCGTTGGTCCCGCCGAAGCCGAAGGAATTAGACAAGGCCACATCAATTTTCATCGGCCGGGCGGTAAGTGGAATGTAGTCCAGATCGCATTCCGGATCCGGGGTGACGAGATTAACAGTTGGCGGCGCTATTTGATGCTGGATGGCGAGCGCGGTATAAATCGCTTCCACGGCGCCTGCCGCCCCGAGTAAATGCCCGGTCATTGATTTAGTAGAACTTACTGCCAGCTTATAAGCGTAATCGCCAAAGGCGGCTTTAAGGGCGCGCGTTTCGGCTTTATCTCCCAAAAGCGTAGAAGTGCCGTGCGCATTGATATAATGCACCTGCTCCGGATTAACGCCGGCGTTACGCAAACTGTGCGACATGCAGCGCGCCGCGCCTTCCCCGTCTTCCGGCGGGCTAGTCATATGATAGGCATCGCCGCTTAGGCCGAAGCCGATCAATTCCGCGTAAATTTTTGCGCCGCGTTTGCGCGCATGCTCGCGCTCTTCCAGCACGACAATACCGGCCCCCTCGCCTAATACAAATCCATCGCGATCCAAATCCCAGGGGCGACTGGCGGTTTCCGGCTCATCATTGCGCGTGCTTAAGGCGTGCGCGTTGCCAAAACCGGCAAGGGAGGTAGGCGTAATGGCCGCTTCCGCGCCTCCCGCGACCATGACATCGGCGTCGCCGTATTCAATCAAGCGCCCGGCATCGCCGATTGCGTGCGTAGAGGTAGCGCAAGCTGTTACCATCGCGAGGTTGGGCCCTTTCATCCCGTACATGATAGAGAGGTTGCCCGCAATCATATTGATGATGCTCATGGGAATATAAAACGGAGAGATTCGGCGCGGTCCCTTTTCAAGCAATAAACGGGTATTCGCTTCGATAGTGTGGACACCGCCGATACCCGAGCCAATGTGCACGCCGATGCGATCGGCATTGGCCTCTGTAACTTCGATGCCGGCATCTTGCATTGCCTCGATGCCTGCGACCATGCCGAGTTGAATAAAGCGGTCCATCCTGCGCGCTTCTTTATCCGGCAGGTATTTACTGATATCAAAATTCTTTACTTCACCGGCGATAGTGGAAGGAAACCCGGTGGCATCGAATTGCGTGATTTTGTTAATGCCGTTTTTGCCAGCGAGAACATTTTTCCAGTTTTCATCAGCGCCGATACCGAGCGGCGAGACCACTCCCAAACCGGTGATGACCACACGTCGTTTGCTCAAATAAATATCCTCAATTCACATAAACTAAAACCAAAGGGCCGCCGCCACGGCGTGACGGCGGCCCTTTATGTTTATGAAGAGAATCAGCCTAAATGGGCATTAATGTAATCGATGGCTTGCTTGACCGTAGTAATCTTTTCCGCCTCTTCGTCGGAGATTTCACAATCAAACTCTTCTTCCAGCGCCATTACCAGTTCGACGGTGTCCAAAGAGTCCGCGCCCAAATCATCGACAAAAGATGACTCATTGGTAACCTCAATTTCATTTACTCCCAACTGTTCAACGACGATTTTCTTAACGCGTTCTTCAACACTGCTCATAGCTGATTGTCCCTCCAAAATAACATTTTTTAGGCCGTGAGGCCGCATAGTTAACACACAAAATTGAACCAAGTCCACTCTTGCTTAATTCATATACATACCGCCATTGACATGCAGGGCAACTCCTGTGATGTAAGCGGCCTGGGGGGAAGCCAAAAACGCCACAGCATAGGCAATTTCTTCCGGCCGGCCCAAACGGTTGAGTGGAATTTGCTGCAATAAACCGCTTCTTTGTACATCCGGCAAAGCGCGCGTCATGTCGGTATCGACAAAGCCCGGCACGACCGCATTTACCGTTATATTTCGTCCTCCGAGCTCACGCGCCAACGCGCGCGTAAACCCAATAATCCCCGCCTTGGCGGCGGCATAATTCGTTTGTCCGGCATTTCCGGTAGCGCCTACTATCGAGCCGATATTAATAATTCGGCCTTGCCGCGCTTTAATCATGGAGCGCACACATGCCTTCGACATCCGATACAGAGACTTCAAGTCAGTCTCCATAATAACATCCCATTCCGCCTCTTTCATGCGCATCAATAAGTTATCCCGGGTAATACCGGCGTTATTGACCAGAATAGTAGGCGCGCCATCGGATTTTTCTAATTCGTCCAAGACACTATCAATAGACGCCTGGCTGGTTACGTCCAATACGGTCCCTCTACCAAGTATATTATTATTTTTTAATATGTTATTGACTTTTTCTGCACCATCACTTGAAGTTGCAGAACCAATCACCTTAGCCCCTAATCGACCTAACTCCAAGGCAATAGCCGCGCCGACGCCGCGACTGGCGCCGGTTATTAAGGCAATCTCATTGTGCAGGGGCATGCTACATCCTTACTTAATTTTTAGCGACCGCGATTAGCGCTTGCTGCAAGCTGGATTTATCGAATACCGCCAAGGTACCGACCGTTGCGACAATACGTTTATTTAAACCCGTCAGGGTCTTGCCGGGGCCGCATTCTATCAAATAGTTAACACCATCAGCGGCCATTTTTTGTATGGTTTCCACCCAACGCACGGGTGAAACTATTTGCTTCACCAGGGCGTCGCAAATAGCCCTTGGATCCTGTTCGGCGCGGATGTGTACGTTATGTATTACCGGGATCCGGGGCGGGCGAATGATTGCCTGCTGTAGACGTACAGCCATGCGCTCCGCCGCCGGCAACATTAAGGCACAGTGCACCGGGACGCTGACAGGCAATATCACCGCGCGTTTCGCCCCCGCCGCTTTAGCCTGGTCGACGGCGCGCGCTACCGCTTGGGTGGCGCCCGCCACCACGACTTGCCCCGGAGCGTTAAAATTAACTGCGGCTAAAACTTCCCCCTCCGCCGCCTGTTCACAAATACGCTGAACGGCGGCATCCTCCAAACCTAGAATGGCCGCCACGCCACCCTGCCCTTGCGGCACCGCCTCTTGCATAAAACGGCCGCGATCCGCTACCAGCCCGACCGCATCTTTAAATTCCAAGGCGCCGGCGCATACCAAGGCGGTGTATTCCCCTAAACTATGCCCCGCTAAGTATTGCGGCATGGCGCCATGATTGATCTGCCACACTCGCCATACCGCTACGCCTGCCGTTAGCATCGCGGGCTGGGTATTTTGTGTCTGATTCAACCTCTCTTCCGGCCCGTTTTGCGTCAAGCCCCAAAGATCTTGATCCAAAACCGACGAGGCTTCGGCAAACGTTTGCTGAACGATGGGATAATCGCGCGCGAGAGCGCGCAACATGCCGACGGATTGTGAACCTTGACCGGGAAAAACGAATGCGAGCGTCATGGTCATGCTAATAATTTAATAACATCGCGCCCCAGGTGAAGCCGCCGCCAAAAGCCACCATCAGTACGCTGTCACCGCGGTGTATGCGGCCGCTACGCACCGCTTCATCGAACGCCAAAGGAATAGACGCGGCTGAAGTATTACCATGACGATCTACCGTAATTACCACGCGATCTAACGACATGCCGAGCTTTTTCGCCATCGCGTTAATGATGCGCGTATTCGCCTGGTGCGGCACCAACCATTGCACATCGGATCTTTTTATATTATTCGCTGCCAGCGTCTCGTCCACGATGCTGCCTAATGTATTGACTGCTACTCTAAACACCTCATTGCCTTGCATCTGCATAAACGCCTGGCCGTCTTGCAGTTTTTCATAACCTTGTGAAACGCCGGCCGGTACCGTCAACAATTCTTTATAACGCCCGTCGGCATGGAGATGGGAGGAAATGACACCCGGTTTGTCCGCCGCCTCGATAATTACCGCCCCGGCGCCATCGCCGAACAACACACACGTGCTACGGTCGCTCCAATCAATAATGCGCGACATGGTCTCCGCACCTACCACTAACGCTCGTTTAGCGCTGCCAAGCCGAATAAATTTGTCGGCGATATCCATGGCATAAATAAACCCGGTACACACCGCCTGCACATCAAATGCGGGGCAGCCATGAATATCAAGCCGGTCTTGCAATAAACAGGCGGTGCTGGGAAATATCCGATCCGGCGTAGTCGTGGCGACCACAATCAAATCAATGGAATCTTTCTCGATCCCCGCCGACTGCAGCGCGCTCCGCGTCGCTTGCTCAGCCAAATCACAGGTCGTTTCATCCGGGCCGGCAATATGCCGCTCATGGATGCCGGTTCGCTCCACAATCCATTTACTCGAAGTATCGACCATCTTCTCCAACTCGGCATTGGTCAATACCTTGGCAGGCAGATAACCGCCGGTGCCTATAATGCGTGAGTATTTCACACCCGCCTTCTCGTTTGGTAGATTTTCACCCACCTTCTCGTTTGGTAGATTTTCACCCACTTATCCTCTTTAACATCGGCTTCAGTTCGCGGCCTATATATTGGGGGACTTGATTTTTAACCTCACCGACAGCTTCCATGATCGCATATTCAAATGCCAGGGAATCAGCGCTGCCGTGGCTTTTAATGACCGTTCCGTTTAGTCCGACCAGACTGGCGCCATTGTATCGCCGATGATCGAGTTTTCGGCGGACGCCGCGAATGACCGGCAATGCGGTAAGCCCGGCGATGCGCGTAAGCAGGCTGCGTCTAAATTCCTGTTTTATATTATACGAAATCATCTGCGCGATACCTTCACTGGTTTTAATAGCGACATTGCCGACAAAACCATCGCACACGATGACGTCTACCAGCCCCGTGTACAGCGCATCGCCTTCGACATAACCATAATAATTCAAATTACTGGCGCGCAGCAGTTCAGCCGCCTTCTTTACCGTCTCATTGCCTTTAATATCTTCCACGCCGATATTGAGCAAAGCGACGCTGGGATGTGGTTTGTGCTCGGTAGCGCTTACCAGAATCGACCCCATAATAGCGAATTGCAGCAACTGTTCCGGGGTACAGTCCACATTGGCGCCGATATCGAGCAGATGTACATGGCCATGCAAATTCGGAAGCGTCGTCACTATTGCAGGCCGGTCTATTACCGGCAAGGTTTTGAGGACAAAGCGCGCGATCGCCATCAGCGCCCCGGTGTTGCCTGCACTCACACAAGCCTGGGCTACACCTTGCTTCACCAGATTAACCGCTATGCGCATGGAAGAATCTTTTTTTGCGCGCAACGCTTGCGCCAGCGGCTCATCCATCGCGACAAGCTCCGAGGCATGGTGAATGATGAGCCGTTCATGCTCCACTGCATCCCAGCGCGCCAGTTCCGTCATGAGCGGATCGCGCTGCCCAACCAAAATGAGTTTTACATCGGGTTGTTTTTTTACCACCGCAAGCGCGGCTGGAACAACCACGCGTGGGCCGTGATCGCCCCCCATGGCGTCAAGGGCAATGGTGATAACCAAGCACACTCCCCCTTTAAATGGCGGACCGCATATTAATCCGGCTTGATATCAATAACCTTGCGGCCGCGATAATAACCATTCTTGCTGATATGATGCCGGCGATGGGCTTCACCGCTGGTCGGTTCAATCGATAGGGTCGGTTTTTTTAATGCGTCATGCGAACGGCGCATACCGCGCTTGGAAGGGGTTTTTCGGCTTTTTTGTACCGCCATGGGGTAACTCCTCTATTTAACTTTATCTGTACGTTTTTTCAACGCGCGCAAGCGCGCAAACGGATGCGATTCAACCGTCGCCGGAGAGTCTTTCGAGATCGGCGAATAGGCGGCACACTCCTGCTCGGCATGCATAGGTATCATAGGCAAAGCCAACAACAATTCATCTTCCACGATCTCAGCCAGGGCCACCGGTTTAGTTGCTACCATCGACTCTGCCTCCTCCGGCATCATGTCTTCACGCTCATGAGGTTGTAACAGTATCAACGCCGGCTCCGCTTTAAGCTCCAAAACCAGCCCTTGTAAGCAGCGCTGACAGGCCACCTGTAGCATAGCCGTAATAGTGCCATGCATTTGGCGCCATTTCTGCGCGCTGCGGCCGAACTGCAGGTCAATCGATATCCGGGCATCCGCATTCAAACAGACCGCCGCCAAGCGGCGCATCGGTTTGAGGGAAAGATCACCGACCAAACGCGCCCCCTCATCGGCGAGCCGGATGGGATCAATAATCACCGGCAAGCTGTTTAACATAAGGCGCGCATCATATAATTGACTGAAATTGGTGTCAAAAATCCTTTTGTAAGATTCCAAGAAGATTATTGACATCGTCCCACGTTTTCAATACAAGGCGATACGGTGAAGTATCGGCACCGATTAACGGCGTTGTCAAAGCGATCCATGTAAAAAAGGCGGCATGTAAGCCCGAACGAGGCGGAGATTGTCTGAATGGCGGTAAAAAAACTAATTTTGGCCTCCAGTTCACCTTATCGTAAAGCGCTGTTGCTGAAGCTGGGGCTGCCGTTTGAAGCGATCGCGTCGGCGGTGGACGAGACGCCCCACCCCAACGAGTCACCGGAGGCGCTGGTAAAACGTCTTGCCATCGCCAAGGCGCGCGCGGTCGCTGAAAAGCAGCCCAATGCCCTGGTAATCGGTTCGGATCAGGTCGCTGTGCACGCCGGCCAAATCATCGGCAAACCCAATACTCACGAGAATGCGGTGCGGCAGTTACGCGCCGCGTCCGGGACTACGATTACTCTCTGTACCGCGCTTGCGCTCGTCAATTCAGATACCGGCCGTGTCCAAAGTAAGGTCATTCCTTTTCGCGTGGTATTTCGTGCACTCACCGACGCGCAAATCGAAAACTATTTGCGCAAGGAACAACCGTACGACTGCGCCGGTAGCGTTAAATCAGAGGGTCTCGGCATAGCCTTGTTGGAGCGCATGGAAGGCGAAGATCCAAACACCTTGATCGGCCTGCCATTGATAGATTTAGTCAGGATGCTGGAAAACGAAGGGGTAACGGTTGTTTGATGTTCCTTAACAAAACGATGCGACTTCCTCGATCAGCACCGGGCGAGCATGGAGATAGCGGGTGGCTCGGCGCTTGGCCTCGATGTCACGATAAACAAAATTGGCACGCGCCTCTTCAATATTCAGCGCGTGAGCCAATAACTGCGCCGGTAGTTTATGATGGTAGGCCCACAAAGCAAGATCCATCTGCGGGTAAGGTAAGGTAAAGTAAAATTCGTCCTGTCCTTGCGACAGACTATAAGTATCGGTCGTCGGTTTCGCATTATAAGTTTCCGGCGGCAGTTCAAAATAACGCGCGAGCGCGTACACTTGCGTTTTATAAAGATGGGCGATTGGCTTGATGTCCGCAGCGCCATCACCGTTCTTCACAAAAAAACCCTGATCGTATTCGAGGCGGTTAGGCGTCCCCACTACCGCATAATGCAGGCGGTCCGCATGAAAATATTCGATAGTTTTGCGGATGCGCTGTTTGTAATTAGTGGCTGCGACAATTTGCAGGTACTCTTTGTATTGCAGGCGTTGTTCCTGGATTGCGCCATCCGGCGATTGAACAACCAAATTGAAAAAATTAAATCTGCCTTCCGCGCCGCCGGCGATCGCCAGCTTGCTTTTCCAAGCTTCTTTATAACCAGGGAAAACGGATCGAATGGTTTCGTCGCGCCATTGGTAGCAGCCAATGGCAGTCAAGGTCGGGGTGATATCTTGTTCTAAATACTGAATCCGCAACGATTCCGCCACCCGGCGTCCGAGGTCTTTGCTCATAGAGGAAGAGTCCGCTTCCGGCAAAAGCAATCCAAAAACTTTATTAGGACCGAGCGCTTCTACCGCCAAGGCGGCACAGACCGAACTGTCTACGCCGCCGGAAAGGGCAACGACTGTCCCACGGCGACGCAAATCTTTGGCCACTATTTCTACCAGCCGGCCGCAGATAGCCGCAGAGACCGCCTCACAATCAATATGTAAAACGCCCGGATGGAGTTCGTTATCGAGGTTTGCCGGCATTTTAAGCGGAGGTTTACCCACAGGCAGGTATCAAGTTGTTAGCAGCAAGCACAGCATCGCACTTAGGCAATTAAACTGCTATCCGACAAACTGCTATCCGACTAATGGATGGCAAGAGATAACTTGAACAGTATTTAGTTCAACACCTTCAGAACGGACGATGGAATCCATCTCGAGTATGCAGAATGCTGTAAAAAAAAGCAGCTTTCTGAAGTAATGTAAGTCATGTGATTGGTCGGGGCGAGAGGATTTGAACCTCCGACCACCATCACCCCAATATTGTGCGGCTTGGCAGCTAAGTTGTTAATCTATAAGGAAATGTGCAGTTTTAGCTATCAGCAAAAAAGGACATTTAAGGACAAATAAAATCAATTAGTTACAACCTGGTTTGGCAAAGAAATATCACAACTTAGAGCCGTCCGTACTCAAGTAAATACACGACCTGAGTTTGCGCTTGCAGGTAAACCACTTGGAGTGCGGGCGGTAAATTGGAGTGCCTAAGCCGATCACAGTTGGAGCTCGAACCGGCGGGTTAATGACGGATCGATGGCGATCCGCTCTTCCAGTTCACAAGGGGTGAGGTAATCAATCCCCGAGTGAACGCGTTTCGTACACCTCCTCGATAAAGGTTGGCAAGTTTTCCAGAACATCCAGATAGGTTCCATAGTTGCCGAGATATACCTCTTCCTGCTTCAGCGTTTTCATGAAGCTCTCGACGAAGGCGTTGTCGTAGGGATTGCCCTTGGCCGAATTCGAGATCGAAAATCCATGCTTGTTCAAGAGATCGACATAGGCGTGGCACAGGTACTGCACGCCCCGATCCGAGTGGTGAACGCCGCCCGGCGATGGGTTCCTCGCTTGAATGGCCTGTGTGAGCGCGCTTAAGGCAAGCTCGGCATCGATGTGCCGGGAGATCGCCCAACCGATCACTTTGCGTGAGAACAGATCCAGGATCACGGCGAGGTAGACAAAAGCGTTCTGGATGCGGATATACGTCAGATCGCCTGCCCACGCCTGATTGATCCCGGTCAGGCGACGCCCCGGCAGCAGATTGGGATAGACGCGGTGGGAGTGCTGA
>DATGVQ010000124.1:0-39400 GCA_035300145.1 Acidiferrobacterales bacterium | reverse complement strand
CAATACAAAAATAATTCAGACGCCGTTGCTACAGGCCGCTGAAAAACAAGTTTTTCATCACCCCCACCAATAGATTGTTGAAAAAGCCCATCCGTGGCCTTTTTCAACACGCAAAGCAAAAAACGTGGTTTTTGCTTTGCTAATTTCTTGATTTAGATCAATGCGCGTAGAAAGCTCATATGCGATGGTGTGCTTTATTTGGACGTCACAAGCTTATGAGCACTCAAGCCGAAGCGCGCGTGCGCGCGGACACCATCGCCTATGCCTTGCACGGCAATCTGTATCTCAACATTACCAGCCGTTGCACGCTGCGCTGCGCATTCTGCTCCAAGTTCAATGGTATTTGGACCGTGCAAAATTATTACCCGCTGCGCCTTACCCGGGCGCAGGAGCCGAGCGTAGCGCAGATCATAGCGGCAGTCAGTAACGCGCGCGCCTATAACGAGATCGTGTTCTGCGGGCTCGGAGAGCCGACGCTGCGGCTTTATGATGCCTTAGAGGCGGGGCACGTCCTGCGCCGGCGCGGGGCAACCGTGCGCATCAACACCGACGGCCTCGCGAATCTGGTCTACGGCCGCGACGTCACCCCCGACCTGGAAGGCAATATCGATGCGCTGTCGATCTCGCTCAATGCCCAGAACGCAGCTACCTACAATCGCCATTGCCGGCCAACGATGCCGGGCAGCTACCAGGCGATGCTCGATTTCGCCCGACGCGCGCGCGAGTTCGTGCCGGATATCAGGCTTACGGCGATCGAGGGATTGGAGGGCGTCGATATCCCGGCATGCGCGGCGATCGCCGGGCGGCTTGGCGTTCGCTTCCACAAGCGCGTGCTCGATGACGTCGGTTAAAATGTGGCCGCGCGAGTTGGGTTGATGACGCTCGCCGACTATGTCCATACGTTCGGCCAGGCGATGCGTGTCCGCTACGGTGAGCGTGTGCACAAGATCGCCACTTTCGCGAGTGGCAGGAAGCGTATCCGGGTAAGCTCTTTCCGGTGGCGGTCGCCATCGGCGCCGATCCGGCGACTCTGCTGGCAGCGGCGGCGCCGATTCCCGACACGCTGTCGGAATACCAACTCGCAGGGCTGCTGCGCGGCGCGCGCAGCGAAGTCGCGCCGTGCCTGACCCATGACTTGCAGGTTCCGGCGGGTGCTGAAATCGTGTTGGAAGGATATATCGCGCCGGGGGAAGAGGCGCTCGAAGGACCATTCGGCGATCACACCGGATATTACAACGCCCAGGAGAGGTTCCCGGTATTCACTATTGAGCGCATGACGCATCGCCGTCATCCCGTTTACCACTCAAGCTACATGGGGCGCGCGCCCTATGATGAACCGTCGATGCTGGCCATGGCGCCGAATGAAGTATTTATCCCGATTCTACAAAAGCAGTTTCCCGAAATTGTAGATTTTTATCTGCCACCGGAGGCGTGTTCCTACCGGATTGCCTGTGTGAGTATCAAAAAACGCTATCCTGGCCATGCGCAGCGCGTCCTGTTCGGTGTGTGGTCGTATTTTCGCCACTTCACTTACACCAAACTCGTCATCGTGACCGACGACGACATCAACGTGCGCGATTGGAAGGAGGTCATGTGGGCGATCAGCACGCGCATGGACCCGGCGCGGGATACCATGATCGTCCAACACACGCCAATCGACTATCTCGATTTCGCGAGCCCGGTGCCGAATCTGGGCGGCAAGATGGGTTTCGACGCGACCAATAAATGGCCGGGCGAGACCAGCCGTCCGTGGGGTCGCCCGATCGTCATGAGCGAGGCGGTCAAGCGGCGCATCGACGCGCTGTGGGATAGCCTCGGAATTACGAGCGGTCAGGAGTGAGCAAAGTTGAGTTTCACCGTTTGCTCCTTCCTGCTTTTACCTCTCAGGGCATCAGGCAGAGGGTTTCTAACAGGTTGTTGAAAAAGTCCATCCGTGCCGCTACTTGGCGCTCTGCTTTCCCAGTAGCTCCACGACGTCAGTCTTGCCTGCCTCTTCCGCCAGCATCAGAGCAGTCTTGCCACGGTTGTCCTTGGCTGAGGCGTCAGCGCCGCGCTCTAGGAGTAGCTGCACGGTCGCCTTGTGCCCGTAGGCGGCCGCCCACATCAGGGCAGTCAGATCGTTGTCGTAGTGCGCGGCGGCCGTTTCGCCCTTGTCCAGCAGTATTTTGACAATTTCAGTATGGCCTTCGCCGGCGGCGTAGACCATCGCAGTTTTGCTGACTTGGTCCTTGGGGGTCGGATCGGCGCCGTTGTCGATCAGTAGACGGGCGATCTCGGCGTGGCCATGGAATGCGGCGGCCATCAGTGGCGTCACTTTCTTGTTATTGGCTAAATTGACATCTGCTTTGGATGCGATCAGGGTGCGGACGATGTCGATTTTCCCAGCGTTCACGGCGAGCATGAGTGAAGTATCCCCAAACCGATTCCGCGAATTGGGTGCCGCGCCTTCACCCAGCAGCCGGCTGATGTTTTTAGCGTCATCGTTGCGCGCGGCAATCAACAGTTGCTGGTTTAAACTCACCTCATCCGCCGCGGAGACAGAGGAAAATATCCACAGCACGGCGAGACCACAGTATACAAATTTCATCAAAACCTCCTGATCGGATTGGGCATTTGCAACAGGGGGTAAAGGATATTAAAATTAAACTTGTTATGCTAGTGACGTCTGTTACCAGTATATTAAGAAGCTAAATGCGTATATAGTTTGCTGGTACTGGAAAACGAGAGGAGGCAAAAAATGAAAAAAAGAACATCTGCTGTGTTTCAATCCGCAGTGTTGGGACTGTTTCTATCCGGCGCATTCAGTGCAGTCATCGCCCAGGAAATTCAGAGTGGCGCGGCGGCCGGTGGTACAAAAATCTCCGGGCTGGTTCCGGTCACCCAGGGCATGCTCGATGGGGCGGCCAAGGATGGCAAGAATTTTCTCCATTCCAACGCCAATTATGACCAGACCCGATACTATCCGGCGGCTCAGATCAATGCCGGCAATGTCGGCAAGCTGAAGTCGGTGTTCGTGTTCCAGACCGCGGTGCTGGAGTCGATGGAGACCGCACCGCTGGTGGTCAACGGCGTGATGTTCCTGACCACGTCCTACAACCATGTGTACGCGATCGACGCGACCACCGGCGAGGAATTCTGGCACTACAAGCACAAGATGGGGCCGATCACTACGTTCTGCTGCGGCCCGAACAACCGTGGCGTGGCCGCCTATGAAGACATGCTGTACATGGGCACGCTCGATGCCAAGATCATCGCCCTGGACGCCAAGACCGGCAAGCTGATATGGGAAACCCAGATCGCGGATCCGGAAAAAGGCTATTCGGAAACCATGGCGCCGGTCGTTGTCGACGGCAAGGTGCTGATCGGGACCAACGGTGGCGAATACGGCATCCGTGGTTTCGTCAAGGCATTCGACGCCAAGTCCGGCAAGCTGCTGTGGACGTTCTACACCATCCCGGATAAGGGCAACGAGGGCGTTTGGGCGGTCAACGATGCCACCGGCCGCAACATGCTGCGCGACATTGCGGCGGAAAAAGTGGCGCTCGCCGGGAACAGCTCGTTCTACCAGACCTTGGGTGGCGGCGTATGGATGGCACCTGCGGTCGACCGCAAAACGCGCACGGTGTTCTTCATGGTCGGCAACCCTTCTCCGGATCTATACGGTGCGCAGCGCCCCGGCGACAATCTCTACACCAACTCGATGGTCGCGGTAGATCTGGATACCGGTGCCTACAAATGGCACTTCCAGTACATCGCACATGACGTATGGGATCTTGACGCCACCAGCCCGGCCATCCTGGTGGATGTGAAAGGCAAGGACGGCACGATGATCCCGGGTGTGATCCACGGCGGCAAGACCGGTCATATCTATGTGCACGACCGCAAGGACGGCAGCCTGATCCGCTTCTCCGAAGCCATGATTCCGCAGGAAAACATGTGGGTACTGCCGACCGCGCAAGGCGCGCGCATGCTGCCCGGCGCGAACGGCGGGGTGGAGTGGTCGCCGATGGCGTTTAACCCGAAAACCCGTCTGGCGTATGCGTTAAACCTGCACCAGCCGATGACGTACCATGTCGAAACCGCTGCCTATCCGGGCGGCAAGCTATGGCTAGGCGGCGCGTTCAAGACCATCCCCAGCGAGAAACAATGGGGCCGGCTGTCGGCAGTCAACATCGACACCGGCAAGGTGGCTTGGAAGTATGACACCGCTGAGCCGCTCATCGGTGGCGCGCTCGCAACCGGTGGCGACCTCGTGTTCTACGGCGAGGGCAATGGCCTGTTCAAGGCGCTCGATGCCAAGTCCGGCAAACTGTTGTGGCAATACCAGGCGGGCGCGGGTGTGAATGCGCCGCCGGTCTCCTACACGGTGAACGGCAAGCAATACATCGCGGTTGCGGCAGGCGGCAACACGCAAATCGACTTCAAGCGTGGCAACAGCGTGCTGGTGTTTGCATTGCCCTGATCTGATTAAGCATTACAGGCCGCCTGCGGGCGGCCTTTGCTTTTTATTTCTCAACAGGGCGTATGCGTCAATGATAAAAACTGCTTTCCCTGCGGTGGTCGTACTGCTGTCCCTGATTCCACTTGTGGCCCAGGCTGATGTCGAGGCAGGCAAGCGCAAATCCGCGGTTTGTGCCGCCTGCCATGGTGCTGACGGCAACTCGCCGACCGGCGCGTTCCCGATTCTGGCAGGTCAGACCGCGCGTTATATCTATCTGCAGCTCAAGGATTTCAAGGAAGGCCGTCGCAAGGATCCGTCGATGGACGCGATGGTCGGCAATCTAAGCCGCGAGGATATGCTCGATCTGGCCGATTACTTCGCGGCGCAGAAGCCGAAGCCTCTCGCTTTCAAGGCGGATTCGGCGAAAGTCGCGAAGGGCAGCGCCAAGGCTAACGAGGTGCTGTGTACCATGTGCCATCTCGGCGGATTCGCCGGGCAGAACGAGATCCCGCGCGTGGCCGGGCAGTATCCGGAATACATCGTCAAGCAGCTGCAGGCGTTCAAGGCGCGCACCCGCACCAACGACGCCGGCAACATGACCAGCGTGGCCCGGACCCTCACCGAAGAAGACATCGAAAACTTGTCGCACTTCATCGCTAACCTCAATTGAGTCAACGGCAGCTAGCGCCGCGCCCATCCCGACCCGGCCTCAGTTTTTCCTGGGAGCATCCAGGGTATAGCGGATTCCCATCCAGATTCCTCGCGGCGCCGCGGCGGAACGGAATTGTGCCGCACCCAAATTGAATCTCCCGCCTCAATTTTCCAGACCCGTATAGGTAAATGGTTTAGTGTAATTCCCTGTTAATTCCCTGTTTTCAACAATGCGCTTGATGCGGGCATTAGCATCGAAACAGCTTAGGAACAGGCTTTTATTGTGGAAAGCGTGCCAGCCGCAACGTTAGCGGTGTAGTTTTTCCCTGTATTATTCCCTGTTTCAGGGAATTTGCGGTGGAGAAGAGTTCGCTCTAGACTGGCTCCTCCCCATTCAGTCCATAGTTTTGCTCTTTTGAGCTTTCATCTGAGGCCGCTATGAAGGATAGAGGTGTTATGAAAAGATTCTTCAAGTGCCGGTACGCGGTGCTCGCGGTGCTTTGCCTGATGTATTTCATTGCATACATTGACCGCGTAAATATTTCTGTGGCGGCGCCTTTTATCAGGAAAGAAATGGGCCTAAGCCCAACCGAGCTTGGCCTGATATTTTCCGCGTTCGCGTATCCTTATGCGGCGATGCAGATTCTTGGCGGCTGGTTTGCCGATAAATTCGGCCCGCGCCTGGTGCTGGCGGCTCTCAGCATCGTCTGGGCAATCGCTACGATCTTAACAGGCTTGTCATGGGGCGTTACCTCGCTGATCGTGTTTCGGCTCCTGTTAGGCATTGGCGAAGGGGGGGCCTTTCCCACGGCAACGCGGGCCTTCACCTACTGGATGCCCGCGACGGAGCGTGGGTTCGCGCAAGGCATCACGCATAGCTTCGCTCGCTTGGGTGGAGCCGTGACCCCGCCTATCGTTTTGGCCATCGCCGTTACCTCTGGTTGGAGACAATCATTTATCTTGCTTGGCGCCATCACCCTCGTTTGGAGCGTTGTCTGGTTCTGGTTTTTTCGGAACACACCGATCGAACACAAATGGGTGAAGCGGAAAGAGTTGCAAGAGATTGGTGTTAATGCATCACAAATGAAAAAGGCTGCAGAAGGAAAAACCCCCTGGAAGTTAATGATCAAACGGATGTGGTTAGTGACGTTTGTCGATTTCTGCTATGGCTGGACGTTGTGGGTATTCCTGACATGGTTGCCCTCTTACCTAAAGGACGCACGTGGATTTGATTTAAAGCAGATGGCATTGTTCACGACTTTGCCGCTGATGGCCGGTGTGATCGGCGATACCCTGGGCGGGGTTATTTCAGATTTCATCCTGAAAAAAACCAGGAGCTTGAAACTGGCCCGCAGAGGGCTCCTGGTCGCAGGCCTGTCCGGCGCGCTGGTTTTTATTCTTCCAGCCGTTTATACGCAGGTTCCGATTGCTGCCGTTTATTACCTGACAGCGTCATTCTTTTTCCTGGAGTTGACGAACGCGGTGCTATGGAGTCTGCCGATTGATATCGCGGGGAAGTACGCGGGTACGGCTGGCGGGATGATGAATACGGGATTTGGCATTGCTGGAATGATTTCGCCGGCGGTATTTGGTATTTTGATTCAGGCGACCGGCAGTTATGAAGTACCGTTCGTAATGTCCGCCGGGCTTTTACTTATCGGGGCTGTTTGTTCGCTATATATTGATCCGACCGCGGACATATCGAAGAAGATTCCGCGCCGACAGCGCCTGACACCGAGCTTCGTGAAATGAATGATGCATGCTGCGATAAAAGTTGAGGCTTTCCGCGTGTTGTCTGGGCGGCATTGCTGATTTGAAACAAAGCTTCGGGGAGCTAGCCCGCTAGGCCATTGATCAGGCTAACGAGTTAAGGGATGCTGACACCGCTGATATTTTCATCGAGATTTCCCGGAGTATGGACAAATACCCGTGGTTCGTTGAGGCCCATGATCAGGCTAATCATTGAGCAGACGTTGGATATTCCATGCAGGCGCTAGTTTAACCACGTAAATCCAATGTATGTCTTTAAGGCCCAAGGCCTGAATTAAACGGCGCATTCTTACAGTAAAATTGTTTTCTAAGTGATGTAGGCTGATTTAGGAAATAAAGCCTAAGCGTGTTGCGCGGCCCTAAGTCAAACACTCGGCACATCCCTCGTGCCGAGTGCGTTCGGGCTCGCGGCGCATTCTTTTGCCGCGACCGCCCTGCGGTCGGACAGACACCGTCCGCCCACAATGGCTCTACGCTCCGTCCCTACCCAGCTATCGCTGGCTCTTCGCCAGCGCTACGCTTTCCCTGGCTCATCGCGTTGCCCGCTTGACTGATACGCTAGAATGCTGATGAGGTTGCACACCCATGCAACCATGAGTGCGCCCGCAAGCTTTCGCCTCAAAAAAGCACCTTTAATGAATGCTGCGACTCCTGAGATCAAATCTCCGTATGCGATGGTTTTTGCGACATCGATAGGAAGATTTTGGAGAAACCTGCCCAGGGACAAACAGAGTCAAAGGCGCACTCTTGAGTGGTCAGCTTCCTCCGTTCGGCATTTTATGGAAAAAAGGTTCCATCGGGCTGATAAAGGTAAATCTTTTGATTGGTCAGCTTGCTCTCTTCTTCTCCACACGCAGCAGACGCAACAACGAAAAAGGTTCCATCGAGCTGATAAACGTAAATCCCTTGATTGGTCAGCTTGCTCTCTTCTTTTCCAGACACAACAACGACAGAGCCGATCAATAAAACCAGCAGAAAACTACCCACCCACACTCTTAAACTGTTCATTGTTTCCACCTCATAGGCGCTATGCGCTTTTTAGATCCTCCCTAAATTATGCAAATACTGTTCCATAACGGCGGAAACATGCGTTCTTTACTAATTCATAATTCACCTAAATATTCCCGGTTCCAGGGAATTTGCAGTGGAGAAGAGTTCGCTCTAGACTGACTCCTCCGCCAACCAGTCTGAAGTTTTGGCGCGCTTTCTCCGGTAGTCGGAGAAAAGCTCTCGCGTAGCGCCCTCGCGAAGTCAGGCAGGGCGCTTTATGAGGCCCGCGGAGGCTAAAATTGGAAACGCAATTCGAATCCGAATGGCGCTACCACGGCGTGCGCGTAGTGCACAGCAATGAACTTGACGGCAACACGCCGCAAACACCCGGTATGAACCGCGCCGCGGCGATCACCCAGGCACGTGCCGGCGCGGAAAAGCTCTGGGCCGGGACGGTCGTGATCCATCCCAAAGCAAAGACCGGCGCCCACCATCACGGCGCGGTCGAGAGCGTGATCTACGTCGTCAGCGGCCGCGCGCGGATGCGCTGGGGCGACCGGCTTGAATTCGTCGCCGAGGCGGGCCCGGGCGATTTCATCTACGTGCCGTCCTATGTGCCGCACCAGGAAATCAATGCGAGCGACGATGAGCCGTTGTCATGCGTGCTCGTGCGCAGCGGCCAGGAGCCCGTGGTCGTTAACCTCGAAATCCCCATGGTGGAAGAGCCGGAAGAGGTACGTTGGGTCGATAATATACATTCAGCACCCCAGGCGTAGCGTGGCTTTATTTCCTCCGGGATCACGCTATCCCTTCAGCGTCGGTGCCTGAAAGTCCCGTGAACTTGGACATGCGGCTTACTCGCACTCCGTGTCGACATGGGATTTGTCCAGCCCCAGACGCTTCTTACCAGCTTTCGTCCATATTGTCTTTCCCGAAAATTCGTCGTTGTTGATATTATTGCGTTTTTGCAGCCTGAGACACAATCTCAGGCGCTTCGGGACGTCTTGGCTTGCAGTGCGGGGCGAGCGGGGTCGGCAGGTTGGCACTTATCGGCCGTAACTGTTAAGATTTTATGAACCCGCGCTATAACATTAACGAGTATCGACGCAGTGCCGTCCGCTGCCGCGATCACAAGAGGAGGGTCCCATGATGAAAAGAATTGCGTTAGCCACGACATTTTTTTTCCTCGCCACAACCTTAGCATTCTCCCAGACGCTGGACGAACTCAAGAACGACGGCAAAAACACCGACAACGTTCTCACCTATGGGATGGGCTATCACCAGCACCGCTTTAGCACGCTCAAGCGGATCAACAAGCAAACGGTGAAGCGGCTGGTACCGGTGTGGAACGTGTCGCTTAACAGCAGCTACGGCGAGCAGGCGCAGCCGCTGGTCTACGACGGCGTCATCTACGTGACAGATGCCGAGTATACGGTCGCGATCGATATCGACACTGGCAAGCAGATCTGGCGTACCCCGGTCGATTGGGATCCGGCCACGCCGCGCGTGGTGTGCTGCGGCGTTTCCAACAAGGGACCGGCAATCTACAACGGCAAGGTGTTCCGAGGCACGCTCGATGCGTTTGTGGTCGCGCTCGACATGAAGACCGGAAAACAGATCTGGAAGCAAAAGGTGGCCGAGTGGAAAGACGGATATTCGATCACGGGGGCACCGCTCGTCGCCAACGGTGTGCTGATCACCGGCATCTCCGGCGCCGAGTTCGGGATCCGCGGTTTCCTTGACGGTTGGGACCCGGATACCGGCAAGCATCTGTGGCGCCGCTACACGATTCCCGCGCCAGGCGAGAAAGGCAACGAAACCTGGCCGGCGGGAGATGCGTACCTGCGCGGCGGTGGCTCGACTTGGGTCACCGGCTCATACGACCCCGATCTCGATCTTGTGTACTGGGGAGTGGGCAACGCCGGGCCATGGAATCCTGGCGGGCGCGCGGGCGACAATCTCTACACGGCCTCGGTGCTTGCGCTGAAGCCACAAACCGGAGAAATGGTCTGGTACTACCAACTGGTGCCGAACGAGATGTTCGACCTGGATGCCAGCTGGGAATGGATTCTTGCCGACATCAATGTTGAAGGCGCCAAGCGCAAGGTGATGATGCATTTTTCCCGCGGCGGCTTTCTCTACGTGCTTGACCGCACCAACGGCAAGCTACTCTCGGCGAAGCCGTTCGAAAAGGTGAACTGGGCGACCCACGTCGACATGGCGACCGGCCGGCCGGTGGAGTCGGACATGGCGCAGAAAGTACGCGCGGGAGAGCAGATCGAGCTCTGGCCCGGCCAGTGGGGCGCGAAGAACTGGCCGCACGCGGCGTTTAATCCGGACACCGGGTTGCTCTACGCCAACACGATGCACGCTTCAAGACTGATCCGCTTCGTGCCGGTGGAGTACAAACCCGGTCAGCGCTACGCGGGCCTGGAAAATCTGCCTGCGCCGCGGCCGCCGAACGAGCCGATCGCTCACGTCGATGCGATCGATCCAATGACGGCAACGCATAAGTGGCGTGCGCCGATACTCGACATTCCACACTACGCAGCGGTCATCGCGACTGCCGGCGGCCTGTTGTTTACCGGCAAGGAGACCGGCGAGTTCATCGCGCTCGACATCAACACCGGCAAGACGCTGTGGCAGTTCCAGACCGGCTCGGGCATCAACGCGCAGCCGATTACCTTTACCCATAAGGGCAGACAGTACGTCGTTGTGCAGTCCGGCCTCGGCGGCGTGAACGTGGTGCGGATGGGCGAGCAGCTCAAAAACGTGCCGCGTGGCGGATCGGTGTGGGCGTTTGCGCTGATGCCCGAGTAAGCGCGGCGCCTGGCGAAATGAAACGAATTGCCGCGATTGGCTGCATGCTCGCGCTTTTCAGCGCGGGCACGGCGGCGCAGAACCCGGAACAGGTCCCGCCGGAACGGATCAAGCAGGGCGCCGATATTTATGCGCAGAATTGTTCCGGCTGCCACGGCGCGCACATGGCGGACCCGCAAGGCGCATTCGACCTGCGTCAGTTTCCGCCCGACCAGAAAAGCCGCTTCGTCAATTCGGTGACGAAAGGCAAGAACGGCATGCCGCCGTGGGGCGACCTGTTCAAGCCCGAGGACATCGATGCGTTGTGGGCTTACGTGGTGGCCGGGGAAAAACCATAACAACCCCGGTTGCCGCATTCTCCGTCGCCATGCAAGCGCAAACCTACACCCGAACGGCAATCGTTCTGCAACGGCCGATCGCCGCATGCGTGTTCGGGCAGATTGCGCTCGGCCTGTGAAACCACTGAGCAAATCATATGTCATTGGGAGTAGCCGCCCGAAGCCGATTGCTTGGGCGCGACCGCATAGCGCTTAAGGTGCGCTAACGCCTCCCGGACGCTCGTTTCGACAGGTTGGCTATTCCTCATTATCTTACCCATAAGCATCGCACCCTGTACGGTGGCAATGCAAAAGTCCGCCAACTGGTTTTCGTTTGCGTCCTTGGAGAGTCGGGCTTTGGCCTTCTCTTTGATGAAAAATGCAGCCAGATTGTTCTTCATAACTTCGAAGATGAGATTGAGATCCTGACGGATGAGTTCATCTTTTTCGGTAACCCCGTTGCCAATTGTTCCGAATGGACAGCTGCGAGTCATTTTAAAGCGCTTTTGCAGTTCGAGATGGATAAGAAACCAACGTTCTAAATCTCTCCATCTCTTGATCTCAAAATAGGCAGGATTATTGCCGGTTTTGATTTCGTCCAGGTAGTTTTGCAGCACCTCGTGGACGAGGCCCTCCTTACTCTTGAAATAATGGTAAAACTGGCCCTTGCCGGTGCCTGAAGCCTCGATGACCTGGTCCGGGCTCGTGGCGGCAACCCCCTGTTTGTGGAACAGGTCACCGGCAGCCTGAATAATTCGCAGCCTCGTATCCTCGCCCTTCGCGGATTTCGCGTTCATTCTGACGCCTCGTTCTTTATATTATATTCTGTACTTAAAAGTACAATTTAATTATAGACACTGCGCTAAGTCAACGGATTCTAGATAAACTAGCCTGTACTTGTTTTCTGTCACGCAACGCCTTATTTTACCATAAATTTATGGAACTCAGACTGACGCCATACGGAATTGCTGGAATTCTTGTCGCGCAAACTTTGTACTGATGGGTTTTTTGCCACTGAAGGGGACAGCTGATGGAACTGTTTTCGCACCCGTTTTACACGTTCACCTACGATCCAGAGAAAAAAGTCATCACTTTTAGGTGGACCTCCCAAACCGAAAAAATGGAATTTTACGATTATAAAGAGGCCCTGCACAACTTCGCCGGTTTCGCGTTCGATTATGAAACGGTCGGTCTTCTCGTCGATGTTCGCGAGTTTAAATACCGGCCCACCCCCGATCTTGGGAACTGGCGGGACGAAGTCATCTCTCCGCGCTACGTGAGAGCGGGGGTAAAGAAGTTTGCGTATCTGGCCCCCAAGGGCGCCCTGGAGAAGATGAAGGGGGCGATGCACGAACGCAAACGTGGCTTCGAGGAGGACTATTTCGGCAGCGAAACCGAAGCAATGGCGTGGTTGACGTCGTGATAAATAGGATTTTTTAGGACCGACAATAAATCAAAAAGAGGCTTAATAAAAATGCAACCCTTTTATATTCTGAACCTACAATCTACCTTTACTTTAATCGCATTTTCCCTCATCGCCAAGTGGTATATCAATCCGCGTCTTTCAAAGACTTCGGTTGAAGACGCCTTATTGCCGCTGGTGTGGGTTCATGTTTTCCGGTATGCGCCGCTGACTCTGCTTGTCCCCGGGCAAGTTTCTCCAGATCTTCCCATTGATGTCGCAAGGACGATTGCATACGGAGATCTAATCTCGGCAATCGCGGCCCTTATTACGGTGCTTTTTTTGAAGCAAAGGCTTGCCGGCGCACTCGTGGTTGCATGGATATTCAACCTCATTGGGTTTGCTGACATTGTTATTACGACGAACGCGGCGATAAGTGCCAAGTTATACCAGTATCCGATCGGCTTTAACTGGTACATCGTAAATTTCTATGTGCCCGTATTAATAGTCACTCATGCAATGATGATCTACAAATTGGTATACGCCAAAAAATGAAAAGGAGACCTAAAAATGCAGAATTCACTGAAGATCAAAACTCGTAGGATGGATGAAGCTCAGCGAGCGCAACCGATCATCTTTTTCCGAACTGATTTCATGTCGCCTAGTTTGCGCGATGAGTTGCGCTGCGCTTCACTCATCTTATGCGAGCATAATTTTGTGGGGAACCGTCAGACTCCCACCCCTTTAATCGGCCTTGCCCAGATTTTTTTAAGCTCGGGGAGATGACGCTCTGTCCAGTGACAGATTGGGGTAAGCACTTCAAGCAAAGTTTTACCGAGCGGCGTCAAAGCATATTCCACCTTCGGAGGGACAATTGGAAAGACGGTACGGGAAACCAGCCCATCGTATTCAAGGTTGCGAAGAGTTTGTGTCAGCATTTTCTGGGAAATGCCGCCGATTGCTCTCTGAAGTTCGCCGTGGCGTTTTTTACCCTCTCCTAATTTACAGATTAAGAGCGCTGCCCACCGGTCGGCAACCCGGTCTAAAACCTTTTGCGACGGACAGTCTTTATTAAATACATCTGGTTTATAGTTTGCCATAAGGTATGTATAGCACCTTTTGGTGCCTACTTGCAATACAGACTGTACCTCCCTAAAGTCTGTAAGCGGTTATAATCCTTTAATTCAATGCTCGACGCCGTTTCGATAACTATATGAAAATATTAAGAAATTAAATTTTCCCTTCGGCTAGGATTTCGACTAACAAATAAAGTTCTTATTGTCTCTAAAACGATTGAACAAAAAACTTAATCCCAATTCATTAAGGAGAAAAATTATGAACCCTAAAGATGTTGTTCAAAAGTATCATGCGGCGTGGGCAGGGCACGACCTTGCAACCGTACGGTCTCTTTTGCACGATAACGTAGATTTCAAGGGGCCGATCGATACCTTCAACAAGGCCGACGATCTCGTTGCATCGCTTAAAAAACTGGATCCGATGGTGAAGGAGGTAAAGACACAAAAGGAATTCGTAGACGGCGCCGAGGTGTGCAGTATTTTTGACCTCGTAACCGTAACCGGACTTACCGCTCCCATTGCAGAATGGTTCCGTGTGGAAGGCGGTAAAATCGTGAAGATGCGCGTCATTTTTGACGCACGTCCGTTCGCGCCGGCGAAATAAGATAAACCACTGAGGAATCCCATGGCAATTCTAAAGCTCACCCAAGTTATCCATAAGCCGGTTGAGGAAGTATTCCACACCGTCATTGACGTGGCCAATTTCCCCAAGTGGAACCTCACGACCCCAGGCGCCCGCAAGCTTAAGCCTGGCGAGACCGGCGAAGGCACGCAGTTTGAAATGGAGATCAAGGATTTTGGCAAGACTTTGCAAAGCCTGGAAGAATTTAAGTTAAATAAGCAGGTTCGGCTGGTGCCGCACATCCCGGGAGGTAATGCTCGGGACCGACTTTCCCCCAACCGATGGAGCGCCTGCACATGAACCAATTTGAGACCGCGAATCTCGTCCGCCTGATATATCGCGCAACTGAATCGGGCGACGTCTCGATCCTCGACGGCGTCCTCGATGACAACGCGGTTGAGCACCCTCTGAATCCTGGGCAGCTCCGGGGACGCGAGCCGATGAAGCAGCTGTTCGGGGGTTTCAGCCGGATAATACCCGACCTGAGTCTCACGGTTGAGGATGTCATTTCCAAGAACGACAAGGTCGCCGTTCGGTCTACGGTCCGAGGCACGCCTGCGATTGAGTTCCTTGGAGTTCCACCCAGCGGGCGCGCCATAACCTTCGGAGCGTTGGACATTTGGCGGGTGGCCAATGGCCGAGTCATCGAGGGATGGCACGTGGAGGACTTTGCCGGCGTGATGATCGATTTGGGCATTTTGCCGCTGCCTCCACGACGAGTTGGCGTCGCGCCCAACGTCACGCAGCCCTCAATCGGCGACGACGCGGGCTCCACCGAAGGGCTTGAGGGGGTCGTTCGGCGATGGTACACAGCATTTCACCGCTGCGATTTCGCAGCGGCCGGCGAGCTTCTAGCCGAACGGTTCGTCAGTCATGATCCCGTGGCTCCTGGATTCCCTCCGAATGCAGGTCCGGACGGTGCGTTGCGGGACGTCGGTGTGGCTCATGCTGCGTTTCCCGACCTCGATATCACGGTCGCCGATCTTTTTGGAGGATCGGGAAAGGTCGCGGCACGCGTGATTCTTCGCGGGACGCACCTCGGGGAGCTACCGGGCATCCCTCCAACAGGAAGGCGCGTCGCAGTCATGGGCCAAGAGATCTGGCGCGTAGCGGAGGGGCGCATTGTCGAGCACTGGGGGCGTTTTGAGGAGCTGGATCTCCTGCAACAACTAGGCGTTCTTCCGCTGCCGTGACGAATGGCAAATTTCCATCCGTAACGTCCGTTCGCGCCGGCGAAATAAGATAAACCACTTAGGAATCCCATGGCAATTCTAAAGCTCACCCAAGTTATCCATAAGCCGGTTGAGGAAGTATTCCACACCGTCATTGACGTGGCCAATTTCCCCAAGTGGAACCCCACGACCCCAGGTGCCCGCAAGCTTAAGCCGGGCGAGACCGGCGAAGGCACGCAGTTTGAAATGGAGATCAAGGGTTTTGGCAAGACTTTGCAAAGCCTGGAAGAATTTAAGTTAAATAAGCAGGTCCGGCTGGTGCCGCACATCAAGCTGCTTGCCGGAGGGCATCGCTTTATCTTTACGGCGGAAGGCGATCGCACACGGATAGATCACGAACTGGAAATGACACCCAAGGGCATGTTTAAAATCTTTGCTCCCATAATGGAAATGATCGGCAGAAAAAATCTCCGCACCACGGCCAACGCATTACAAAATTACCTGGAGCGCGGATAACAATACCTGCAATAGCAATGACAAAAACCACATCAAAATTGTCCTCTTATTTTTCTTCTGAGGTGTTTAGTTTTCTGAAAGGTCTCGAGCGTCACAACAACCGCGACTGGTTCGAGGCAAACAAGGAACGCTTTTTGACGGTTGCCCGCGATCCGTTTCTCAAATTCATTGCCGATTTTGAGCCGCACTTGACGCGCATCAGTTCGAACTTTGTAGCAGATCCACGGCCGGTAGGCGGCTCGCTGTTTCGGATTTATCGCGATGTGCGCTTTTCCAAAGACAAGCGGCCGTACAAGGCCACCCTCGGAGCGCATTTCCAGCATCAGGCGGCAAAGAGCAAAGAATCATCGGTGCCCGGGTTTTATCTCCATCTTCAGTCCGGCAAAAGTTTTGCCGCCGCCGGCATGTGGCACCCAGACGCCCCCGCTCTAACTAAAGTACGGGAAGCGATTGTAAAGTATCCTGGCGACTGGAAAGTAGTACGAAGCAAACTTACCATAGAGGGCGGTTCGCTCACACGTCCACCACGGAAGTTTGATCCCAACCATCCGTTCATCGAAGATATCAAGCGAAAAGATTTTATCGTTACCGCCGCTCTTTCCGATACCCAGGTAGAGAGCCCGCATTTTATGGAAGAGTACGAGGCGATCTGTAAAAAGCAAGTGCCGCTGGTTAAATTCTTAACTAAGGCACTAGGGCTGCCGTGGTAGTATTGAAGCATGCAAAAAAGTGAATAAGAGAGTTTGTTCGTGAATACCAGGCCCGACTGGGTTCCCGAAAAACTGTTTCCGTTCGCGAGCCACTTCGTCACGGTTGGCGATACTCACCTTCACTACATCGACGAAGGACGTGGCCCAACTCTGCTCTTGCTCCACGGGAATCCCACTTGGTCGTTTCTATACCGCCATCTTATTCATGAACTTACTCCCGGTTTCCGGTGCATTGCCCTTGATTTTCCCGGGTTTGGTTTGTCTCAGGCACCTGAAGGATATGACTTTAAACCGGCGTCACATTCCAGGGTTCTAACAGCATTCATCCAAAAGCTGAATCTGCAGGATGTGATCATGATGGTTCAGGACTGGAGCGGTCCCATCGGATTATCGGTCGCAGTGCAGGACCCGTCCCGGTTCAGTGGTTTTGTCATCGGAAATACCTTTGCCTGGCCCGGCAAGGGCGATCCGCACTACGAGCGCTTCTCCAGTCTGATGGGAGGGCGGGTTGCGGGATTTTTGATTCGGCATTTCAACTTTTTTGTCAGGTTCGCCATTCCAAGGGGGATCTGCCGCCGTAAGCCATCGAACGATGTCATGCAGGCCTATCTCGCTCCGTTTTCTACTCCCGAATCGCGCAAACCCACCCATGTTTTTCCTAAAGAAATTATTGGGAGCAGCGATTTTCTAGAGATGCTTGAGTCAAGAATTGGAAACATCTCGAACCTTCCGGCACTGATTGTCTGGGGTGATCGCGACTTCGCATTTCGAGAGAAAGAACGGAAGCGCTTTGAATCGATCTTCAAACATCATAAGACGGTGATGTTGCCTGGAGCTGGCCATTTCATCCAGGAGGATGCGCCTGAAGAAATTGCCCAAGCGATTAGAGATTGGTGGCAAACGTAAAATTAAAGCCTGAAAGAACCGGAACCAAAAGGAAGGGCGAGAAGCATGGGAAGGCGACGACGATTGACCTGCAAATTGACCACAACCCCCGCGCGTTATGAGTTTTCGGGAGTCACGTCCCGTGCTAATCTGTCAAATCCTGGTGCACACTTTGGTCACTTTAATGTTGCGCTGCGGATTGATAGAGATTCCGTGTAGGTGATACCGCTTGGTGGCAGACGGGAAATCCCCGTGGCATTGTCGCAGGCAACCATGAGTTATGGGAGCGAAAATGAAAAACCTGAAACGAGTCATCGATCATTGCTTGGGATTAGTCGCGGTTTTTTTGCTGGTCGCGGCAGGAGTGATAAGTCCTGCGGCGGTTGCCGACCAGATCCCCGCCGGCGCGTTTGCGCACAATCTTGAAGCGGTAGGCTACAGCGACCTTGCCGGCAGGCCCGGGTTCAAGATGTCGATCCGGGAGGTCGGCGGGCGCTGGTATCTCTACCTCGGGCATTTCTGGCACTCGGGCTGGAGCATTGTCGACGTGACCAAGCCTGCAGACCCCCGCTTGGTCAGGTTCATCCCGGGGCCGGAGAATACCTGGACCCTGCAGGTCGACATCGCCGGCGACACGATGATCACGGCGCTCGAACAGATCAGCCCGGGGTGGGGAGGCGACCCCAACAAGCCGAACGACGAGGGCGTGCTGATTTGGAACCTTAGTGATCCGGTCAATCCGAAGAAGCTCGGCCAGTTTCGCACCGGCGGGGAAGGGACCCACCGCAATGGCTATCCGGGTGGCCGCTACATGCATCTCGCGGCAGGCATGCCGGGCTACGAAGGCAACATATACCTAATCGTAGACATCAGCGATCCGGCGCGCCCGGTCGAGGCGGGCCGTTGGTGGATTCCCGGACAACACGTCGCGGGCGGCGAGAAATCGTTGCGCGCTCCGGGGGCGCCAAAGACCTCCGCGCCCAGTCTTCACGGCCCGGTCGAAGTACGCGGAAACCTCGCCTTCCTTCCCTACGGTTCGGGGGGGCTGGTCACCCTCGACATCAGCGACGTCTCACACCCGAAGCTTGTTAGCCGGCTTGATTTCAAGCCACCGTTCAACGACGCAATCACCGTGCACACGATTGTTCCGGACATGGAGCGCAAGGTGGCGTTCGTGAACTCGGAGGCGATCCGGAACCAGTGCAAGGAGCCGCTCAATCATGCGTCAGTCGTCGACCTGTCGAACCCCGCGCAGCCAATGCTGGTGTCGATCTTTCCTCTCCCCACGCTCCCGGTTGGGTATCCGCAGCGGGATTTCTGTGATGTGGGAGGCCGGTTTGGGCCGCATAATCAGCATCAGTTGTTTCATAACCCGTCTGTGCAGCCTTTGGGCAACCTGATCTATATGACCTATTTCAACGCGGGTCTACGCGTATTCGACGTAGCGGATGTGCGCCAGCCCAAAGAGGCGGGATACTTCATCCCGCCGCATCCAACCCGCCGGTTCGGGCCGGTTCCTGCCGACAGGCTGGTAGTTCAGACCGAGGATGTGCTTGTCGACAAGCGCGGCTATATCTACATCACGCACAAGAATCAGGGCTTGTGGATCCTCAGATACACCCCGGAGCCAATGACGCGCCCCCGTCAGTAGTGGCGGCGTAAGCTAGAGCCTCTCGACGCATCACCGGCAGTTCCCGGTTATTTCCCTGCTCTCGTGCTTGGCCCATTCACAGGATGTCTTTGATAAACGTGCTGATCTCACTAGGCGAGGCGCATATACCTGACACGCAATCACCCCGCATCCCGGCATCGACGATCGCTGGTCTGCTTGGGTCCGTCTTGAATCGAAGATTGAACTCCAATTCAATTTTTCTCTTGACCAAGCTAATTCCGGTTTTATTGCCATTGTTTATCAGAATTTATTGTTCTTTTTAAGCCTCCTCTTCTTAGTTTTACTTAAGAAAGTAGCAAATAGGTGGCTCTGCGCCAGTGATGGGCGGGGGCTGGTATTGAAAACAAAACCATTTCCGTCTTAATATATGAACGGATATTTCAATCTTGCTTAGGTAGCCGTGACCGACACATTAAATAATATTTTTCAAAAATATTGTTCTCACTGTGAGGCAAGCAGCCCGAAAGAAGCTGTGCGCTGTAGTTGTGGCTATTCTTTTGAATCGAGCGAGGCGCAAGAAGCGCTGTTACAAGCACTGGAAGATGAAAAACTCTATGAGGATTATTTAGCCGCCCGCCTTAAGCAGGCTTCGCAAGTGCTTATTGAGGTGGAAAAAAAGCACAAGGCGGATCTCAAAGATCCCAGTCAGGCGGCCCAGACGGCTAAGGCATTTGAGGAGACGGAAGCCATACGCAAGGAACTGGCGGCGCAAAGTGCGAAAGTTGCGGAACTTACTAAATTGGCACGGGCTGACCACGCTGCAAGGGCGCTGGAAGCAGGACGAAGCAGGCTGGCAAAAGAAGCGGAACGTGTGGCACAAAAAGCCTCAGCGAGAAGACTAAAAGCCTGCCCACGTTGCAAAATGGCTATACCCGGGGACGTTGCTCACTGCAAATGTGGTTACGTCTTCCCGGAAGAACAATTAGACGTAATGCCGTCATCAACATCCGGTGCCGTAACTCCCATACCGGACATCGATCGCCGCAAGCGGAATTAGCCTCTGTACTTCAGTTCCCGACGCATCACCTGTCTTCAGATGGAGGATGTGCTTGTCGACAAGCGCGGCTATATCTACATCACGCACAAGAATCAGGGCTTGTGGATCCTCAGAACCATCTCGGAGCCAATGACGCGTCAGTAGTCGCGGCGTAAAGTAAAGTAGAGCCTCGACGCATCACCGGAGTTCCCGGTTATTTCCCTGCGCGCGCAGCTTTATCCTGCCTCAGGGATAAGTGTTATTCCGCAGGCGGTGATTTCTGTGCGAGCCGCGCCAGCGTTGCGTCGATGAGTTGCCGCGACACATGAATCTTCTCCGGCAGCTCGGGCAAAGCATCCAGGTCAAACCAACGCGCATCTTCGATTTCGATGCCGTCAGCCTTGACTTCGCCCGCGGCATGCTCGGCGTTGAACGCAATGACCAGCGAGTGCGGGAACGGCCACGGTTGGCTGCCGAAATAGCGAATATTGCGCACTTCAACCGCAACTTCTTCGCGCGTCTCACGGGCGATTGCTTGCTCGAGGGTCTCGCCCGGTTCGACGAAACCGGCCACCACCGTGTAGCGCCCCGGCGCGTATCCCGGCTTGCGCGCGAGCAGCAGCTGCCTGCCGCGCGTCACCAGCACCATTACCACCGGGGCGACGCGCGGATAAAACAGCAATTTGCAGCCCGGACATACGCGCGCCCGCTCTTCGGTTTTAAGCTGTGTCGGCGTGCCGCACGCGCCGCAGAACTGGTGCGTCCGGTCCCACTCCACGATCTGGAACGCCCGCCCGGCGAGTCCGATCAGGGTTTCGTCGAATTCCGTAAGCAGCGCGCGTAATGTCTTCAGCGCCATGCCTGCCGGTGGCACCGCATCGTCGGCAAGTTGGCACGCGTAGCAATGCCGCCCTTTGAACCGGCCGAGGTACTGATGGCGCACTG
The DNA here is from genome assembly GCA_035300145.1 of Acidiferrobacterales bacterium. Lineage (GTDB taxonomy): Bacteria > Pseudomonadota > Gammaproteobacteria > Acidiferrobacterales > DATGVQ01 > DATGVQ01. The sequence continues at coordinate 18,435 of DATGVQ010000124.1, read as the reverse complement.
GAGTAATACCCAGTTCGTGCAGGTCGGCGCACATTGGCGGTGCTGCGCCCTGGGGCGAGGCGCTGACCAGCAGTTGCGATCCCTGAAATGCAAACCACCAGGCGGGTCCGGTCGCGTTCTCCGGCGCGGTAATCAGTGGCACAAACGGATCGCTCATGATGATCACATGCCGGCAGGGCAGGAATGCGTCAGAACGACGCGGCGGTAAGCGTCTGCGCGTTTCACCGTTTCTTCCTTTTTGGGGAAGATGCTTCATTTGCCGCGTGCGCCGTAGCGGGGATGCCGAATATCCCCAGGTCGAACAAGGCATTGGTTTCGGTCATCACGATCTGCGAGATTTCCTCAACCGCCGCCGACTGGCGGCTCTCGGCGGGGTGCGCAAGAAACAGCACGCGGTGCACGCTGGCATCCGAAATCTGAAACGCCGCGATACTCCCGGCGCTGATATCTTCGTGGAACGTCGAGACCGGCATCAAGGTCGTACAGGCGCCGCGCAGCAGCAGCCGGCGAATCGCATCGATCGAATCGATCTCAACTTCCACGTTGAGTCGCGCCCCGTATCTGGCGATCTGTTCTTCGACCAGGGCGGCTATGCCTTCAGTGGTGATAATCGGCGTCTTCGCCAGCTCGGCGAGTGTAAAGAAGCGTCGCGTGCCGCGCAGTTGCGGCGCCCCGAGCACAACGATCGGTTCCGAAAGCAGCGGTGTGAGTTTGAGCGCGCGCGAAGGCGGCGAGTTGGTCAGGACCGCCACATCGACACGCCCGGTCAACAGCGCATCGTAGAGCGACGTGCTGAATTGCTCGACCACCTTGAGTGCGACCTGCGGGCATTGCCGCCGCGCGCGCTCCACGCTGCCCGGAAGCAACAGCCGCCCCGTCGTCGGCGTCATGCCGAGAATGACGCGGCCGCTGGGCATCTCCAAACCTCCGCGCAATTCTTCCTTAACGCGGGCGAACTCGCGCAAAATGCGCCGGCAAAGCCCGAGATATTGCCGCCCGGCGCCGGTCAAGCGCACGCCGCGCGGCAATCGTACCAGCAGTTGCATGCCGAGCTCGTCTTCGATGCCGCGCACATGGCGGGTCAGCGCCGGCTGGGCTACGCCTAGATGGTGGGCCGCGCGCGTGATGCTGCCAAGGTCGGCGATCTGAACGAAATATTTTATACTGCGCAGGTCCATCGCATCCGATCCTGGGGTGCTTTCCGCCCACGCCCCACTTTACTCACTTGCGCGATATGCCGGGAGTTCAAAAGCATAAGTTTCCAGTATGGATGTACGCTGAAGCGGATGATTGCAGGATGCACGCTCCGGCGCAAGCCCCAGCCTGTTCTAATACAAAATGGGCCCCTGTCTCGCTTCAGGCGCGCATTTTTGGACTGAAAAATACTGCCCCTGTCCCTAAATGGCATTGCGCTGTACAAGGAGGCTGGTTGAACGCGTCGCCGTACCATTTTTTATCCATACCCATTTGTTATGGCTAAAATGCTGAAATGATATTTGTGGTATAGGGTTACGCATCGCTATGATTGACGTCAGTTTAAATTATCATTCACATTAGTTAGTCTAATCGTTTACCTCTAACTGGAGACGGACATGGCAAACTTTGGTATGGTGGGGTTGGATTGGCAGCAGCGCATCAACTGGGACCGGCTGCGGAAGTACCGGCTGGAGCGGGCGCGCGAGCGGATGAAGGCGCACGGGTTGGGCGCGATGCTGCTCATGTACGACGAGAATGTTCGCTACGTGACCAGTACTCTCACCCCGGGCTGGAACCGGCTGAAACCCGGACTCCGCTACGCGATGCTGTGTGGCGACGATCCGCCGGTTCTATTCGAGCAAGGCGACATCGGCTTTCAGATCGAGCGTCATTCGCCATGGATACCGAAGGAGAATGTCCGTTGGTCCTACGCGTGGATCAAGGGCGCGGCGGGAGCCGCCTCGGCGCAGCAGGTCAAGAAGTTCACCAATGCCATCGTTCAGGAAATGAAGAAGGGGAATGTTGCCGGGGCGAAACTGGGCGTCGATTTCATCGATATCAACATGATCCAGGCGTTCAAGGATGCGAAAATCGATTGGACCGACGGCATGACGCCCATGATGGAGGCGCGCGCCATTAAGAACGTCGACGAGCAGGAATGCATGCGCATGGTCGGCGCCATCGGCGACGCCGCGCACTGGGAGACCATGAAGTTCCTAAAGCCCGGTCTTACCGAGAACCAGGTGACCGCCCACATCATGCAGTTCCTCTACTCGATTCCGGGCATGGAGGACGTGGAGGACGTTATCGTTTCCTCGGGACCCAATACCTGGCCGAACTGGCGCAACTTCTCCGATCGCATCATCAAGCCGGGCGATATCGTGTTCATGGACCTCGCGGCGTTGACGTGGAACGGCTACAAGTCCTGCTACTACCGCACTTACTGTGTCGGCAAGGAGCCAACGCAGGAGCAGAAGGATATTTACGCGACCGCGCTCAAGTGGCTTTACGATTCCATTAAAGCGGTGAAGGTCGGCGCCACCACCCGCGACATCGCGTCGAAATGGCCGTCGGCCAAGGAGGCATGGGGATACCAAGAGGAGGATCAGGCCGCGGCCAACCTATGGGGCCACGGGCTTGGTCTTGCGCAGTACGACCAGCCGGTGATCTCGCGTATCTGGTCGCTGGACCACCCGATCGAGATCAAAGCCGGGATGGTGTTTGCGCTGGAGACCCAGCACGGTAAGCGCTTCCAATGGGGTGTGCGCATCGAGGAGATGCTGATCGTCCACCCGGACCGGATCGAGATCATCTCCAGCTTCCCGGTCGAGCAGATCACCGCCGTCGATCCTATGCCAGGCTACGGTAGTCATGTGGGATGAGGGTGACCCTGTTACTGCAGGAAACTCAGCATCGCCGGCGTGGGCGTTGATAGCCTGCGACGATCCTGACCATGAGTTTGTTGCCGCCGTGGGTTGCGTATGGTGATTGCTTCCGATGCTGCCTCAAGGACACCGATGGAACAACTCGTGATCCCTCTCTCCGCCCCCGAGGCAACCGACGCCGGTCGTTTCGGACCTAAGGCCGCGAACCTCGCGATCTTAGGCCGCGCCGGTCTGCCTATTCCCGATGGCTTCTGCCTGGATGCGCAGGCCTACCGGATTCAGGTTAGCGCCTTGGGTCTGGAAGCGTCCGCGCGCGAAGCATTCGCGACGGACGATCGCCCACAAGCGCGCCGTTGCGCGCTCGCGATGAGGCTCGGCCTCCTGGACCAGCCCATCGTGCCGGCGGTTCTTGATCCTCTGGTTGCTGCGTGGCGGACGCGGGTACCAGCGCCCGCTGCGCTCAGCGTGGTGCGCTCCTCTGCGCTGGTCGAGGATCGTTATGGATCCAGTTTCGCGGGCCAGTTCGAGAGTTTCCTCGGTCTGGAAAGCGAGGTCGAATTCGTCACCGCCGTACGCTCCTGCTGGGCGGCGCTGTGGTCGACGCGCGCGTTGCGTTACATGGCGACCCATGACCTAAATCCGGCAGAAACGGCGATGGCCCTGCTGGTCCAGCCGCTGGTGGCCGCGCGCGCATCGGGTGGCGGGCTGAGCCAGACGGCGGACGGCGGCATGCGCGTGAGCGCGACCTGGGGATTGGGTTCCGCCATCGCCCAAGGTGAGGTCACGCCTGACCGCTTTGAATTAAGCCGCGATGGGGCGCTGCTCCACGTCGCAGCCGGCCGTAAGGACCACAGCGTCGGCTGTGTCCACCGCCAGGAGCCGACCGCGCAAGCGGTTCCGCGCGAGCTCGTAACCGCGCCGTGCCTCAACGCGACGCAGGCGGTCGAGCTTGGGCGGCTGCTGCGCAAGGTGGAAGATATCATGGGCATGCCGGTGGAAATCGAATGGGCGTTAGACGATACCGGATTCAAGCTGCTCCAGGCGCGCCCGCTGCACATGCAGCCGGCGCAGGTGCCTGACGAGATCTGGCTGCGCCATCCGCGGCTGAACGGGCACCCGGCAGGCGTCGGCTGGGGCACCGGGCGCGCGTGTGTGGTCAACTGCGAGTGCGAGCTTACGCGCGTGGGGCCGGGCGACGTCCTGGTGACGCGGGTGGCGGGTCCGGCGCTGAGCCAGGTGCTGCCACGCGTGGCGGGCGTGGTGGCGGAGCTCGGCGGCAGCACCTCGCACCTCGCCGCGCTCGCGCGCGAGCGTGGAATCCCCATGGTCCTGGGCGTGCTCGATGCCACGCAGCACATCCCCGATGGCGTACAGGTTGCCGTGGACGGTGTCGCGGGTGTGGTGCGCTGGATCCGCTGATGCGCCCGCGGGTGTTCATCACGCAGCCGGTGGCCGCTAGCGCTATCGAGCGGCTGCGCGCGGTTGCCGAGGTGAACTTCAACCCGGATCCACTCTTCATTATCGACAAAGACGCGCTCTGCGCCGCCGTGCGTGAGCACGACATCCTGTTCTGTCTATTGCATGACCGGGTGGATGCCGACGTGATTGCGGCCAACCCCGGTCTGCGCGCGGTCGCCTCCATGAAAATCACGCCGTCCGACATCGACGTGGCCGCGGCAACCGCACGGCACATCCCGGTTACGGTGATCCCGCCGATGGTGACCGAGGCGACGGCCGATATCGCGTTCGCGCTGCTCCTCGCCGTCGCGCGGCGCGTGGTGGAAGGCGACCGCCTGGTGCGCGCGGGGATTTTCCCCGGCTCGCAGTCGTCCTACCTCGCGGGGGCCGGCGTGTCGGGGAAGGTTCTGGGGCTCATCGGTGGCGGCGGACGCATCGGCCGCGCGACTGCACGGCGCGCGCACGGCTTTGCCATGCGGGTCCTCTACTGGGGTCCGCGACGCATGCCTGAACGCGACGAGCGGGAACTGGGCCTTACCTACGTACCGTTCGAGCAACTCCTCGCCGAGTCCGACTTCGTATCGGTCCACGCGCCGCTGAAGCCGGATACCCGCCATTTAATCGGCGCGCGCGAGCTCAGCCTCATGAAGCCGACGGCGTTCCTCATCAACACCGGGCGCGGAGCGGTGGTAGACGAGCAAGCGCTCGCCCGCGCGCTGGCCGATCGGCGCATCGCCGGCGCCGGGCTCGACGTGTTCGAGCACGAACCCCGGACCGAGCCGGCGCTCCTGACTATGCCCAATGTCGTCCTCACGCCCCACCTGGGGAGCGCGGTTACGGAACTCCGTGAAGCCATGGCCCACGTGGTGGTGGACAACATCCTGGCGCTGCTGGACGGCCGACCGCCGCCCAACTGCGTGAACCCGGAGATCTATGCTGCGTCAAGCTAGTGTCGTGTCCCGTTAATACGTTACAAAGGATTTCCCTCACCCCAACCCCTACCCATGAACTTGCGGCCGGAGGCCGCACCGACTTTCCCTCTCCCACCGGGAGAGGGTGGCCCGAAGGGCCGGGTGAGGGAGAGGGGTTCAAACCCCCTTCTCCCTTCGGGCATAGGTATCTACACAATTCATCAACCCAATGATTCTGTAGGAACCGCTCAATCGCACCGCAACACCCAATTGTCATTCCCGCTTGCGCGGGAATGACGATCTATTCGAGATGTGTAGATACCTATGCCCTTCGGGAGAAGGGACGGGGATGAGGGAGCCCTGTGTCGGATTGCGGTGCGCTTGAATTATCTGCGAATTAATGGGACACGACACTGGCAGGACTTTACCGCCGCGTTTGCCCGGAGTGCGTTTTGATTTGGGTGGGATGCCAAATAAGTATAGTCAGGTATACTTGCGTCACTTCTAATAAGTTCTAGTATAAGGGGGGTCAGATGGCCGGAAAGGCGAAAGTAGTTATCACTGATTACGTCTGGGAATCTTTAGACGTCGAGAAAAAAACACTTGCGGGTCTGGCCGACCTGGTAGCGCTCAAGACCAAGAAGCCCGAGGAGTTTCTGCCCGAGGCGGAGGATTGCGACGCGTTGCTCAATACCTACGTCGGGCCGATCACGGCGGAAGTGATCGCGCGCATGCCCAAGTGCAAGATTATCGCCCGCTACGGCATCGGCGTCGACACGATCGATCTCGACGCGGCCACCCGCGCCGGCATCATCGTCACCAACAACCCCACCTACTGCATTGAGGAGGTGGCCGAGCATACCATGGCGTTTTTGCTCGCCTGCGCACGCAAAGTCGCTTTCTACGATCGGCTCGTCCGGGCCGCACGCTGGGAGGTCCCGCCCGGAAAGCCGATTTTCCGGCTGGTAGGCCGCACGCTCGGGCTGGTCGGCTTCGGCAACATCGCCCGGCAGGTGGCAGTGCGGGCGGCAGCCTTTGGCATGCGCGTTCTGTTTTCCGATCCCAATGTCCAGCAAGGGCAATTCGACGTCCCCGGCAAGAAAATGGAACTCCACGAGATGCTGCCGGCGTCGGACTTCGTCTCGCTCCATCCGCCGCTCACGCCGCAGACGCGGAAGATGATCAACGACGACATTTTCTCGCGCATGAAGCCGACCGCCTTTCTCATCAATTGCTCCCGCGGCGCCATCATAGACACCGATGCGCTGGTCCGCGCGCTCGACGCCAACAAGATCGCCGGCTGCGCCCTTGACACGCCGGACCCGGAGCCGCTTCCCGATCCTCACCCTCTGCGGGGGCGCGAGAATGTCATCATCAATCCCCACGTCGCCTGGTACAGCGAGCAGGCCATGGTAGGCCTCCAGGCGGGGGCGCCCAACGAAGTTCGCCGCGTCCTTTCCGGCGAGTGGCCGGTGAACGTGGTAAACCGGGCGGTGAAAGAAAAGAACCGGGCGGGGATTTAGAATCTTATTGAAAAAGTCCATCCGTGGCTGAAAACGACGTGATAGGTGTTTATCTAGGGAAGCTCCATCTCGATTCGCGTTATCCATTTGCCACGCGACGGAAAGGTGACCCATGGATTCTCTCCCGCGAGCTTGGCGTCGTACCGGATTCGAGTGACGCCGTCCTGATCCGGGCTGACCTTGATGTCTCCCTGCTTACTGTGGATTACCGCGGGCGCATTCGTTGGCAGGTCAGGTATGAACTCACACCAGAAGAGTTCTTTCGCCTTCGAGATAGTTCCTGCAAAAAAAAGGGAGGCGTACCGGGCTTTACGTTGCTCAACGAGCGCTTGATCCTCTGGGTCGAGCCTACCTCTGAACGACACGTCGGCTTTGAGCGACATGCTTCCCTTGGGCTGGTTGGCAACGATAAACGGATTCTCTTTCAGTAAGTCCTCTCGTAATGGAAGAGAGAAGGTTCCGTCGGAGTTGAGCGCGAGAGGTATCTTGCCGGTTCTCGAATCTATGTAGAGCTTGATGTCTTCCGGCTTTACGCCCGGGAGATCGCTCGACATGACAAAGCGAGGCTCTTGTGCGCCTTGGATTCCTTGGAGATCCATTACGACTTTTACCACTTTATGGACAGTCGCATACGGCAACCTTGCTTGTTCCGCTTCGGTCTGCGCATGGCAGGAACAAGCTGTAAAGGCGAATAGCAGGATGGGAACCGTCTGCAATCTCATCTTTCCTCCAAGGCAGCACGCTAACCGGCCGAGGGAGCGCACAGCGTCCCCCAGGTCCGGTTGGACGCGTTGTTAGCACTCGTATGTTGCTCGGCCTCCTACATAGTCGCTCATGATTTGAAGCCTTTCCGAGCCACGGACATTTCCACTGATGGGTCGGTCCTCGCTTAAATAAGAAGCGGTACATCTTTTCCGTGAGGGCATAGCAACCCTGACCAAAGAAAGTATAGTACATATTCATGTCGTTATATTATTTGTCGCAGGTCTCGGACCTTGGGGCATCGCGTAACTCCAGCGTCACAAAAGGCACCGGCGCCGATTACCAAGTGGGGTGATCGGCGCCGGCGCGGTACGTGAACGTCAGACAGTCATGGCACCACCTTAAGCGTAGACTCCGTGGCGACTCAATTTTGTAGCCCGGATGGAGCGGAGCGGAATCCGGGGATGGACGGTGCCGTCGGTGGGCTGGTAGTGTCCTAATTTGAACGAATATCTACGCAAGGGACAGGCCGGGTTCTTAAGATGGGAATTTTTACCCTATCTGTTCCTCATAATTATTCTCGCGATATGGAATGAAGCTTTGGCGGGTAGGGTCATTCCACCAGCAGTAGCGCGTAGGGCGGAAAAGCGCAGCGCCTTCCGCCGAAGACCAACGCATGCCGTCATGGCGCGATGCCCGATTATCGCCGACACCGTTTACCGGGCGGCACCTCTTTTCACCGTCAATCTGCTGGAACGCCGCCGTGAATGGCTGATCCGGTATATCGCGCTTTTGCGTATGGCGGTACGCGCGGTTCGCCGCGCATCTGGGACGATGTGCATATCAATCCCCGGAAGCATGGTTTAGTCCGCGTAGGGTGCAATAGCGCAGCGTATTGCACCGAATGTTCACTGCCCACGACATCCATTCCCCCAATTCGCAGGATAAATACTCCGCGCAACGCATCGTATGACGGGCCAAGAGATCGTTAGGTCAACGCGCCAGTAGATTGACGGTAAAAAAATAACATCTGCCAGCGATACGGTAACGGCGGTAATCCGGCATGCCCTAAGCCTTAATTGCAGGCTAAGGATTCTACATGCGGTGCAATACGCTGCGCTATTGCACCCTACGAGGTCTATGGGCTACACAGCACGGCGCGCTCAAAGCGGCGTTTTTTCAACTGCCGGGTGTGCCGGCGCCGAGCGCGCCCACGGCCCGAACAGCGCCTCGATCGATTCGCGCGGGATGTTTCGCACAATGAATACGATGCGCGACCGGGGGTCGGTTTGTTGTCCGCCGGCGGGCGTCAACGGTGGATGAAACTTTGTCCGAGCGATTCGTTCAACTTGGATGCGACGATGCGGGCGATGATGTCGGTGGCTCCGCCCGGCGCATAGGGCACGATGATCTTTACCGGCCGGCTGGGATATGGATCGGCGGGCTGTGCCCGGGCCGCCATGGGCGCAAATACGAGCACCGCCATGGTAACGCTGCCTACGAGGCGCGCAACCCTGCGCGCTCGGTTGCGAATTTTATTCTTATGAGCCGGCGCGAGCCGCAGCATGATTTTTTTCTCGTGTTGTGCGGGCGATTCCGCGGGGATCATAACCTGAGATTTCGACCCCGCACAAGCACCCTGTCTTGCAGCGCGAAAGCCGGGATTCGCCCGGCGCACCCGCGCAGCGGGAGGAAGGATTCCGCTTGATCCGCTTCGCCCCTGGCGCTACCATGCGGCTGGCTGTGCCCCTTCCGCCTACCAGGCGGAAACGACCTTGGGATGGGCGCGGCCTGCCGGTCCAAGGGCCGATGCGCGGCAGCCGCGTGGGAGAAAAAATGTCGTCGATGACAACGCCTACCGAGATACCGGAAGTGCCGGCGGCCGAGCCGCACCGCTGGAGTTATCGCCACACCAGGCTGGTGCGCGTGAGCCACTGGATCAACGTAGTGTGCATGACGATCCTGTTGATGAGCGGTCTGCAGATCTTGAATGCCCATCCTGCGCTCTATTGGGGCGAGCGGTCGACCTTTGAACATCCGATTCTCAGCCTGGGCGCAAAGCAGACCGCGACCGGCGAGGGGATCGGCGTCACCACCCTCTTTGGCCACGAGTTCGGCACGACCGGAGTGCTCGGCCTGTCGCGCGACGGCAGCGGCGACTTGGCGGCGCGCGGCTTCCCTGCCTGGGCGACGATTCCGAGCCAGCAAGGGCTGGCGATGGGCCGCCGCTGGCACTTCTTCTTCGCGTGGTTGTTCGTCATCAACGGCTTGATTTACGCTCTGTCCGCGCTTGCCAGCGGTCATCTTTTGCGCGATTTGATTCCTTCCCGGGAAGATCTCCGGCATTTTGGCCGTTCAGTGTGGGATCATATGCGGTTCCGCTTTCCTAAGGGCGAGGCGGCGAAGCGCTACAATGTTTTGCAAAAGATTTCCTATTTCATCGTCGTGTTCGCGCTGGGTCCGCTCATCATCCTTACCGGGCTGACCATGTCTCCGCGGCTCGATGCGGGCTTCCCCCTGCTTCTCGACGTCTTCGGCGGCAGGCAGTCGGCGCGCACGATCCACTTCATTTGCGCCTTCACCTTTCTCGCCTTCGTGTTAATCCACGTCTTTATGGTCCTGGTCTCGGGCGTATGGAATAATCTCCGCTCCATGATCACTGGATGGTATACCGTCGATCAACCTGGAGAACCGCATGAGTGAAACCGGAAATCTTAATCGCCGCGGGTTCCTGGCGCGGGTAGCGAGCAGCCTGGGCGCGCTGCTGCTCGGCGGCTGCGACAGGCTGTCGGAAAGCCATTGGTTCCCGCGCATACTCGGGAGCGCCGAGGTGGTCAACAAACGCGCCCAGAGCGCCGTCACCCGCGCCCAGTCGATGGCGCGCGAGTATACCGAAGCCGACCTGTCGCCCAATTTCAAAAGTAACGGCACGGATTACCCGAACGACGCGAAATACCAGGCGTTGGCCGCGAACCACTTCGTCGATTGGCGGCTGGAGGTGGGCGGCCTGGTCGCGCGCCCGGCGCGTTTGTCGCTGGCCGAACTGCGCGCACTGCCGTCGCGCACGCAGATCACGCGGCATGATTGCGTGGAAGGATGGAGTTGCATCGGTAAATGGAAGGGCGTGCCGCTCGCCGCGCTGTTGGACCGCGTCGGTCCCCTGCCGCAGGCGCGCTATGTCATGTTCTTTTGCGCCGACCCGATGGAGGGCGCCGAAAATAAATATTACGAGAGCATCGATCTCGCGGGCGCCTACCATCCACAGACGATCCTGGCCTACGAGATGAATGACCACGTGCTGCCGATCCCCTACGGTGCTCCGCTGCGCCTGCGCGACGAGCGCCAGCTCGGCTACAAGATGGCGAAATACATCATGCGGATCGAGCTGGTGGACAGCTTCGCGCACATTCGCGGCGGACGCGGCGGATACTGGGAGGATAACGGCTACGAGTGGTATGCGGGGATCTAACGGATTGGGTTATACCGTATATACGTCTCCTTTCTGGAACCCCGGCGCTAGTACGCGTAGCCTGGGTTAGGCGCAAAGCGCCGTAACCCGGGGGAATTGGTGAAAATGGGTCAGCAGGCGTAGGGTGCCAGGCTGTGTGAAAACTCGAACTTAAATTTTTCGGTGGGAGTACCTGTGCAAGAAAATCTAAATATTGGTACTCTGGTGGGGCAATTGCGCAATATTTCCACGGTATCTTGATATAGAGTGGGAAATTTTCCAGACATGAAAAAAATTTTTAGAGTTTTCACACAGTCTGGTGCGTTTCACGCACCTCAATATAAAAGCGAATACGAGAAGCGATAAACGACGAATGGACAGATTACAGCGACAAATGCCTGACTACCAACGTGCCGATATATCTGATGAGGTGATAAAGAGTCATAGGCGATATGGGGAATGAGAGCAGTAATGTTTGGTGCGTAGAACGCACCCTACGCCTGCTGATCGTTTTTGTGAAGAACCTATTCTAGCACCACTTGCTGTTCTTACACCTGGTTATTATTGCTGCCGGCGCCGAGCGCGCCCACGGCCGCAAACAGCGCCTCGATCGATTCGCGCGTGATGTTTCGCACGATGAATACGATGCGCGAGCGCGTAGGGCGGAAAAGCCCAGCGCCTTCCGCCGAAGGCCAACACCTGCCATGATGGCGCAATCCCCGATTATCGCCGACACCGTTTACCGGGCGGCACCTCTTTTCACCGTCAATCGGCTGAAATGCTGCAGTGATTTGCTGATCCGGCATATCGCGCTTTTCGCCCTACACGCTGGGTATCCGGGAAAATGGGGCCAAGACCAGTCATGTTCCGCAACTAAAAAACGTGAAGACTTAATGTGATGCTCCGGCCGTATTACCACCGCCACTCCTCTGCAGCACGAACGGGAAATTCAACGTTTCGCTTTTCTTTAGGGTGACCAGTTCGAGCGAGCTCGGTATTCCACTGACAGTGAATCTGTCGCGCCAGTCTTTGGCCGTCCATTCAATCGCCCCATTGCTTACCCGCAAATCCTTGCCTTCGGCATTCAATGCGCGGACGGCAAACAGGCACGCTGGGTCGCCGGCACCCGCGAGCGTCAACCCGCCGCGCGTGATCTCCGTCAACTCAATCGATCCGCAGGAGGTATCGGTCTGCGCTCCCACCTCCACCGCCGCCGATGTCTTTTGAAGAACCAGAGGTAGATGCAACGATACCCGCCCCGCGATAGAACGCAGGGAATCGGCGGGAGATTCGATGCCGGTGTCGAACGCGGCGCGTCCGCTGAACAGTTCATTCCCCGCGCGATTCATCGGCACCAACGTCCGCCAATGTAACTCGCCGATGCGCGGCCGGCGGACCGTACCGTCGACCAGGGTCAGCCCTTGAATCTCGACTTCAGCCGCGGACAACGCGCCCTCGAGGTTCTTAAGCGGCGGCAGATAGAGCGCGAGACCCAAACGCAAGCTCTTGAACGCGTTTGCCCACTCCAGGTCGACGATGGCGGGGCCTGCTTTGGCGCTCGCCATAGGTGGTTGAAAGCGCTTTACCGTAATTGATTGCCGCAGGTCGCGTCCGAGCTCGATCTTGGGATATGGGCCGAAGGTCGGCGCCTTGTCCATGGCGCGGGCGTTTTGACTCTGCGGACGCGCCCCTTTTAGCTCGAAGGCGTAGTTCTTTTGCTCCACCGCGCGCGCGACGACAAACTCCACGCTCGCCGGCACGCCCGCGAATGCTTGCGTTACCGATTTGCCGCTGCCCCAAACGCCGTCCATTTTGAACGAGGAGACTTGCGCCAGCACCTCCCCCTTGGCGTTCTTCGCACGCAGCAGCAGGAGGCGGTCGGTGTCGCCGGAAACGCGGTAAGAGATCGCGCTCGGCTCCACTTGCGTGAGCTCGATGCGCAAACCGTCCGGTTCGATCCGGTCGCCCGCCTTTGCCGGCGTAAGCGCAATCGTCTCGACGCGCGTCGGCAGATTAAGCCGCACCGCACCTTGAATCGAAGCCACATCGGCGGGTCGCGCCGATGCAATCAAGTGCACTTTCTTGGTTGCCGCCAGCACCTCGGTCCCGAGCTGTTGGACCGGATGTGCCGGGAGTGCGTTGCGATCCGGTCCGCAGCTCGCCGATTGTAACAGTTCCTTACCGTCCTTATCGCGCACGCTTGCGATCGAGAACGCGAGCATATGCTCGGCGTTGTCACCGCTATTCGGCAGGTGCGTTCCCGCGGCGCGGACCTCGAGTTCGAGCGTTCTGGGTTCGGACTCGGTCAAGCGAATGCTGGCGAGCTGAATGCCGAAAGGCCCAGCCACGACATCCGCCGGCTCGGCGAACGAAGTTTCCGGATCGAAGGGCTTGAGTTGCGCCGCGCTCACCTCCGCGATGAATTGCCGGGCTTGTTTGTCGATCCGCTCTGTCGGCGTTTTCGCGGCTGGGTCGGACGCCTTCGGCTGCAGCTTGAAATTGAACCCGCTGAAAAATAGCGCGATCAATTCGCCGGGAAGATTCCGCAACTGGTCGGCGAGTGATTTATCTAAACTGATATCCGCCAGGAGGAGATTATCGCGCGTTCCAATGGTGGCGCGGTCGTGCAGTACCGCAAACGTCGGGATTATCTTTTCCCAGTCTTTGCGGGACGACACAAGCGCCGCTTGCCAGGCACGCGCCTTCTCCGCCGCCACCGCCGGACTGCGCGCCGATAACCACAGGGCAATTTTGCCGCTGGGCGGAAATGCCCTGGCCGAGGCGCCGAGGTAAGCGCCGTCAAACTCATTCAGCCCGAGCTTGATGGTTTCCGCCGGACCCTGCACCAAGGGGCCAAGACCTTGAGGCAGCGCCTCCGGCGGAAACAGCGCGGCGGCCGCGAACCGGTCTTTTCGGAATTCGCGCCAGCGATCCAGGTTGCGGGCCGCGGGCGTGTCGCTTTGAAGACGCTCAATGAGCCCGGTTTCGCGCCCGTCTACCGCGACGATGCGATTCTTGCTGAAGACCACGGTCCATTCTTTCGAAAGCCGGCAGTTATCGGGGTCTTCGACCTGAACGATCCACGCGTTCGCCAGATTCGGCGCGGGCTTCGCTTGCGGGTTATCCTGCAGCGCCTTGATAATCTCTTCAACCCGTATGTCACCGCCGGCAACGAGAGCGGTCGAGAACGCACCGTCTTTCGTGAGATAAACCGCCGCGGAGAAATAGGAGAGCGCCCCGGAGTGCGCCTGCACGAGGCGGCCCAGTGTATCCAAGACCGAGCCCGGCGCGCTTTCGGCAGTAGCGAGATCGGGAAGAGCCGGCCTGCCTTGCAACTTTGTAGAGAACGTCTTGATGTATTCGAGGTCGACGCTGCCGAGAAAAAGCGTCTCCGGTGTTGCCAGAGCGTTCTCTGTCGCGATCAGCACGTTGCTTGCGCCGACGTATTGCGGCAGCGCATAGCGCTTATAAAGGAAAACAGCCCCGACCGCGAGCAGCGCAGCGCCTAACGCAAGCCAACCCAACTTTGTTTTCGACACCGCCCCTCGTTAATTTAATGAGCAAGTATTTCAATCAATGGACGGCATGCATCGACCGTGACGTTAGAATGCTTCTGCCGCCCGCCTTCCCGTTTTCCCGATGATAGCGTAGTCAGGGTCCAATGAGAATGCTGGTGAAGCATCCGATTAATTAATGCTGCGCAAACCCATTAATCGGGAAGCAGCCGCTCAAAACGGCGTTTTTTAACTGCCGGGTGCGCCGGCGCCGAGCGCGCCCACGGCCGCAAACAGCGCCTCGATCGATTCGCGCGGGATGTTTCGCACGATGAATACGATGCGCGAGCGGGGGTCGGTTTGTTGTCCGCCCGCGAGCGTCACCGGCGGATGAAACACATGCTGCGCGCCCTGCAGCACCACCGGCCCGGCTTCACCCGTTACGTGGACGATGCCCTTGACCCGCAGCAGATCCGGCCCGCGCAGGGCGGTGAGCGCCTGCAGCGCCGCGCTCAGCCCATCCCAGGTAAAAGGCTTATCGAACCACAGGCAGAATGAACGAATGGCGGCGTCGTGGGCGCCGGTGCCCGGCACGGTCGGCGCACGCACATAGCGGCTCCGGTCCGCGTCTTCCGCGGGACGCAATTCCGGGCCGGCCGCGCTTAGCCAGCGACTCAGTTCCTCGGCCCGCGCCTGTACGCTGCGCGGGCCGATATTGGCCAGCAGCTCGGGATCCAAATCGCCGTCAACCGCGGTCGTGATGAGCGCGAACGGATTCATGGTCTTGAGCCGGTGCTCCAGGCGTTCGGCGCTACTGCCATCGGCGATATCGGTCTTGGTGATGACCAGGCGGTCGGCCACGGCCGCCTGCTTGGCGGCCTCGGGCATGGTGTCGAGCTGCCCCATGCCGTTCACCGCATCCACCAGCGTCACGACGCCGTTCAGCCGGTACTGGGCAGCGAGCAGCCCGTCGGTCTGCAGGGTATGCAGCACCGGCACCGGATCGGCGAGCCCGGTGGTTTCGACAAATACGCGATCGAAGTCGATGACCGAGCCTTCGCGCCGCTTGACGAACAACTCCCGCAGGGTTTCCTGCAGGTCGGTGCGCAGGGTGCAGCACAGGCAGCCGTTGCTGAGCAGCGTCATCTGCTCGGAGGAAGCCGCCACCAGCTCGTGATCGATGGCGACGTCGCCGAACTCGTTGATGATGACGGCGGCCCGGTTCATGCCGGGATGGCGCAGCAGCCGGCGCAGCAGCGTCGTCTTGCCGCTGCCTAAAAAGCCGGTAATCACGGTGACCGGCAGCCGGCTCGCAAGCGGATCCGGCGCGGCAGTCGAGCTTGAGGCTGAGGCCGGCGTCACAGCGTCAGTTCAAGGATGTAGAGGCCGCCGATATGGCGATCGACCGTGTAGACAATGCGCCGGTCGTCCACGTAGACGTCGTTCAGCTGGATGGCGCCGGCCGGCGACAGCTTGGGCGCGCCGGGGACGAAGTAGGCGATCTCCTGGGGCTGGTAAGGATTGCCGATGTCGTAGACGCGCACGCCGGCATTGAAGAACGTTCCGACGACAAGCTGGTCGGAGCGCCATGACCCCGGCACCGGCAGGTTTTCATGCAGATTGTGGGCGCCGAAGCGGCCGCCGCGGCGGGCGAATGCGGCATAGGGCGCGGCCGGCAGGGTGCTGATCGGAACCGGATTGCTCTCCACCCGCGCATCCAGCACCCACACCAGCTTCGGCCAGTCGGCGCCGTTGGCCTGAATGCACTCGTCGCTGACGATCAGCAGGTTCCGCTCGAACAGCGGCAGCACGGTGTGCGTGAACCCGTTGAACGGCGGCGAATGGCGCCAGTGGCTGACGACCTGCGGACGCGACTTATTGGAAATGTCGAGGATCAGCGCGCCGCCGTCGATGTAGCCGACATAGGCGCGATCCGGCCGCTGCGGGAAGACGTTGGTGTTATGCGCGCGAAAGCCCGCGTCGAACTGGGGGGCCAGCCGCGGCGGCGGCGGCGCGCTGTCCCCCTCGCGTGTGCCCGGCAGCCACCAGCGGCCGGCCTCGACCGGCTGCGACGGATTGCGCACGTCAATAATGCGGTAGCACTGGTCATCGAGCGGATGGCGCGGTTGAAAGTCCGGCGCGCCGCTCGCCATGTGCACGAATTCGCCGTCGACGAACCACAGCGTGTGCACGCCGCGCGAATGCGGTCCGGAGGCATCGAAATGGGAGATGAGCTTGGGCTGCTCCGGCACGCTGATGTCGAACAGATCGAAGCCGGCGGGCTTCATGCCGGTCGTGCTGGTCTGGTAGGCCACGGCCATTATATCGCCGACCACGTCCAGGGAATTCGACCGCATCTTGGCGTGCGCAAGCTCGGTCTGCACCACCACCCGCGGCGCGCGCGGATCGGTGACGTCGACACCGGTAAAATTCTTCGGCGCGGACTCGTGCGCGAGCCACAGGATGCGGCGCCCGTCGCGCGCGAGCTGCATCGCCATGCCTTCGCCCAGGCCGCCAAAGCCTTGCAGCTCGTGCTGGGCAAGCAGACGCATATTCAGTGACAGCGTCTGATCGGGGCGGAATCCGGGTCCGGGTAGGGTTGCAGACATCAGGAGTAGTATCGCCGACGCCGCGGCGGGAAGCCAGCCTAACGGCGCCCCGGGGACCGCACCATGCCGATTTCACCTGGCCCAGCCGCCGATGGCAACGATGCGGAATTCGGGTAATATGCGTTCGCAGTAAGGCGTTACCTAAAGTACATAACCGAGACGGAGGAGCCGATGCGGATATACAGACTACTTATCATTATATTCGGACTGATCGCGGCATTACCGGAAAGCGCTGCGCTTGCCCAAACCTATCCGTCCAAACCGGTGAAACTGGTAGTGACTTATCCTCCCGGCGGCAGTTCCGACCTGATGGCGCGGGTTCTCGCGCAGAAGCTGACCGAGGTCTGGGGCCAGCAGGTCATCGTCGAGAACCGCCCCGGGGCGGCCGGCTTGATCGGCATGCAGTACGCCGCCAGCCAGGCGCCCGACGGCTACAGCTTCGTGATCGGGAACCTTGGCCCGACCGCGGTCAATCCGATCCTCTCTAAGGTGCCTTACGATGTGGGGCGCGACTTCATTCCGGTGTCGCTGATCGCGACCGGCCCCAACATCCTCGTCGTCAATCCGAACACGCCGGTCAAGACCCTGGGCGAACTCATCGCGTTTGCCCGCGCCAATCCCGGCAAGCTCAATTTCGGATCGAGCGGTCCCGGAAGCGTCGCGCAGCTAAGCGGCGAGATGTTCAAGAACCTGGCGAAAGTCGATATCGTGCATATCGGCTACAAGGGCGGGATCCTGTCGGTGCAGGACTTGATTGCCGGGCACGTGCAGATCGTGTTCTCCGATGCGCTGCCGGTGATGCAGTATATCCGCGCCGGCAGGCTGCGCGCGATCGCGGTCACCAGCCCCGAGCGCAGCCCGCTGGTGCCGGACCTCCCGACCTGCGTGGAATCCGGGCTGCCCGGCCTGGTGGCGGTGAACTGGTGGGGCGTGCTGTTGCCCGCGGGAACGCCGAAACAGATCGTGGAAAAATTCCACGCCGACCTGATCAAAGTGATGCGGGATCCCGGCGTCAAGGAAAAGTTCGCATTGATGGGGGTGGACGCGGTGAGCAGCTCACCGGAGCAGTTCGCCGCCTACATCAAATCCGAGACCGTGAAGTACGCCAAGCTCATCAAGGAGGCAGGGATCCAGGCCGAATGAGCCCCTCTTCATCGACGCCCGCAAGTTAGGCCGCATGGTGGACCGCACCCACGAGGCATAGGTATCTACACATCTCGAATAGATTGTCATTCCCGCTTGCGCGGGAATGAGTGCGCCCGTGAAGGCGCCACATCTGCACGGTGGAAGTCGAGTAGGTCGGGTTAGCGCAGCGTAACCCGACGAATACCTAATGAGATACCGGCGCGCATTTGTTCCAGGCGGTTCGTTCTTCTTCACCGTGGTGACGGAGAAACGGCGGCCGCTGTTTGCGGGTACGGATGCGGTT
>DATGVQ010000123.1:0-1902 GCA_035300145.1 Acidiferrobacterales bacterium | reverse complement strand
GGAAGGGATATTTCGCCAATTCTGTTACGTGAGATTGCCAAGGACAACGGACTGAATGTCGAGGAACTTCTGAAGAACCGGTAATCAGGAAATAATTTATGCGTTACGCAATTGTTGTTGGCACAAATCGACCAGCAGGTCGCGCGTCACGCTGGAGACCATTTCGAGGATCGGGGCATCCCCGGCTTCAAGGCCGGCGCACAGGTCATTGACCCGCGCGGTCAGGTTCTTGGCTAACGTCAGATCGTTCACGCCCATGGGACAGGTACCAATTCCTGCCCCACGAAAAGCGCGAGCCGCGTCATCGAGAGGTTCGGCCCCTTGCACACCCGTTCACGATTGTTCACGGCCATGGCTTATCTTCATGCTTCAGCCAGCAGACGCCGTATCTCCTGCACGAACCGTTCGGCGTCTCTGACAATCTCCTCCACCTGATCGGTTTCGAACTCCCATAGCTCCACGTAATCCGCCGACTGCCGATTCTCGAAGATGCGGTCGAACGCCTTACCCCATTTGACATCCAATTTCCCGGCCTTTACTAAATCCTGGTGCACCGCCGCACGCAGCCCGGAGTGCTTAACGAACTTCTTTCCCATCCGCAGCAAAACAGCGCTCGCGGCATAGAAACAGGCGTAATAGGCACGGTTAACGGCGAAGTCCAACCGCCCCGCCTGTGCTTCGGACTGCGCCGATTGCAACGCGCCGCCCGCCTTGCGCAGCCAGTAGTCAACAATCCGGTCACGTGCCTCGTCTTGCGTCATGCCGCAACCCCGTAGCGCTCCACCTCATCGTGGATCGGCAACACCGCATAGCGCCCGGCAATCCACTCTTCTTTTGGCACCACCAACGTACTGATGACGACCCCGTGCGCCAACTCGAGGTCGAACAGTGCATCGGTAATCGCATCGCGCTCGCGCCAGCCGAGTTCGCGCGAGGTCAGGAGCAGCAGGTCAATATCCGATTCCTCCACGTCGGCGCCGGTCGCCTTCGAACCGTAGAGGACAATGCGTTCGACCGGGAAGCGGTCGCGCAGAAGCCGTGCGGCGGCCTCGATCGCTCGACGATCTTTCGGCTTAAGAGAGACGTCTGTTAGTGTCTTCATTACCTTGCCTCCATCCAAATCTAGCCGGTCCTCAAGCTGGCTTGTCGGAATATGCGCATTACTTCCTCAAACCCGTCGTTCACATCGCCCGGCCAAGCGCCGGCCAGCGCGTCAATATCGGTCAAGGGTCCAACACCCTGTGTCGCCGCCAGTTCTTCAAAGCTCATCGCCTGCCAGAAATCGCCGGGCAACGGTGCGCTGCTTGGCCATGTTTCCACGCTCGATTTTTTCGTGTTCACGGCTACACCTCTTTGCGACCGCACCTATTTCATTCTACTCGGTCCCGGCCAGCAATTAGTCAGCCTCCGATTGCCAGTCGCGCTTGGTGTGCCACAAGCGCAGGATTTCCACGATACCGCTCTCGGTGTGAACACGATAGACAATAAGTATAGGGCGTTCGCGTAACCACCCATTCCCGGGTCCCACGCACGTGCCCTACTCGACCGACGTGGGGATTGTCGGTCAACGTCTTGCTGGGCCTCCCATACTCGCTGGGCCACGGCCTGCGCGGCGGAGGGGTTTTGTTGAGCGATGTAGTATTGCGCCTCGATAGAAATGGTGCGGTATCCATCGCCGTCCGCCATGCGCTTGATCTCATTAAGCAGCACAGTTTTTCCAACCCCGCGCAAACCAGTCAGCAGCATGCTTTTCTCGGGTTTTTTCTGCTTCACTCTGCCCAATAGAATTCGCGCCTGTTCAAGAACGGGGTCTCGCCCCACCAACTCGGGAGGTGGCGAACCAGCACCGGGAGAAAAAGGGTTTTTGATAGGGTCCATGGTCTAGTTATACCTATTTATATC
>DATGVQ010000122.1:0-4588 GCA_035300145.1 Acidiferrobacterales bacterium | reverse complement strand
CACGTCCTCCAGACGTACTTTGAGCTGGGCGTGTAGATCATCGGCGATGCGCCTGTAGAAGGCCTTCTTTAATTCGACCGTGCGTCCCTGATTGAGGGTGATTTGGATCAAGATAATGTCCTTGCTGTATTTAATACCGAGGTAGCTTTCGGCAACATTTAATTCCTCGGTCGGATGTTCAGTAATGATCTGGAACTTATCGTCCTGCGGGACGTTGATCACCTCGGTCATCGCCTGGAAAACAATTTCACCGATAGTCTTCCGGTACTTTGCGGATTTCCCCTTCGCAAGGTCAATGCGGACAAATGGCATGGCAGTTCTCCTTCTAAGTTAAAATGCTAAGCGCTTATTGAACAAATACGCGTATATACGCGTAAGCGCACCAAAAAAATTTGTTACGCGAACGCCTCCACTTTGATAAGCAGAGACGTCAGGCCATTCAGACCATTCTTCCCGAGTGCTTTCGTTACCTTGTACTGGGCTTGTTCCCAAAGCGGGATGGCCGAGTCAAGCGCACGCTTGCCGATGAGAGTCAACGTCACCGTCCTTTCGCGCTGATCCCTTCCGGGGGAAAGCGCCACCAGACCGTCTCGTTCGAGAACGGCAAGGTTACGACCGAGAGTGGTTCGATCCAGATGTACTTCATCGGCTAATGCAGAAATACTCGTTGGCCCGGCGCGCAGTACCGAACGCAACAGTGAGAACTGGGTGACCTTGAGCCCCGCGGGCTCAAGGTTCCGGTCATAGAACTCCGTCATGGCGCGCGCCGCCCTACGGAGATTGGTGCAGGCACATGGACTCGGCTTACTCATAATGTGAGTATATACGCGTAATTGCCGGTTGTCAATAGCGCGGCGTACGTTGCGCTCTTAGAACATCCCCTGGGAAATACCGTACGAATTTATGTCACATGCATGTCAAACAGTCTTGTTCATTTTGCGGGCAATTCTTTTGGTACAATCTGTAGAGTTATTTTCTGCGCGCGGCGCAGCACCACGATCGAGGCGGTTTTATCGACACAGTCCTCGGTCAGTAGCCTATGCAGATCATCAATCCCGGCGACCGGATGATTGTCGTAACCGATAATAATATCGCCTTCGCGCAATTCCGCCGTTTGCGCGGGGCTGCCCGATTCCAGCGCGGCGACTTGCACGCCGCTTTCGACCGGCAGTTCGTGGAAGCGGACCATCCGCCGGGGAAGCAAGATGTTCTGCCCGGCGACGCCGATAAATCCGCGTTTTACTTTTCCCTGTTTTAATAGCTGGCCGACGATTACCTTGGCGGTATCCACCGCGGTCGCGAAACAAATGCCTTGCGCCGGCATGATGATAGCCGTATTCACGCCGATCACTTCACCGTGGGAGTTCACCAGCGGCCCGCCGGAATTGCCCGGATTAAGCGCGGCATCGGTTTGAATCACATCGTCGATCAGGCGGCCGGAGCTGGCGCGAAGCGACCGGCCCAACGCACTCACAACACCGGCGGTTACGGTGCATTGAAAGCCGTAAGGGTTGCCGATGGCGATCGCAAGCTGCCCCACGCGCACATGGCGGGAATTCCCCATTATTACCGGCTCGAGCTTAGGCGCGGTAATGCGAATGACGGCAAGATCGGTGTAAGGATCATCGCCGATCAGGTCGGCTTGATAACGGCTGCCGTCAGAGAGAGCCACTTCAATGGCGCTTGCCTTGCTCACCACATGGCTATTGGTGAGCACGAAACCGTCGGGCGTGAAAATGAAGCCGGAGCCGCTGCCGTGAACTTCGTGGGGAGCAGCGGAGCTTCTGGCGCGCCGTGGAATGTGTCGTTTGATCTCAATATTGACTACAGACGGGCTCACTTTTTCCGCCGCGCCGACTACGGCGCGCGAGTAAGCGTCCAGCAACTCGCCATCCCGGTTAAGGGCAGATGCCGGCTGTGTTTGTTCGATCGGGTTGTTTTCGTTCTCTATTAAACGAATACCAGGTTTCATGGCCTATCATATGGCGGCGCGGGGACGGAAAATCAAGCCGGGCTTTTATTGCCCCCGTGACTACCATTGCGATTGAAGCTGATAAAGAACTGGCCGGCCATTGTCGGCGCGTGCGGATCGAAATAAAGTTCGTGCAGCTTAAATCCACGCGGCGGGTTGAAGGCGGGGCCGCGCGTCAGGGTATCGTATTGTTCACCGCCAAGGATGACCTGGGTGCGGGTCAAGTACAGCCGATCCAGTACATCGGCTTCCAGCAGGGTATGAAAGACTTGCGGACCGGCGACGGAATAAATAGTGGTATATCCTTGTTGGGTAAGCGCTTTAATTATCGCAGTGCCGGTGAGCCGCGGTTCGGTTCCTGCGAACAGGACTTTAATCCCAACAGCCTCAAGCGCGCTCACCTGCTCACGCGGCGCACCCTCACGCGTCAGCATCAGAATCGGACCGGAGTAAGATGCTAGAAGGGTGTCAATGGGGATCTGTAATGACCGGCTGATGGCGGCACAAGCAGGCTGCGCCGGTAATTTTTGCTCCCTTCGCCAGGCAATGAGATCCGCATGTTCGGCATTCGTAAGGGAAAAATTTTGGCCTGTCCCAGCAGCCATCGCTCGCAATTGCCGTTCCGTAGTTATGAGCACGTCGGCCTGGGCGACGAGTTCCATATAAAGACGCCAATCGCGCGAATTAGCGATGGCTTTCGGTACCTGGCGTCCCTGAGTGTCGCTCGGTTCAGAGATATGACCGTCCAGGCTGGTAACAAAGTTGGTATAGACAAACGGGCTGCGTTCGTCCGCCAGCAGCCGCAAGCCTTGTGCAAGGTACAGCCCTTCGAGCGATTGCTCTTCTGCCGGAAGTGGGTACAGGCGAATCACATGATCATCCATAGTGGCATAATTACCGCAGCGATTCCCGGAATTAGGGGGCTCTGGCCCCCGCCTTATGGGAAAGTGCTTTAATAACTTCATTAAGGCATGGGCGCACTATTTCCCGACTTGGGCTTGCATGGAGCAGCGGCCCGGGTCAAGTTATACTACAAATAACAACGGAGCGCTCATGCAATTTCAGTCCTACGCCTACGGGAAGAATCATTACGAATTGGATCCGGATTTAAAAGTCCTGCTGCGCCATTACTGGCCCGAATATACGCAGCACGAACGCGCATTGGCGCAATTCGGCGAATTCGCCGGCGGACGCGCGTATGAGGTTGCGTATCACATCGATCATGACGCGCGGCCGGTGCTGGTCATGCACGATCTCGACGGACGGCGCGTTGATCGCGTGCGGCTGGCGCCGGCGCACGAAGAGGTATTGAAGCAGCTTGTGCCGATTAATCGCCCGCCATATGAAGGCGGCAGTTGGCATCATCATTATGCCCTGGGTTTCCTGCTCGCCGACCCCGGCCTCTATTGCGAGCTGACCATCACTAACAGCACGCTTTATGTCATTCACAAATATGCGCCCGGGCAGGCGCAGTGGAAAGAAAAGCTGCTCCGCGGCGAAGCCTGGGGCGCGACCTGGATGACGGAAGTGCAGGGCGGCAGCGATCTGGGGGCTAATACGACGCATGCCCGGCAAGACGGAGATGGGTGGCGTCTTCAGGGCGAAAAATATTTTTGCAGCGGTTGCGGCCTGGCCGATATTGCCATTGTCACCGCCCATCCGGAAGGCGCGCCGCCGGGACCTAAAGGTATTGCGCTTTTTCTGGTCCCGCGCCTTAATCGCAACGGTGAGCTGAATTATTTTGTCCGCCGCCTCAAAGATAAAAGCGCAACCCGCGCCGTGACTTCCGGCGAGGTCGAGTTCCACGACACGGAAGCCTATCTGGTCGGGGAACAAGCGCAAGGCATTTATTACACATTGGAAAGCCTGCTGGTTTCGCGTTTAGCGAATGCCGCCGCGGCGATGGGCATTGCGCGCAAGGCGCATCTAGAAGCCTGGTATCGCACTCAACGACGCAAGGCCTTCGGCAAAACGATTAATCAACATCCGTTGGTGCGGCGCGACTTAACCGATCTCGCTGTGCGTATGGCAGGCGGGTTGGCGCTGACATTTCACGCCGTCGAACTTTTTAATCGCGCCTGGCATGATAGCCCGCCTTATTCCAACGCTTACCACTACGCGCGCTTTCTCGCTCACTTGGCGAAGAACCGCACCGCCGAACATGCGTCGGCTGTCACCCAGCTTGCGATGGAACTCTTCGGCGGCATCGGCTTTCTGGAAGAATTCGCCATCGCGCGCTGGCACCGGGAGGCGCTGATTACGCCGATCTGGGAGGGCACGAGCAATATCCAGGCGCTCGACATGCTGGAATCCATTACGCGCAAACGCGCGCACCAGGGGTTTTTAGAAGAATTTATTCCTTACCTGCGGAAGATTGATACGCCGGAAGCGCATAGCGCGCGTGAAGCCATCAGCAAAACCTTGGCGCACCTGGCGCAAATTAACGCCGACGAAGCCCAATGGTACGCCAAACATGCGCTGACGCGGCTGGCGGATGCGGCCCAAGTCGCTTTGCTTTATCGCCTCGCGGAAACCGGCGGCGAACGTTACGCCAAGCTCGCGCAATTATACGCGCGTCGTTTTTTATTTATGGAAGAATATCCGGCTTGGGCGATG
>DATGVQ010000121.1:0-4576 GCA_035300145.1 Acidiferrobacterales bacterium | reverse complement strand
CTAGAACTCTACTATTTGTGGGTCGGGGATCATGCCGGTGCGGAATGGGTTGTCGCCACCCTACAGAAATTGACATCCTCCATCGATGTACCGCCATTGGCGCGGATCACGGGGAAAATCGTCGAGGCAGTCTATCAAGTGCGGATGGCGCGGCACGACCTTTGCCTGAGAACGATCGCGGAGGGGTTGGAGATCGCGCACAGCACCGGCATCCTGGTGTGGAATTCGCAACTTTTTTCTCAAGGCGTAGCCAACGCGCTGAACGCGGGCGACGCTGCCGGCGCCGAGATCTATCTGCAGAAAATGGCCTCCACCCTGGTGGAGTCCCGCCGGGTCGACGCCTGCATGTATCATTATAATATCGCCTGGGCGGCGATGCTGCAGGAGGATCCGGCGCGCGCCTTGCGGTACGCGGAATCGGCTTTGCGTTTCGCAAAAGAGGCGGGGACGCCGCTGCATCAAGGCTTATGCCATCTCGCCTTGGCCCAAGTGTTACACGCGCGCGGCGAGCGCCAATCAGCCGTGCCGCATCTGACCGAGGCGCGCCGCATCGCCACCGCCATGCACAGTCGCATCCTGGAATTCATGTACCTGTTGTTACAGGCCGAGTTTGCATTCGACACGGACGATGAGCGCGCGGGCCTCGTGGCTTTGCATGCCGCGCTAACGCTCGGCAAGGAACAGGGCTATGTGAATTTTTACTGGTGGCGTCCCAAAGTGATGTCCCGCTTATGCGCCAAGGCGCTGGAAGCCGGTCTGGAAATGGATTACGTCCAAGGCGTGATCCGCCGGCGTAAGCTCACGCCCGACCCGGCTTTTTTATACAGCGACCAGTGGCCCTGGGCGATCAAGATTCACGCCCTGGGGCATTTCTCCATTATCAAAGACGGACGGCCGATCCAGTCGGGGGTCAAGGCGCAGCGCAAGCCGCTGGATCTGCTGCAGGCTTTGATCGCCTTAGGCGGCCGCGACGTGCCGGAAACGCAATTAAGCGACCTCCTCTGGCCGGACGCGGCGGGCGATGCCGCGCACCGCGTGTTTCTCACCACGCTGCAACGCCTGCGCCAATTATTAGGATATAAAGAGGCGCTGGTGTTGGCGGACGGCCGGCTTACCCTCGATTCCCGTTACGCCTGGGTGGATATCTCGGCGTTCGATCACCTACTTAATCAGGCGGAGGCCGCCGAGCGCGAGGGGCGGAGCGAGGCGGCTTGCCATTTGCGCATCAAGGCCTTGAGTTTATATCGCGGGCATTTTTCCGGCCAGGATACCGCTCCGGCGGTATCGTTGCGCGAGCGCCTGCGCGATAAATACCTGCGTCACAGCGAGGCCTTAGGCCGATACTGGGAGCAGACTGGCGACTGGCCGCGCGCCTTGGAGTGCTATCTCAAGGCATTGGAAGTAGACGACCTGGCCGAGGTATTCTACCAGCGCCTCATGGTCGTCTATCAGCATCTTGATCGCCGTGCCGATGCCCTGGCCGCCTATGAGCGTTGCGGTAAGACCCTTGCCGCGGCGCTCGGGATTAAACCTTCTGCCGCTAGCCAAGCGCTTTATCGCGCCTTAACTAAGTAATAACCTCCATACCCCCCTAAACCAAAACCAAGGAAACTCTGACTAAGTCGTATTTGTCATTCCGAGATTCTATGGTTCCTTGTCAAGCTTTGGCCACGCGTTTTGGGTCGAACACGGTTTGGTACTTGAACAAGGACCAGGCGATGCGGGCGATCTTGCGAGCGATAGCGAGGAATCTGACAGCAATCCACTTAATCAGAGCTTCCCTAATCCTTTCATTGTGAAAGGGATTCACTTTTTTCGCATCTGTTACCGATCTGTTACCGGTGCCTGCTAGCCTGCACTCAAAGTAGGGTTACCAAGGATTTCATCGTAACGACGTCACCGAGGGCTGTGTGATGAACATCGGCTATTTTTGTACACGTATTATGACTGTCATCGCGGCGGCGCGATTACGATCGGATCAAGATATGACCAAGCGCTTTATTCAGGGCCGCGCCGGCCTCGGTGTCCGCGCACTCCGCCGCCCCGGTGTTAGACCACGGCCATGACCACGAGCGGCCATGCCATCACCCCCGAGATCGCCGCAATGCTGCAACAAGCAACGCGCAAGCGCTTTGCGCCCAAGAGCCTCATCATGCGCGAGGGCGAAAACTCCGATGTCCTGTATTTCATCCTCGCCGGTTCGGTGACGGTATTGGTGGAGGATCCGCACGGTGAGGAACTGATCCTCGCGTATCTTGGACCCGGTGAATTCTTCGGCGAGTTGAGTTTATTTGACACCGCCGCCAAACGCAGCGCCTCGGTGCGGGCGCGCACCGACTGTGAACTGGCGGTGATCACCTACGAAAGATTTCGTGACTTGATGCAGGCGGCGCCTGGCCAGCTCCTGCCGCTCATCGGGCAAATCGCGCGACGCCTACGCGCCGCCAGCCAAAAACTCGGCAATCTCGCGTTCGTGGATGTGGCCGGCCGGATCGCGCGCGCCCTGCTCGACCTTGCCGCCGACTCGGAGGCCATCACTCATCCTGACGGCATGCTGGTGCGGATTACGCGTGAGGAGCTGGGCCGGCTGGTGAACTGTTCGCGCGAGATGGCCGGGCGCGTCCTGCTCGATCTGCAACAACAAGGGCTGATCGAAGTGCACGGCAAAAGCATTGTCGTGCGCGGCGTGTTTCCGTTCCACGCGCCCGCCAAGGATCCCTCAACGCCGTGAAGTGACGCGGCGCCAACACCCCCACCATCGGTAGGCCGAAACTGTGAACCGGCTCACAGAATGCGCAATCGCGCGCGGCGACTTTTCAAAACTGTGAACTGGATCACGGCAACCGCATGGACCCTGGGCCACAGTGGGAGGGCACGTCTCTTTCAACCCTTTCAATTAGGAGAAGCCTATGGACAAGCAAAAAGCAGGTTTTACGTTAACCGAGTTAGTGTTGTGGACTAGCGGTTTTCTCGGTATTTCGGCCGTGACCGTCTACGAGTTGCTCAAGATGGGTGATGATTTAGCGAAAGTATTATACGCCAGCAATTGAGTTCGCCCGGCAAGCGCAGCGGCAGGCCGGTTATCAAAGATACGCGTCCGTGTATAGCCTTCGCGTCGGCGCAAGGCCTTCTGATCCAGGCAAGATCCGGCCTCGCGCCGACGCGAAACACCTCATCGTGAGAAGAATTCGCTTTTTTGCCATCTGTTACCGATCTGTTACCGGCGGATGGTAAGTTGCCATCTCATTATCGAGGGTGGTGGGAGGCGCTCTATTCATGGAGACGTACGTGGTGTGGGTTTACCGCCGGGATCCGACGCGGCCTAACGAGATCGTCGGCATCGTCGAGCAGGTGGGCGCGGAGCACACCCTGCGCTTCAGCAACGCCGAGGAACTCAGGGCGATTTTGATCGCACAGGGAAAACACCAACCGCAGGGCGGTGGTACCGGAAAAAGGGACAATAGTGCAAAAGCGTGATCCAGTTCACGGTATTTCAGAAGCTTTGGTGATAAAGAGTAAGCGATAAGACCAGGAAATCTAAGCAGTAACCCTTAAACGTAAGTGGAGGAGGAATCATGAAGTCCAAATCAATCATTAAATATGGTACACGCCCTACGACGCGGCTTGCGGCGTTGATGCTGTTATTTTTCCTCAGCGCCTGCGGGGGAGGTGGGGGCGGGGGTTCGAGCACGCCCGTCAGCACGGCCTGTGTGTGGGACAGCCCCAGTTCCACCTGGGATAACTGCAAATGGGGATAACTGACTACGTTTCCATGAGCAATGCGATTTTATTTCTATTTTACATTTAAGAGGCTACGAAAATGACCAGCAAACTCAAAACACATTTCAAGCATTTCATGATTGGTTCACTAATAGCGGCCCTGGGAGCCAGTGCCTATGTCATCGCCGCCGTCACTTTCTCGGATTTCACGACGGGGACGACTATTTCAGCGGCTGACATGAACACGAAGCTCAATGCGCTCAGGGATGAGGTCAATGTCATCGAGCCAGTCCGGACACGGCTCCAATACAGCGGACAAAACGATTTTGTGCCATCGACCCTCAATTACGCATTGGTCAGGACTGTCGGGACCTTCACCAAGGTTGCCGCTGGCACAAACATTGAGCTCACATGGATCGCTCATGTGCGGACAGTAGGTGGCTTTTGCTCGTTCCAGCTGCGCATCGACGGCATAAAGGACACTGGCAGCATCTTAGCAGCCTTCGAACCCACAGAAGGTGGAACCGCCACCGTCTATGGGGCAGATTCGCCAGTAGCAGTGACCGCTTGGTTTCCGGGATTACCTGCCGGGGTCCACAGTGTAGAGATTTGGGTGAGAAGTGTCGCCGCCTCTTCGTGCACGCTTAACCCCCAGAACTTCGGACAGACGGTGCTTGTCAAAGAGGCCCTATAGGGGGATCAAGGGGTCGGAGTGGAATGGCACTTACTTAAGCTTCCGAGGATGTCCATTCTTCCGTACCTCCGCCCGCGCTTCGTTGCGAGGTTTCATCAACAACGGGTAGGGTTTTGGTCGTTGCTTAACCGCTCTGGGTTCTATCCTCCTGGAGCGGTTACC
>DATGVQ010000120.1:0-36362 GCA_035300145.1 Acidiferrobacterales bacterium | reverse complement strand
GCACCCGTGAAGCCTTGTTTTCCATCGTGCAGGCGGTAATCGATTTACAAAAAACACGCCAGCCGCCTGTTGTTATCATGCCTAACCCGTTTTATCAGATTTACGAAGGCGCGGCGCTGCTGGCCGGCGCCGAGGTTTATTATCTCAATACTTTAACGGAATCCAATTACAAAATGGATTTCAGCCGTGTCCCGAAAACCATCTGGGAACGCACGCAATTGGTATTTACCTGCTCGCCGGGCAATCCTACCGGCGCCGTAATGAACGCCCGCGAGCTGGAAGAACTCATCCGCCTGGCTCAGCGATACGACTTTATCATTGCCGCCGACGAATGTTATTCTGAAATTTACTTCGATGAAGACGCCCCTCCTCCGGGTTTATTACAGGTAGCCAATAGCTTGGGCATTGACGACTATCGCCATTGCCTGGTATTTCATAGCCTCTCCAAGCGTTCCAACTTGCCGGGCCTGCGCTCCGGTTTTATCGCCGGCGATGGCGATACCATGACGGATTATTTGCGCTATCGTACTTACCAGGGCTGCTCTTTGCACGCGCTCGCCCAAGCTGCCAGCATCAAGGTCTGGAGCGACGAGGCGCATGTGCGCGACAACCGCGCGCAATACCGGGCGAAATTCGCCGCGGTATTGGAGATACTAAGCCCGGTGATGCGGGTGCAGAAACCGGACGCCAGTTTTTACCTATGGCCGCAAACGCCTATTGATGACGAGCAGTTCACCCGCGGCTTATTGGCGCGGGAAAATGTGCTGGTTCTGCCCGGGCGTTATTTATCGCGCGAGGCCGAAGGCGTTAATCCCGGCCACAATCGCGTGCGCATGGCGTTAGTCGCGCCGCATGAGGAGTGCGTGCAGGCCGCGCGCCGCATACGAGATTATGTTACATCCCTTTAAGTTTGGAGAGCAGCGTGAGCAATACTAAGAATATTATCGAACAGGCATTTGAGCGGCGCGCACAGATTACGCCCAGCAACGTAGAAGCGCCGGTTAAAAACGCGGTCCTTAGTGCGATTGCGGAACTGGACGCCGGCAAGGCGCGGGTCGCGGAAAAGAAAGACGGCAAGTGGGTGGTTAATGAATGGCTGAAAAAAGCGGTGCTGCTGTATTTCCGCATCGAGGACAATACGGTGATTCTAGGCGGCTTTACCAATTATTACGACAAGGTGCCGTCTAAATTCACCGATTTCAATTTTCCCGCCGGCGGTTTCCGGGTGGTGCCGCCCGCGGCCGCGCGCAAGGGCGCTTATATCGCGCCGGGCGCGGTACTGATGCCGTCGTATGTTAACATCGGCGCTTATATCGGCGAAGGCACCATGGTGGACACCTGGGCGACGGTCGGCTCGTGCGCACAGATCGGCAAGCATGTCCATCTGAGCGGCGGCGTCGGCATCGGCGGCGTGCTGGAGCCGTTACAGGCGGCGCCGACGATTATTGAAGACAATTGTTTTATCGGTGCGCGTTCCGAAATCGTGGAAGGCGTCATCGTCGAACAGGGCGCGGTGATTTCTATGGGGGTATTTATCGGCCAGAGCACGAAAATCCTGAATCGCGCGACCGGCGAAATTAGCTATGGCCGTATCCCGGCGGGCTCGGTGGTGGTTGCGGGCTCGCTGCCCGCGGAAGACGGCAGCCACAGCCTGTATTGCGCGGTCATCGTCAAGCAAGTCGATGAAAAAACCCGCGCCAAGGTCGGCATCAACGAATTGCTGCGGGCGATTTAGCTTGGCAAGGAACATAAAAGAACCGGGGCTTACGATGACAGATAGAACCCTTGAGCTGGCGATGGCGCTGATCGCCTGTCCTTCCCTGACCCCCAAGGATGCCGGATGCCAAGACATGATGATTCATCGGCTCCGAGCCTTAGGGTTCGAGATCCACCGTTTACGCTTCGGCGAAGTCGATAATTTCTGGGCGCGGCGCGGCGGCCACGCGCCTCTTATTGTTTTTGCCGGGCATACCGATGTGGTGCCCACCGGCCCGCGTGAGAACTGGCAATCCGATCCATTTAAGCCGGAGATTCGCGACGGCTATCTCTATGGCCGCGGCGCCGCTGACATGAAATCTTCGTTGGCGGCATTCATTACCGCGATCGAAGATTTTCTGGCACAACACCCCGCCCATCGCGGTTCTATCGGTTTATTAATCACCTCCGATGAAGAAGGCGTTTCGATTGACGGCACGGTGCGAGTAGTCGAATGGCTGCGCGCGCGTAATGAAAAAATCGATTATTGCATTGTCGGCGAGCCTTCCTCCACCGAAAAATTGGGCGACGTCATCAAAAACGGCCGGCGCGGTTCATTGAACGGCAAACTTACCCTGCATGGCGTGCAAGGCCATATCGCCTATCCCCATCTGGCGCAAAATCCGATTCATCTGTTCGCGCCTGCATTCGCCGAATTGGTCAAAATGAAATGGGATCAGGGCAATGAATATTTTCCGCCGACCAGTTTCCAGATTTCGAATATCCACGCCGGTACCGGGGCGGAAAATGTCATTCCCGGCCAACTGGAGATTAATTTCAATTTTCGCTATTCCACCGTGGTTACGGAGGCGCAGTTGCGCGAGCGGGTGGAAAAATTATTAGAGGCGCACGGCCTGGGTTATTCATTGCACTGGACCTTATCCGGCCAGCCGTTTTTGACTCCGGCAGGCGTATTAGTAGACGCGGTGCGTAAAGCCATCCGCAGCGAGTTAGGACGGGAAGCCGCTGTTTCCACCCATGGCGGGACCTCGGACGGGCGTTTTATCGCATCAAGCGGCGCTGAAATCGTGGAATTAGGCCCGCTTAACGCTACAATACATAAGATTAATGAGCGTATATTAGTGGCGGATCTGGCCGCGTTAGCTAAAGTATATAAAAAGACCTTAGAATATTTGCTCGTCTAACAGGTTGTCGAAAAAACCCCTCCATGGCCTTTTTCAACACCCTGCTAAACGACGACGTATCTATATTTACGATTAAACTGAGCAAAAACATGCTGTAATTTTTTCAATTTTTTAGTTCTGCAGACAGGGGCCGTTATTCTGGCCTGGGGGGATATGAAGCAGGAGTTTTGGAAAAAGGATTGGTTCCTTGCATTAATGATTACGTTGTCATTCGGCGTCGCCGCTTTATGGGGCAGCCCTTTGTTAGAAAGCCTGGAGCGGGTAGCCTATGACTTCGGCGTGAAAATGACCAATCACAACGCCGGCGCCATCGAAAAAATCGCGATTATCGCTATCGACGATACCAGCATTGAAAAAATCGGCCGTTGGCCGTGGCCGCGCAGTGTGTTAGCGGCGATGATAGAACAATTAACCCAGGCGCGCACAAAACTCATCGGCCTGCAAATCTTTTTAAGCGAAACCCAAGCCGATCCAGGCTTGGCTTACCTCCGTAAAATAAGCACCTTTCTTGCCGCCT
The DNA here is from genome assembly GCA_035300145.1 of Acidiferrobacterales bacterium. GTDB lineage: Bacteria > Pseudomonadota > Gammaproteobacteria > Acidiferrobacterales > DATGVQ01 > DATGVQ01. Next base: position 32,945 of record DATGVQ010000120.1, on the reverse strand, counting down.
CGCGCCTGCCTCGCGTGGCGCCGCGTGAATCCGGGCAACTTGCAGCACTGTTAAAACAAGGGGAACAGGAATTAAACGCCGATCAAAAATTAGCGCGGACGATTCCTGCGGCTAGAAATGTCTTTATGCCCATGTTTTTCCGCATCGGCACACCGCTGGGCAAGCCGGACGCGCCGCTGCCGGATTTTGTGCAGCGCAATCATTTAATCAAAGTCATTAGCCAAGGGGATAATCCCAGTTTGCCTCCGCCTGCTTACAGCGCGCTTTATCCGCTTCCTATTTTTGGCAATGCGACCGCCGGTGTCGGACATCTTAACTTGATTCCCGACGTTGACGGCGGTATTCGCACCGAACCTTTAGTGCTGGAATATTACGGCGAATATTATCCTTCGCTGGCGCTTTTAATTGCGGCGAAAAGTCTTAATTTGAGGCCCGGAGATATCACCGTACGCTTAGGTGAAGGTGTTCAACTGGGAAATCTCTCCATCAAAACGGATAGCGAAATGCAGATGTACACCGGCTTTTATCCGGCAAATAACGAATCATCGCCTTTTACCACTTATTCATTTTATGACGTCCAGAACGGGAAGGTGCCGTTAAATCTATTCAAGAATAAAGTGGTATTGATCGGCACGACGGCGACAGGTATTGGCAGCACCCAAGTCACCCCCATTTCCAAAGCCATGAACGGCCCCGAGCTGACGGCAAATGTCATCGCCAGCATCCTTAACCAAAATTTTTATACGCGTCCGGATTGGGCCAAATGGACCGAGGTGGGGATATTCTTGCTTTTGTTAGCCTATTTAACCATCGCTTTGCCAAGCCTCAGCGCCGGCGTGGCGGCATCTGTTTCCTTTGGACTATTCCTGGTGTTATTAGGAACCGGGCATTATTTGCTACTAAGCAAACAGGTTTGGCTAAAAAGCGTGACCGGCGCGGCGTTATTGTTGGTCGGCCATGTCGCCTTGACCACCAAGCGCTTCTTTGCCACCGAACGCCTCAAAACCAAAGCCGAGACGGATTCGGCCCAGACCAATCGCATGCTAGGTCTTACCTTTCAGAACCAAGGCCAATTGGACATGGCCTTGGATAAGTTCCGCGCCCTACCCGTCGATGACTCGGTATTGGAGTTGATTTACAACCTGGCGTTGGATTTCGAACGCAAACGCCAATTCAATAAAGCCGTGTCCGCCTATGATTATATTTTGAAACATAAAGCTGGTTTCAAAGACGTTGCGGAGCGTAAAAAACGCACACAACAGGCCGGTAACACGCTTGTCATCGGCGGCAAAAGCGCCTCCCCCGGCGGCACCTTGATTCTCGATGGGATGGACCAAAAACCGACCTTAGGCCGTTACCAAATCGAAAAAGAATTAGGCAAAGGCGCCATGGGCGCGGTTTATCTGGGGCGCGATCCGAAAATTAACCGGGTGGTGGCGATTAAAACCATGGCATTGTCCGAGGAATTTGCCGATCACGAATTACAGGAAGTCAAAGCGCGGTTCTTTCGCGAAGCCGAAACCGCCGGTAGATTGAACCATCCAAATATTGTTACCATCTATGACGCCGGCGAAGAACATGATCTGGCGTACATCGCCATGGAATATTTGCAAGGCAAAGATTTAACCCAGCACATCAGCCCGGAAACGCTTTTGCCGGTAGAACAAGTCTTGCAAATCACCGCCACAATCGCGGAGGCCTTGGATTATGCGCACAAGCAGGACGTGGTGCACCGCGATATTAAACCGGCCAATATTATGTTCGGCAAGAACGATCAAAGCATTAAAATCACGGACTTTGGCATTGCCCGCATCACCGCCTCGAGCCGCACTAAAACCGGCGTTATTCTGGGGACGCCTTCCTATATGTCGCCGGAACAGCTTTCCGGCAAACATATTGACGGCCGTTCCGACCTCTTTTCGCTGGGGGTGATGACGTATGAGTTGCTCACCGGCACGCTGCCGTTTGGCGGCGACTCCATGGCGACGCTGATGTTCCAAATCGCCAACGAGAAACATCCTGACATCACCCAAGTACGCAGCAATCTTTCTCCTGGTATCCGTCTAATCATTGACAAGGCGTTGCATAAAGATCCCGCAAAGCGCTTCCAAACCGGAGAACAGTTGCGGCAGGCCATTGAAAAATGCATGAAAAACAAAAAATGAAGCAAACAAGCAATTTGGTCATGGCGGGCTTGACCGATCCCGGCAAGATGCGCCGCAACAACGAGGACAGCTACGCCATTGTGCCCGAAATCGGCCTGGCGGTGGTGGCCGACGGCATGGGCGGGCATCTTGCCGGCGAGGTGGCGAGCGGTATAGCGGTGGATCTGGTGACCCGCAATTTAACTGAAATCTTCGCAACACTGCCCGCGGCCAAAAAATCGCCGCAGAAAGATTTCGAGGCGGACTCGACGGAAGTTTCGTCCGTCAGAGATGCGATACGTTTGGCGAACAGCGCTATTTTTGAGACATCAACCACGCGTCCGGAATGCGCCGGCATGGGTTCTACTATCGTAGTAGCGGTTTTCTATACCAACAAAATATGTGTCGCGCACGTCGGGGATTCCCGGTTATATCGATTCCGCAACGATGCGTTGGAACAAATTACTGAAGATCATTCTATGGTTCAAGAGCTATTGAGCCGCGGGTTTATTACCGCGGAAGAAGCGCGTGTATCCAGCAATAAAAACGTCGTCACCCGCGCGCTCGGCGTGGATGCCGAGGTACAGCCGGACATTTCCGAACAAACTCTAAAAGAGGGTGATGTTTATCTATTATGCTCCGATGGCTTGACGGACGTGTTATCCGACGCCGAGATTAAGCAACTATTAATGAAATACCGTGCGGATTTAGATAGCGCGATCCAGCATCTGGTAGCGGAGGCCAACATCAAAGGCGGCCCGGATAATGTTTCGGTCGTATTGGTGCGCACCGGGAAACGCTTTGTGCGCGATAAAAAAGCGGTAAAACAATTACAGAATTTGAAAAACAAACACTAGCTCTTTATTCTATGATTCATTAAAGTTAAGGGTAATCCGATAATTTAATACCAAAAATGGCTAAGCTTATATTAAAATTCAACGATGCCGTTATCGAGCAGATCGAGATAAAACCGGGGGATATGGCGATCGGCAGACGCCCGGGCAGCGATGTTCTGATCGATAACCTCGCCGTGAGCGGCAATCACGCCAATATCTTTAGCGTCGGAGAAGACTCGTTTATTCAAGATTTAAACAGTACCAATGGAACGTTTGTCAACAACAAAAAGATCAGCAAGCACCATCTGAAGAATGGCGATATCATTTTGATCGGCAAGCATTCTATTATCTATATTAACGATAAGGTAGAAGCGTCGATGGATAGTTTCGCCAAAACCGTCATCATCAATCCCGCCGGTAAAGCGGATTTATCCGGCGATGCGCAAAAGCCCAACATCGTTGCCGACGCGGACAAAAAACCCGCCGAAGCGGCAGGCGTCGTCGACACGCGTCAAGGCGCTATTTTTATTTTAAGCGGCGCTAACAGCGGCAAACGTATCGAGCTGACTGCTCCGGTTACCAATCTCGGCAAGACCGGCAAACCGGCGGGTACCATCAGCCGCAAACAGAATAGCTATATTCTCTCCGCCGCCAAGGGAGGAGAGGTCCCGAAATTAAACGGCAAACTCGTGCCGGCACAGGGGGAAGAATTGAAAAATGGCGATATCATCGAAGTGGGTGATTCGCGTTTGCAGTTTTATTTCAAGTAATCTTCACCCGTCCAAGGCCTTAATGGCCTGATCCAAATACGTAACAGGGAATAGAGCTATTGCCGCATCGGTCTTTTTCGGCATATTCGCCGCCGGAACAATGGCCCGCTTAAAGCCTAATTTTACCGCTTCGCGTATGCGTTCCTGTCCGCGCTGCACCGGCCGTACTTCACCCGCCAAGCCGACTTCGCCGAATACGACCAACTCTTTGCCCACCGGCCGGTCGCGCATGCTTGAGACCGCGGCTAACACGATAGCAAGATCGGCCGCCGGCTCCATCACCTGCACGCCCCCGACTACATTGACAAAGACGTCTTGGTCATACATGGCGATACCGCCGTGCCGGTGCAACACCGCCAACAGCATCGCCAGCCGGTGCTGATCCAGCCCTACACTTACCCGCCGCGGATTAGTTAAATGGCTTTTATCCACCAGCGCCTGGACTTCCACCAATAACGGGCGCGTGCCTTCTTGTGTGACCAACACCACGCTGCCGGATACCGCGTCACCATGCTGACCGAGAAACATGGCTGAAGGATTGGTTACCTCGCGCAACCCGGTCTCCGTCATGACAAACACGCCGATCTCGTTCACCGCGCCGAAGCGATTTTTAATGGCGCGAATAATGCGAAACCGGCTGGATGCGTCGCCCTCAAAATACAATACCGTATCCACCATGTGCTCCAACACCCGCGGCCCGGCGAGCGTGCCTTCCTTGGTGACATGCCCGACCAGAAACAAACTGGTCCCGGTTTGTTTGGCAAAGCGCACCAATTGCGCGGCTGATTCCCGCACTTGCGCTACGCTGCCCGGCGCCGAGGTCAACAAATCCGTATACATGGTTTGGATGGAATCGATCACCATCACCAACGGGCGCTCGGCCTGGGCGCAAGCGATGATGCGCTCGACCCGGTTTTCCGTCAGCAGGCGCAACTCCTCGCTGTTTAAATTTAACCGCCGCGCGCGCAATGCCACCTGTTGCGCCGACTCTTCGCCGGTAATATATAAAACCCTGGCCTGCGCGCTCATAAAAGCCAGCGCCTGCGCCAGCAATGTAGACTTGCCGATACCCGGATCGCCGCCGATCAATGTTACCGATCCCGCGACCACGCCACCGCCCAGCACGCGGTCCAACTCCGATAATCCGGATGAAATGCGCTGGATGGTTTCCGTGGCGACTTGATGCAGAATCTGCACATCGGCGGCGGGAGCAAAACTGGCAAAGCGCAGGCCGTTACGTTCGCCGCTCGCTTGTTCCGCCACCGTTTCTATCAGGGTGTTCCAAGTACCGCACGCAGGACATTGTCCACTCCATTTCGGCGTTTGCGCCCCGCATTCATTACAACTGAATACTGATTTGGCCTTAGCCACGCGCTATACCGATCCTGTTACCGCGGGCGCAAGTTCCTGCGCGGAAGATTCCACGCGGGGGATGCGGGAGGTAACACCGCAAAGCAGGGTGTAGGCTATCGTGCCGGCCTGGTTCGCCACCTCCTCTACCGGCAGGCCTTTACCCCACAACACCGCTGGATCGCCGACGTGGATATGCGGCTCCGCGCGCAAATCCACGCTGATCAGATCCATCGAAACGCGGCCGATCAGCGGCACCGGCTTACCCTTTACCAGCACCGGCGTTCCCGCGCGGATATGGCGCGAATAACCGTCGCCGTAGCCGATGGCGATCACCCCTACCGGCATGTCTTCCGGGCATATCCAATCGCCGCCGTAGCCGACGGTATCGCCCTTATGCAGGCGCTGGATCGCGATAACGGCGCTCTGCAGCGTCATTACCGGCTGTAAATCCAATTGGCTCGCGCTAAATCCGATTAAAGGTGAAACGCCATACAGCATAATGCCGGGGCGCACCCATTCCAAATGACTCATCGGCCACGCAACAACGCCGGCGGAATTGGCCAAGCTTCGTTCCGATCCGGAGTCGATAACCAGCTCCATAAAACACCGGGTTTGGGTTGTTGTTACCGAGTTAAATTTATTATCGGCATTGGCGAAATGTGACAACATGCGAACCTGGCCAACGCTTGCACAGGCGTTCAGTCTGGCTAACACAGCCGGGATGGCTTGCGGCGAGAAGCCGATGCGGTGCATACCGGTATCGACTTTCAGCCAGGCATCAATCGGCTTTTTGACCGCGGCATTTTCCATCGCCCGGAGCTGGCCTTCGTGATGGATGACCGGCGATAACCGGTTTTCGGCTAGCAAGGGAATTTCCGCCGGCTCAAAAAAACCTTCCAGCAGGCAGATGTGCTGCTTAACGCCGGCGGCGCGCAGCTCCAACGCCTCTTCCACGCAGGCGACCCCGAAACCGTCCACGTCTGATAGCGCCGTTGCCGCCCACGCCAATCCATGTCCATAGGCATTCGCCTTGACGATCGCCATAATCTTGGAGCGAGGGGCAAAATGCCGCACGCGGTCGAGGTTATGCCGCAAGGCGGCGCTATCCAGCAGCGCACGCGCCGGTCTACTCATGCATAATCCCTTCGTATCCAGAACTGATATAATTTTCAAAACGGGTGTATTCACCGAGGAAAGTCAGGCGCCGCGTTCCCGTGGGGCCATTACGCTGCTTGCCGATAATAATTTCCGCCGTGCCTTTATCCTGACTATCCTCGTTATAAACTTCATCGCGGTAAATAAAGAAGATGACATCCGCGTCCTGTTCGATCGCGCCGGATTCACGCAGATCCGACATTACCGGCCGTTTATTCGGGCGTTGCTCGAGACTGCGGTTGAGTTGCGACATCGCCATCAACGGCACATTAAGTTCCCGCGCCAGGCCTTTCAATGCACGGGTGATGCCGGAGATTTCGGTTGCGCGATTTTCATTCATCTCGCTGGATTGCATTAGCTGCAAATAATCGACAATAATCAAACCTAAGCCGTGCTCGCGCTTCAGCCGCCGGGCGCGGGCGCGCAACTCCATCGGCGTCAGCGCCGGCGTGTCGTCGATGAAAATAGGCGCATCGGCCAGCATCCCAAGCGCCGACGTCAGCCGCGGCCAGTCATCATCCTCCAACTTACCGGTCCTGACTTTATGCGCATTAATCCTGCCGAGTGACGCCATCATGCGCATGGCCAGCTGCTCACCCGGCATTTCCATGCTGAAGATAGCGACCGGTAATTTGAATCCAATCGCGGCATTTTCCGCGATATTCATGGCGAGCGAAGTTTTGCCCATGGATGGCCGCCCGGCGACAATGATTAAATCGGACGCCTGCAAACCTGCGGTCATTTCATCCAGATCCTTAAAACCGGTCGAGACGCCGGTAATGGGGCTGTCGGAGCGGAACAAAGTATCGATCCGATCGACGGCTTTCGTTAACAGCGCTTTCAGCGGCTGGAAACCCCCGCTTCGATGGGCGCCTTTTTCGCTGATATCGAATATGATTTTTTCCGCGTAATCCAGAAGATCAGCCGCCTCGCGCCCTTCAGGAAAATAAGCGCTGTTGCCGATGTTATTGGCGACTTGGATCAATTGGCGCATCACTGAACGTTCGCGCACAATCTCTGCATAGGCGCTGATATTCGCCGCACTCGGGGTGTTATTGGCAAGCGTGCCTAAATAGGCAAGGCCGCCGGCGTTTTCCAATTCAGCATTGTTTTCCAGCCACTCCGAGACCGTGACAACATCGGCAGGTTTGCTTTGTTCGCATAATGCAGTAATGGCGCGGAAAATAAGCCGGTGTTCTTTGCGATAAAAATCGTCCGCCGTAAGTTTATCGGCGATCTGTTCCCAGCGTTGATTGTCCAACATGAGGCCGCCGAGCACACATTGCTCCGCCTCAACCGATTGCGGGGGTACTTTCAGCGCTTCACTCGTTGCTTGCGCGCTGTTGACCAAATAGGCGCGATCTTCCACCGAACCTCCGGTCTCTGCTCACCCTAATTTAACTTAGGGTTGATTTTTAGGAAACTCTGACTTAATCAGAGGTTCCTTTATTATATTTCGCCGACTACCGAAACAATGATTTTGAAATGCACCTCTGGATGCAAAGAGATGGCAATTTCGTGATCGCCAATTTCTTTCAACGGTCCTTGTGACAGATGAATCTCGGATTTAGCGAGAGTAAACCCGGTCTGCGTCATCGCCTCGACGATGTCCACCGTTCCTACTGAGCCGAATAACTTGCCCTCCTCGGCGATCTTGCGCATGATTTGCACCGTGGCGCCCGCCATTTTCTCGGCGCGCGCTTGCGCTATTTTTAAGGCCTCGGTCTGCGCCTTTTCCAATTCAGTACGGCGCGATTCAAATAAGGCTTTGTTTTTTGCATTGGCGCTGACCGCCTTACCGGACGGAATTAAATAATTTCGCCCATATCCAGACCGCACGTTAACCTGGTCGCCTAACTCGCCTAAATTGCGTATCTTTTCAAGCAGAATGACGTCCATTTTTTACCTCTTCTTTTAATGGCTGTCGCAGTAAGGCAAAAGCGCCAAATACCGGGCAAGGCTAATGGCGCGGGTCAGTTGACGCTGATAGTGCGCCTTGGTGCCGGTATTGCGGCTGGGAATAATCTTGCCGGTCTCGGTAACATAGCCCTTTAACGTCGCAAGATCTTTATAGTCAATTTCTACCACGCCTTCCGCGGTAAACCGGCAGAATTTTTTACGCCTAAAAAAATGTGCTGACTGTGCTGACATGTGGTTGCCTCAGGCTGGAACGATCGATTCGTCGGCGGGGTCATCCAACGCCGGGGCTTCCTCATCCCCAATACCCTCATCCCCAACATCCTCCTCTCCCAGCCCTTCTCCCGCAGCGCTGACCGGCTTCGCCTCTTCCTGATTTTCTTTTATTAACGGAGAGGGAGTGGTGACGGCGGTTTTCCGCGCCAAAATAAGAGAGCGAATAACCGCATCATTGAAGCGAAATGCCGTCTCAAGCTCTTGTAGCACCGGCAAATCACACTCAATATTCATTAACACGTAATGCGCTTTATGCGCCTTATTAATCGGATAAGCCAGTTGGCGCCGCCCCCAATCCTCAAGCCGGTGAATATGGCCCTTGCCGGATTCAATGATAGTGCGATATCGCTCGATCATGGCGGGCACTTGCTCGCTTTGGTCCGGATGGACCATAAATACAATTTCATAATGACGCATTGACTTGCTCCTTATGGATTTTAGCCTCGCGAAGGTTTCGCTGGAGGCAAGGAGAAAACAGGGGTGTCATTGTAATTCAGCAAAATCCTTAATGCAATTAATCAAGCGCGGCATTCTGTTATTGTTTGCGTTGTCTCACCGCCTCATAAAGGCAAATTCCCGCCGCGACCGAAACATTGAGGCTGGACACGCCGCCATAAAGCGGGATCTTGACCATTAAGTCGCAGTGGGAACGCGTGAGCCGGCGCAAGCCGCTTTCTTCCCCGCCCAGCACCAGCGCCAACGGGCCGCGCAAATCGGCGGCAAATAATTCCGTTGCCGTGTCGCTCGCAGCGCCGACCAGCCAAATGCCGCTGTCTTTTAACTGTTTTAACGTACGGGATAAATTAGTGACTTGAAACAAAGGCACGGTTTCCGCCGCGCCGCACGCGACGCGACGCACCGTCGCGGTCATCGAAACCGCCTGATCTCGCGGAATAATCAGGGCATGCACGCCGGCGGCGTCAGCGCTGCGCAGGCAAGCACCGAGATTATGCGGGTCCTGCACCCCGTCTAATATCAATAAAAACGGAATTTCAGTTAACTTCGCGATAAATTCGCCTAATTGGCGCTCATCGCGCCTGGCTTCCAGCCGATAGCGCGCTACCACCCCCTGGTGCCTGGCATCCCCGGCCAATTGATCGAGCTTAGCGCGCGGGACTTTGTGCAATTTGACCTGCGCCGCCTGCGCCGCGTGAATAATCTCACCGATGCGCCGGTCATGGCGATTCGCATCCAGCCAAATCGCGTCCACATGTTCCGGCGCCTGCGTTAACGCGGCTAATACCGCGTGCAACCCGTATATTTGGCCTTGTTCCATTTTAAGCCAAATTTACCTTCCCCGCCGGGTTTTAAATTTTTTTGCCCGGCCCTTGGCATGCTTTTTTTCGCTGTTTGCCTTCCTGCCGCGCATACCCGTTCGCAGTGGATTTTTTTTCCCTTCCTCTTCCACCAACTCAAAATCCAGCTTGGCGTCGTCCAAATCCGCCCGCATTAGCCGTACGCGCACGCTATCTCCCAGGCGGTAACTCTTGCCGCTGTGTTCACCGATCAGGCGATGTTTTGCCGGATCGAAATGATAGTAATCGTTGCCGAAAGACGAAATGTGCACCAGGCCGTCGACAAAAATATCCGCCAGCTCGACAAAAATTCCGAAATTGGTGACGCCGCTGATAATGCCGCTGAACTCCTCACCGATTTTATCGGACATATATTCGGTTTTAAGCCAGCGGACGACATCGCGGGTCGCATCATCGGCACGCCGCTCGGCCATAGAACAATGATCGCCTTGAATCTTAAGTTGTGCGAGGGCTTCCTCTTTATCCATGGGAGATAAATTTTGCGCCGGCTTTTTTAGATTTTTTTTGACCGCACGATGCACCAGGAGATCAGGATAACGCCGGATCGGAGAAGTAAAATGCGTATAGTTGGGGTACGCCAGGGCAAAATGGCCGATATTATCCGGGCTGTACAGCGCTTGGCTTAGGCTGCGCAACAGCACCGTTTGGATTAGACGCGCCTGGGGGCCCGGTGCTAGCGAGGCCAGCAACTCGGCATAGTCGCGCGCCTGCGGCTCATCGCCGCCGCCTAAGCGTAGGCCGAATTCAAACAGAAATTGACGCAGCCCGATTAATTTTTCTTGGGTAGGTCCGGCATGAATGCGATAAAGCGCGGGAATTTTATGTTTGGTTAAGAATTCCGCGGTGCACACGTTTGCCGCCAACATGCATTCTTCAATGAGTTTGTGGGCGTCATTGCGCACCAGTGGCTCGATACGCTCTATCTTGCGTTCTTTATTATAAATGATGCGCGTCTCCGGCAGCTCAAAATCCACCGCGCCGCGACGCGCGCGCGTGGTTTGTAAAAGCCTAAATAAAGCATATAAGTCCTGAAGATGCGGAAATAATTCGTTGTATTCCTGAATCAAGGCGGCTTTTCCCTCTACCAGCATCGCGGCAACCTTGTTATAGGTTAAGCGCGCCTGCGAACGCATCACGCCTTCAAAGAAACGGTAATCCTCGATCTTACCCTTGGGCCCGATGTGCATCTCGCACACCATGCATAGTCTGTCCGTACCCGGATTTAACGAGCAAAGACCGTTCGACAAAATTTCCGGCAACATCGGAATCACATGATTCGGAAAATAGACCGAGGTCCCGCGCAGATAAGCCTCGTGGGCTAGCGCGCGGCCCGGGCGCACGTAATGGGACACATCGGCAATGGCGACCAGCAAGCGCCAGCCGCGCCCTTGGCGCTCGCAATATACCGCGTCATCGAAATCGCGCGCATCTTCGCCGTCAATAGTGACCAGCGGTACCGCGCGCAAATCTTCGCGGCCCTGCTTGTCGCCTTCCGCAACCTGCGCGCTCAGCCCGGCGACTTCCTGCGTCACGGCCTCGGGCCAGCTATAAGGCAACCCATATTCGCGCACCGCCACCTCGATTTCCATGCCCGGCGCCATATGATCGCCGATGACCTCTACCACCTTGCCCACCGGCTGGGTATGGCGGGTGGGCGGTTCGACGATTTCGACCATGACAATTTGGCCATTCCCGGCGCCGCCCTCTTGCCCGGGCGGGATAAAAATATCCTGGCTGATGCGTTTATCCTCCGGCGCGGTAAAGCCGATGTGATTCTTAAAAAAGTAACGCCCGACAATGGTCTTTTGCTGCCGCTCCAGCACTTCGATAATGGCGCACTCCTGACGCCCGCGCGTGTCTATATTGGTTACCCGCGCGATAACCCGATCGCCATGCAACACCTGCCGCATTTCTTTTGGCGGGATAAATAAATCATCACCGCCTTCGTCCCGGCTTAAGAATCCGAAGCCGTCGGGATGGCCGATGACCCGCCCGCAGATCATGTCCATCTTTTCCACCAGGCCGTAATAGCCGCGGCGGTTTTGGAGGAGTTGTCCGTCCCGCTCCATGGCGCGCAAGCGGCGGCTAAACGCTTCCAGATCGCGCTCTCCCTGCACGCCTAATTCGTCCGCCAATTTTTGTAGCGGCAACGGTTCGCCGCTGCGCGCTAACTGCGCGAGCACAGCCGTGCGACTGGGAACAGGAAATTCATACTTCTCTTGTTCGCGCCGGGTTGCCGCGTCGAGCTGTGATTGGTTCGGTTTTCGCGTTGACATAAAATTTTTATCTCGGTACAGTGCGCGCCTTGGTTTAGATTGCATATTTAAAGGCCGGGGTGGCGGAATTGGTAGACGCGCTAGCTTCAGGTGCTAGTGGGGGTAACCCCGTGGAGGTTCAAGTCCTCTCCTCGGTACCACAATTATTTTTGTTCGTGACATTCATATCCACAAGTCTCAAAACACCGGCATAATTTCCCGTTAGCTCGGCCTCCAGGTGGTACAAAGGCACTTCGCCAATTAGCCGGCGCAGTGCGCCTGGGCGCGCGTCACATCGCGCAGGGTCACCGTTTCCAGATTATCCACCATTTCGCGGAAACGTTCGACTGCCCCGCGGCAGAATATGCACTTCGCTAGCAAATCGCCCACCCCCTCGCGCAGCAGCGCGGCCGAGGGTATGCGCGTCGTCTTCGTGCTGATGGATTCAGCTAGTCACGCCGCCTTCTTCGCGACAAGAACCTTCACTTTCGGGCGCGCCTTCTTGCTCAGTATCCAGAGGTCGTACTGCGCCTGCATGTTCACCCACAGCTCGGGATCTGTCGCGAATGCCGCCGCCAGGCGCAGCGCCATGTCGGGCGTCACGGATGCGCGGCCGTTCACGATGGCGGATACGTGCTTGCGCGTCACTCCAGTAGCCGCGGCAGCCTTGGTGATGCTGACCTCCAAGGGCTTCATGTACATCTCAAGCAGCACCTCGCCCGGGTGCGCCGGGTTGTGCATCCTCGTCTTCTCAGTGATAGTCGCCATAGTCCACCTCGACAGCGTGTCCTTCCTCGAAACGGAAGACCACGCGAAAGTTTTCGTCCACGTCCACCGCCCAGCGACCTTGCGCGCAGTTGCACTAAATCTTTTTTTTCCGGCGATTAAGGCAATGCTGCGCGCGGGTCCGCGCCTGCTTCTCGCGCGGTGTAGCCGCATTGCGTAGGAGATCGATGCGACTTTTAAAATACGCGATCTCCCGCGGATCGAGATTGATTTATTCATACTACCCCCTTTTCTCAGGCCGCTTTTTTGACCCGCAGCTCCACGCGCAGACCGGCCCGCGCCAGCATATTGACGAGTGCGTCCAGGCTGAACTTTTCGATCTTATCCTTTAGCAACAGTTTCAACCACGGCTGGGTGATTCCGAGGACGCGGGCCGCCTCTTGTTGCGTCAGCCCGTTTTTCTCTACAAAGTTCTCGATCTTGATCATAAGCTCCGAGCGCAGCTTAAGGTTCTCGGCTTCCGGAAAGCCAAGGTCCTTGAATACATTGCCGGAACCATGGGTTATTTTCACTTTGGCGCTCATTGCCCTCAAATTATCGAAATTATCTCACGCGCTTAATCCAAAAAGTAGGCAGGTTATGGAATATAACCAGATTAGGTTATATACTTAACCATGCCCTACGCCATCCAAATCAAGCGTGAGGCCAAGCGTAAGCTCGCCGGTTTGTCCGCCTCGGACCGGCTGCGGATTACCGACAAGATCATGGAGCTCGGCCGCAACCCGGACGACCCGACATTAGACACTAAACTGCTGACGGGCTCGCGATTGTGGCGGCTACGGGTCGGCGGCTGGCGCGTGATTTATGACCGCCGGGACGCGCTGCGCATCATTGCTATACTGAAGGTTAAGCCCAGAGGAGACGCCTACAAATGACCCTGCAGAAAATCAAGGGCCTGAACGGCAAGGATGAATATATCCTGCTGCCGGTGGCCGTCTATCGCGCCCTGCGCGACGAAATCATCGATGCGCTCGCGGGCCTGGAAGCCTATGCCGATCACAAGGACGATTACGTCCCTTTCAATCCAGCGGACTACGTGAAGAACCCCGCGGCCTTGGCGCGCCTGCGCGCGGGTATCAAGCAGGTGGAACTGGCGCGGCGCCTGGGTGTCTCGCAGGCCTATCTCAGCAAGGTGGAGCGCGCCGAGAAGGTAGGCGGCAAGCTGCTGGCGCGCGTCCATGCCGCGTTGGTGAACGGGAAATCTGAAAAGCATCCACGCAGAAAGCGCGCGGCTCGACCGAGACCTTGAACCCTCTCGAACAAGGTGATCTCCTCCGCGCCCCCGCAGGCGTGGATATCGCTGGTCACGCGCGGCGTAGAACTTTGATGCGCGCATAGCGGCCGGTGCGCGCGCGCGCCAGTTCCCACAGGTCCACGGCCTGCTGCATGTTGAGCCAGGACTCCGGCGTGGTGTTCAGGAGGCGCGCAAGCCGCAACGCCATGTCGGGGGAGACCGCGCGCTTCTCGCGCAGCAGCTCGGAGACGGTCAGGCGCGAGACACCCAGCCGCTTGGCAATCTCGCCCTGGGTGATGCCGAGCGCAGGCAGTACGTCCTCGCGCAGGATTTCGCCCGGGTGCGTCGGGCGGCGCTTAGAATCGCGTAGCGTGTTCATCAGTGATAATCCTCCAGGTTCACGTCGTAGGCTCCATCCGGTCCATACCGGAAGGTGATGCGCCAGTTTCCCGACACTTCGACTGCATAAACGCCTTTCCGGTCGCCCCTGAGTGGGTGAAATCCAAAACCCGGCAGGTTCATGTCTTGGGGGCCGGAAACAGCATCCAACCGGTCGAGCAGGCGGCGTATACGCGCCGCGTGCTTGGGGTCAATGCCCCGATGATCTCCGGTCTCGAAGAAACGTTGCAGGCCCTTGTGCCGGAAGCGAACGATCACAAACCCATTGTAATGCGAGGCATTACAATTTGCAAGACTCGCCGGATCTACGCTGCCAGAACGCGATCGAGGGGCAGCTTGCTTTGGAACCGCGCCAGGGCCGGTGATCGTTACGCGGCCTTTTTTACCTTCATAGCCACCTGTCTGCCGACGCGCGCCAGCATGTTCACCAAGGCATCCAGGCTGAACTTCTCGATGCGCCCGCGCAGCAGATCGTTGAGGCGCGGCTGGGTGATGCCGAGATGTTTCGCGGCCCGTGCCTGGGTCGCGCCGCTCGCCTCGACGTAGCGTTGCACGGCGATCATCAACTCCGCCCGCGCACGCATGCTGGCGGCGGTCTCGGGCGTGTCCTCGATGGCGTCCCACACACTGGCAAAGGTTCGCTTCTTCATCGATCTTTTCTCAGCGCCTTGTAAGGTGACGGACTTCACGGGGAAAGTATATCAGAACGGATATATGCCGGTAACTTAGGTCGGCGGCGGTTAGCTTTGCTTCGCGGTTCCGATTGGCGCCACGCCGCGCACTCCCTCGTTTTTAGCGGTTTTTCCGGTGTTTCAGCGCGTTCTGAGGAACTTGGAACTTGACTTTTATTTTTGGAAATAATGACCAAGTCCTCTCCTCGGTACAATCTCTTACAGATATACCCGGATCCTGCCGCAGCTAATCAAAAGGATGGCGCAGGACTATCGTCTCGTCACGCTCAGCGCCCATGGAAATAATATCGATCGGCATGCCGGTAATCTGTTCGATGCGCTTCAAATAGTTTTTCGCATTTTTCGGCAGTTTCTCAAATTGTTTAATACCCAGGGTGGGTTCGGTCCAGCCCGGCAGATCTTCATAAATCGGTTCGCATTTTGCAAAAGCTTCGGCCCGGCTAGGAGGGGTATGGCGTTGCTCTCCCTGCAAACGGTAAGCGACGCATAAACGGATCGTGTCAAAACCGTCAAGGACATCAAGTTTGGTAATACAGAGCCCGGAGAACCCATTAATCTGGCGCGCACGCCGTACCGTCACCGCATCGAACCACCCGCAACGGCGCTTGCGGCCGGTGGTGGCGCCGAATTCCTGTCCGCGCTCGCCAAGCCGCGCGCCCACGGCATCAAACAGCTCGGTAGGAAACGGCCCGGCGCCGACGCGCGTGGCGTAGGCCTTGGTAATGCCGAGTATGTAATCAAGTTTACTTGGCCCGACGCCGCTGCCGGAGGCGGCCGCGCCCGCACTGGTATTGGAGGAAGTTACATACGGGTAGGAGCCGTGATCGATGTCCAGAAACGTGCCTTGCGCGCCTTCAAACAACACCGACTTTCCTTGCAGCGCATACTGATCTAACAGCTCGGTAACATCGCAGCTCAAAGGCCGCATACGCCCGGCCAACGCCAGCGCCTCGTCCAAGGTTTGCTGGAAGTCAGCCGGCTCGCATTTAAAATAATGCTGCAGCGCAAAATTATGGTATTCCATCACTTCTTTCAGCTTTTCGGTAAACCAGGCGGTGTCGAACAGATCGGCAACCCGCAACCCGCGGCGCGCAACTTTATCTTCGTAGGCCGGACCGATGCCGCGGCCGGTAGTGCCGATCGCCGCCTCGCCGCGCGCCTTTTCTCGCGCCAGATCCAGGGCGACATGGTAGCGCAGGATTAACGGGCAGGACTGGCTTATCCGCAATCGTTCGGTAACCGGGATGCCGTTCGCTTCCAGTGCGTCCACTTCTTGAAACAAGGCGGTGGGCGACAACACCACGCCGTTGCCGATCAGGCACATGACGTTTGGGCGCAAGATGCCGGAAGGAATGAGATGCAAAACCGTTTTTTTACCGTTGATGACCAGCGTGTGGCCGGCATTGTGGCCGCCCTGGAAGCGCACCACCGCATGCGCTTTATCGGTCAGAAGGTCGACAATCTTGCCCTTGCCTTCATCCCCCCACTGCGCGCCGATGACAACAACATTTTTCCCCATTCCATTACACCTTAAAAAAAGATTATTATCGCTTAACGATTACCCATGCGCCGTCTTTTTTAATTAGTTCGCGATCACAACCGAGCGCCGGCGCGGTAACCTGGTCATCGCCTAATCGCAGCACTACCCGTTCGCCGGAATTCCGCAACTGAGCGATCTTAGCCTGCAACTCCGCATCCTGCGCGCCCGGCGCCAAGATTCCCCATCTATCGTTCGGCTCGCCCGGCATCAGTTTGAGCAAAAGGCGCAAATCAGCGCTAAAGCCGGCCGCCGCGCGTGCGCGCCCGAATGCCTTACCGATGTCATCATAACGCCCGCCTTGCGCCAAGGCCTGGCCATAGCCTGGCATAAAAGCGGAAAACACCGCGCCGGTGTAATAGCGATAGCCGTGCAACTCGGCAAGATCGAAATGCAAGGACTGGGCGGGACTGTACGCCTGAATGGCGTGCGCTATGGTTCGCAGGTCCGCCAAAGCTCGCTGAATCGGCTTGCCGGCCCGGCGCAAAACCGCTTCAGCTTGCACCAGTGTTTCGGCATCGCCGTGTAAATCCACCAGTGCCGCCAACATCGTCTTTTTATCCGCCGGCATATCCCAATCTGCGAGCAGTCCGTCAATCTCGGAGCGCGCCTTGCGTTGCAAGGCATCAAACAGCTCGGCTTCTTGCTCAGGCGCAAGTCCGGCCTCCGCGGCTAAATTGCGAAACACACCGACATGCCCGAGATCGACATAGGGGTCTTCTATGCCGGTGGCGGCTAATGTAGCCAGCATTAATTTTAGAATTTCAATATCGCTTTCCGGCCCGGCATGCCCGAACAATTCCGCGCCTAACTGCAAAGGTTCGCGCGAGCCGGCAAATTCTCCCGGGCGCGTGCGCAAAACCGGACCCAGGTAGCATAACCTGACCGGCACATCCCGTTTTAAATAGTGCGCATCGATACGCGCCGCCTGCGGGGTAATGTCGGCGCGCACCCCCATCATGCGTCCGGTTAGCTGATCGGTAAGCTTAAAGGTCTGTAGATCGAGATCCTTGCCAACGCCGGTCAACAGCGATTCCAAGTATTCAATCACGGGCGGCATGACCAGCTCATAACCCCAGCTATCGAACAGGTCCAGCAGGCGGCGGCGCATGATTTCAAAACGCCGCGCCTCCTTGGGCAGGATCTCTTCGATACCTTCAGGCAGCAGCCAACGTTCTTTTCCAGACATGAGTAGGGCCGGGTAACTTAGTGGACGATATACAACAATAACAGACCCAGCAACATGCTGGTAAACCCAGCAAAACGAAGTTGCTGATCGCTTAATTGATTGATTGCTTGCAATGCGGCGCGCAACCCTGCCGGGTTAATAAACGGCACAACCCCTTCAATAATGAGGAACAGGGCAAAGGCCACCCCTAAATCCTGCCACATAGGTAATCGTCCCCGCTACCTGCGTGGCTTCTTTAGGTATTTGAAAAAATCCGCGCTGGGATCGACGACCATAATATCGGATTTATCCTTGAAACTCTCCTTATAGGCATTTAGGCTGCGATAAAAAGAATAAAATTCCGGGTCCCGGCTGTAGGCTTGCGCATAAATGGCGGTGGCGCGCGCATCACCTTCGCCGCGCAGGCGTTCCGCCTCGCGATAGGCCTCGGCCATCAGAATCTCGCGCTGGCGGTCGGCATCGGCGCGAATCTTTTCCGCCGCCTCGGCGCCCTGCGCGCGCAATTCCTTCGCCGTACGCGCACGCTCAGCTTCCATTCTTTGATAAACAGATTGGCTCACCTCGTTAGGCAAGTCCACGCGCTGGATGCGCACATCCACTACCTGAATACCGTATGTGCGCGTTTCTTTGTCGGCCGCCACGCTCAAGATCTCCATGATTTTGCGCCTATCCCCGGAAATCACCTCATGATTCGTGCGCTTGCCGAATTCATCGCGCAAGCCGCTGCTAATGAGCTGCGAAAGCAAAACACCGGCGCTCTGCTCGTCACCGCCGAGGGTCACATAAAATTTCAGCGTATCGGCGATGCGCCATTTCACGAAATAATCCACCACCACCTTTTTCTTTTCCTTAGTCAAAAACGGCTGCGGGTCCGCATGGAAAGTAAGGATACGCGCGTCGTAATAACGCACGCTATTAATAAACGGCAGTTTAAAATGGAGCCCGGGCTTATCTTCATAACGCATGACTTCCCCGAACTTGACGACGATGGCTTTCTCCCGTTCATCAACGGTATAAACCGTCGCGTTAATCATGATGAGCACGAATGCCGCCGCGGCAATGAAGGCAAATAATCTAGTCTGGTTCATTATTGCCCCCCGCGCTTACGTTCGCGTTCGCGCTCACGTCCGCGCTCACGCGGAGGCTCCGGCGTGGAAGCCGTCGCCTCGGGCGGCTCTTGCTCAGGTTGTGCGGCGCTCGTCGGCCCTTGCGGCATTAATTTATCTATCGGCAAATATAAAATATTGCTGCCACTCTTTTGATCAATAAAGATTTTGCTGGTGGTGGAAAATATGTGTTCTATCGCCTCGATATAAAGCCGCTCGCGCGTAACGGCGGGCGCCTTGGCGTATTCATTAATAATCTGGCTGAAACGCTTGGCATCGCCTTCCGCGCGCGCGATCACGCTGGCTTTATATCCCTGCGCCTCCTGTATTTTGCGCGCGGCCGCGCCGCGCGCGCGCGGGATGATGTCATTGAAATAAGCCTCGGCTTCGTTCTTCAGGCGTTGTTCATCCTCACGCGCCTTGACCGCGTCATCAAAAGCCGCCTTCACTTCTTCCGGCGGCAACGCCTTTTGCATCTCTACGCCGACGATTTGCATGCCGGATTTATATCTATCCAGCATCTCTTGCAGAATATTTTTGATATTTTGTTCCACCTCGGCGCGGCCTGACGTGATCACGAAATCCAAGGTATTTTTCCCTACTACTTCACGCACGGCGGATTCGGCCGCTTGGGAAATGGTGAGATCGGGTTCGCTGATGTTAAATAAATAATCGCTTGGGTTGTTTATTTTATAGCGAATGGCGAATTCAATATCGATGATATTCTCATCTTCGGTCAACATTAACGCCTCTTTCGGCACCTTAGAAGCTCCCAGGCTCTTTTCACTGCGCCGATAGCCGAGTTCCAGAATCAAGGGCCGCTCCACATTGATTACCACTCTCTTTTCAATCGGGAACGGCAGATGCCAATGCAGGCCCGGGCCGGTGACCTCGGCTCTTTTTCCAAACCGGAGAATGACCCCGCGCTCTCCTTGTTGAATAATATAAAAACCGCTCAGGGTCCATAACGCAAGCACAATCATCGCGATGATCCC
Source organism: Acidiferrobacterales bacterium (assembly GCA_035300145.1). Classification (GTDB taxonomy): domain Bacteria; phylum Pseudomonadota; class Gammaproteobacteria; order Acidiferrobacterales; family DATGVQ01; genus DATGVQ01. Next base: position 12,985 of record DATGVQ010000120.1, on the reverse strand, counting down.
GACGCCGACACGGCGACCGGCGCCGTCCAAACCGCCGCCTTTTTTGCCGCCGAACAAGCCCGCCAGCTTATTTTGAATATTCTTTACGATCTGATCTAAATCAGGCGGGCCTTTATCTTTTTTCCGCTGCCAGGGATCTTTATCTTTGTCTCCCGGGGCGCCAGGTTCGTTCCAAGCCACACGTTACTCCTCTCGTATTATTTCCGGGTCAGTTTTAAGCATTCTCAAAACTTCGCCGGATTATTATTGAAACCGATAAAACAAAGAGCAGCATTCTAGAGAGAGGCGCCGGTCCGGGCAAGGACTACGGGCTCCGGCATCAACCATTGCGGACGGAAATCTTCCTGGCGCTCCAACCAGCTCAAATCGGCTTGATCCAATTCCACATCAATCAGCCAATGCCCGTCTTCGGTCCCACTTTCGTGGATCACTTCCAAGCGGTCGTAAATGCGCGCGCGCAACCGCCCGGCTTCCGGTGGGATGCGAAGCTGTCTGAACAAGCGATAGCGGCGAAAATATTGCGAAAGCGCTTGACGCAATAAATCCAAGCCCTCCCCGGTTTGGGCCGATAACCATATCTTAGATACCAGCCCGGATCCGTCGTATTCCAGTCGGGGCTTGGTGTTCAGTAAATCAATTTTATTGAATAAAACAATCTGCGGGATTTTGTCCGCCCCGATCTCGGTCAGCACGTGATTGACTTGTTGCATGTATTCCGAGCGTTCAGGATGGCCGGCATCAACCACGTGCAACAGCAACTCCGCCTCGTTTACCTCCTCCAGGGTGGCATGAAATGCCGCGATCAAATCGTGCGGCAAATGGCGGATAAAACCTACGGTATCGGCCAATATGACGTCAGTGTGTCCGGGCAGCGCGAGACGCCGCATGGTGGGATCGAGAGTGGCGAATAACCGGTCGGCGGCATACACCGAAGCGCCGGTAAGGCGGTTAAAAAGCGAAGACTTGCCGGTATTGGTATAGCCAACCAGCGATACCGTTGGGATCGGTATTTTCTTGCGCGCCTTGCGGCGTTGCAGGCGCTGGGTGTGCACCTTTTCCAACCGCTGGTGGAGCTTTTTGATACGTACTGCGACTAACCGGCGATCGGTTTCCAATTGGGTTTCGCCGGGACCGCGCAGGCCGATGCCGCCTTTTTGCCTTTCTAAGTGAGTCCAACCGCGCACCAAGCGGGTCGCTAAGTGCCCGAGCTGCGCCAGCTCTACCTGTAATTTACCTTCGTGGCTGCGCGCGCGCTGCGCAAAAATATCGAGGATTAAGCCGGTACGGTCCAACACCCGGCAACCGACGGCTGTTTCCAGATTACGTTCTTGCGCCGGCGATAAGGCATGGTTCACCACCACTAATCCCGCCCGCTTTTGTACCACCGCCTGGCGGATTTCCTCGGCTTTACCCTTGCCCACATAGGTGGCCGGATCCGGCTTTTGGCGTGCGCCTTGAACGATCTCACACACTTCCGCGCCGGCAGATTCTGTTAAGAGACGCAGTTCTTCAAGATCTTCTTGCGCTAAAGAATCGCGCAAACGGATATGCACCAATAGCGCACGTTCACGGGCTTGACTGGAAGAAGAGGGATTTTTCGTCAGGTTATTCGTTTCCGACGCCCTTCTCAGCCTCATCGACGTCAAAGACAAATTTGACCGGCCGGCTCGGCACGACCGTGGATATCGCGTGTTTATAAATCATCTGGCTGACAGAATTTTTCAGCAAAACGACAAACTGATCGAAAGATTCAATTTGGCCCTGCAGCTTTATCCCGTTAACTAAAAAAATAGAAACCGGGACATGTTCCTTACGCAATACATTCAAGTAAGGGTCTTGTAATGCCTGCCCTCTATGCTGACTCATGACAGTTCTCCTGTTCTTATCGCCTTGTGCACTAAAAATCAATAGAAAAAAATTACCCGGAAGAATCAAAATCCGAGCGCTTAACTTATTATACTCTTTCCAACAAGGTTTTGCCGAATAAAAGATGCGCCTGTCTTTACAAGATTACCGTCGTCGGTTTCAAGCCAATGCAACTCTTTATCGCTACGTAGCCACGTCAACTGGCGTTTTGCTAACTGCCGCGTGGCCGCAATACCCCGTTCGACCATTTCACAATAGTTGATCTTTCCAGTCAAGTATAGCCATACCTGGCGATAACCCACCGTGCGCATAGAGGGTAATTGCAAGGAAAGATCACCACGGTGAAATAACATCTCAACCTCCGCCACCAGACCCTGGTTTAACATTGTTTGGAAACGCTTGGCAATCCGGCTATGGAGTCGGCTGCGGTCGCCCGGCGACAAAGCAATTTTAATGAGACCGTAAGGGAAAAGGTCGGATGGTTTTTTTTGATTCAATTGGCTAGGCGGCTGCTGCGCCAGCATGAGAATTTCCAACGCCCGCTGGATGCGTTGGGCATCATGCGGATGGACCCGCGCCGCCGTTTCGGGATCATGGGCGCGCAACCTCGCATGCATGGCCGGCCAGCCGATTTGCGCCGCCTCTGCGGTCAATTGCGTACGGATTCCGGCATCGGCGGACGGGGCCTCCGCTAAACCCTGCGCCAAGGCGCGGAAATAAAACATGGTGCCGCCGACCAGCAACGGGATACGCCCCCGCTGCGTGATTTCCTGCATTTCACGCAAAGCATCCACGCGAAACTGCGCGGCCGAATACGGCTCAGCCGGGTCGCGGATATCGATTAATCGGTGCGGCGCCCGCGCCAGTTCCTCTCGGCTGGGTTTTGCCGTGCCAATATCCATGCCGCGATAAACCTGCGCCGCATCGACGCTGATAATTTCAAACGGAAAAAGCGCCTGTAACGCCAGCGCCAATGCGGTTTTGCCCGAGGCGGTCGGACCCATTAAGAAAACGGCAGGAGGACGTGCGATAGCCAACCTATCATTCATGGGGTTGCCTTGCGGAAACTCAAGTTTCCGGTCGCATATGCGGGAACAGAATCACGTCGCGGATGCTGGGCGCATCGGTAAATAACATGACCAGGCGATCGATGCCGATGCCCTCCCCCGCTGTCGGCGGCATGCCGTATTCCAGCGCACGAATATAGTCCGCATCAAACGGCATCGCCTGTTCGTCGCCGGCCGCCTTTTCCTCCACTTGTTTCCGGAAACGCTGCGCCTGATCCTCCGGATCGTTGAGCTCGGAAAAGCCATTGGCAATCTCACGTCCAGCGACCATGAATTCAAAGCGGTCGGTAACAAACGGATCAGCGTTGCTACGCCGCGCTAACGGCGAGACCTCGGCCGGGTAAGCGGTAATAAAAGTCGGCTGCTTGAGATTGGTTTCCACGGTCTTTTCAAATACCTCGGTCTGCAATTTGCCCAGGCCGTAATTCGCCTCAACCGGGATATGCAACGACTCCGCCACCCGCCGCAGGATATCGATATTTTCTAAATCAGCCGGCTTAAGCTTAGGGTTAAAATGCAAGACCGATTCTTTCAAGGTCATGCGCGTGAACGGCTTACTGAAATCATATTGCTCGCCTTGGTAAGTAATGGTGGTCACGCCTAACGCCGCTTGCATTAACTCGCGCATCAAGGTTTCGGTTAAATCCATCAGATCGCGATAATCGGCATAGGCTTGATAAAACTCCAGCATGGTAAATTCCGGATTGTGCTTGGTGCTTAAGCCTTCATTGCGAAAATTACGGTTAATCTCGAACACGCGCTCAAAGCCGCCGACGACCAGGCGCTTTAAGAAAAGCTCCGGCGCAACGCGCAGGAATAATTTCATGTCCAGCGCGTTATGATGCGTGATAAACGGGCGTGCCAAGGCGCCGCCGGGAAGCGTCTGCATCATCGGTGTTTCCACTTCCAGAAAACCGCGCTGAACAAAGAATTGCCGCAAATAGCTGATGACGGCGGCGCGCACGCGGAAGGCGTTGCGCGTGGCCTGATTCATAATCAGATCCACATACCGCTGCCGGTAACGCGTCTCTTGATCGTGCAAACCGTGGAATTTTTCCGGCAGCGGACGCAAGGATTTGGTCAGCAAATGCACCTCATCGGCGCGTACGCTAAGCTCGCCGGTTTGGGTTTTAAATAGGCTCCCCTCCGCGCCGATAATATCGCCCACATCCCATTTCTTAAAACCTTCGTTATAGACGCCCGCCGGCAAAAGATCGCGCTGCAAAAACAGCTGGATGCGGCCGGACATATCTTCAATATGGGCAAAGCTCGCCTTGCCCATAATGCGCTTAGCCATCAACCGCCCGGCGACTTTGACGCGCACCGCCTGCGCTTCCAGCACGGAATTTTCGGCGCTATCGTACTGAGCGTGCAGCTCGGCGGCCAAGGCATCACGCCGAAAATGATTGGGAAAAGCATTTCCGTTTTTGCGCAGCTCCACTAATTTGGCGCGCCGCTGTTCGATTAAGCTGTTTTCGTCCACTACTTTTTCTTGCTCATCAGCCATATATTCTCTTTTGCACTCAAAGACATAATCGTATCGGCAAACTATAACCCTTTTTTCAAGCTGGCCTCGATAAATTTATCTAAATCCCCATCTAACACCGCCTGGGTATTAGCGACTTCTACCCCGGTGCGCAAATCCTTAATGCGCGATTGATCCAAAACGTATGAGCGGATCTGGCTGCCCCAGCCGATGTCGGATTTGCTGTCCTCCAGCTTCTGCTGCGCGGCACGCTTCTTTTGCATTTCCGCCTCGTATAAACGCGCCTTCAGCATCGCCATCGCCGAGGCGCGATTTTTATGCTGTGAGCGGTCGCTCTGGCACTGCACGACAATGCCGGTCGGGACATGGGTAATGCGGATAGCGGAATCGGTGCGATTGACATGCTGGCCCCCGGCACCGCTCGCGCGGTAGGTATCGACGCGCAACTCGGCGGGATTGATCCCGATCTCGATATCCTCATCGACTTCCGGGTAAACGAACACCGAGGCAAACGAGGTGTGCCGGCGATTGCCGGAATCAAACGGCGATTTGCGCACCAGCCGGTGCACCCCGGTTTCGGTGCGCAGATAGCCGTACGCATAGTCGCCGGTATACTTGATGGTCGCGCTCTTGATCCCCGCTACTTCGCCGGGCGACGCCTCGATCAATTCGGTTTTAAACCCGCGCCGCTCGCCCAGGCGCAAATACATGCGCAGCAGCATATTGGCCCAATCCTGCGCCTCGGTGCCGCCGGAGCCGGATTGGATGTCGACAAATGCATTATGTGCATCCATCTCCCCGGAAAACATGCGCTTGAATTCCAGTTCGGCCAATTCCCGGTCCAGGCGCTCCAGATCTTTGGCAACGGCATCGGCGACACCGGCATCGTTTTCCGTACGCGCCAGCTCCAGCAATTCCTGGGCTTCGGTAAGACCGGCGCTCAAGCGGGTCAACACCCCCACCTCCAGCTCTAATTTCGCGCGCTCGCGCCCCAGTGTTTGCGCCAGCTCAGGCCGATTCCAAATATCCGGCTGTTCGAGTTCCCGCTGGACCTCGGCTAAGCGCTCCTGCTTGCCGGTGAAGTCAAAGATACCCCCTTAACGTATCCGAACGGCTTCTCAGATCTTTGATTTTAACCAACAGCGGATTTAAATCTTGCATGGGTTCTGCAACCTTAACAATGAGAGTGATACGAAGAATACCTGAAATAAAGTGGGGATTATATGTCACTTATCTAAATGCGGTTCAAACCACGCCAGCTTATTGTGCAACTGCACCACCTCGCCGACGATAATTAAGGTTGGCGCCCGCGCTTGCGCGTTTTTAACCATCTCCGGCAACGTCATCAGCGTGCCGGCCAAGACCCGCTGATGCGGCGTCGTCCCCTGTTCGATCAACGCCGCCGGCACCGCCGCGTTCATGCCATGGGCGATTAACTCCCGGCATAATACCTCCACGCCTAAAAGCCCCATATAAACCACAATGGTTTGGCGCGGCTGAACCAACACCGGCCAATTTAAATCCACGCTACCGTCTTTCAATTGCCCAGTCACAAAAATGCACGACTGGGCATAGTCCCGGTGGGTCAACGGGATGCCGGCATAAGCGGCGCAACCGTTTGCCGCGGTGATGCCGGGGACGATTTGGAATGGGATTTTTTCTGCCGCCAGCGTTTCAATTTCCTCGCCGCCGCGGCCAAAGACAAACGGATCGCCGCCCTTTAACCGCAGCACGCGCTTACCTTCCCTCGCCAGACGCACCAATAAGTCGTTAATAGTTTCCTGCGGCAAGACATGGTGGTCGCGCGACTTGCCGGCGTAAATGCGCTCCGCCTCGCGTCGCACTAATTCCAAAATAACCGGCGTCACCAGGCGATCATAAACCACGACATCGGCTTGCTGCATTAAACGCAGGGCGCGAAAGGTCAATAAATCCGGATCGCCGGGACCGGCGCCGACCAAATACACTTCGCCCTGCGCTAAACTCTCCGGCGCGGTGTGATCGAGCGCCGCCTCCAACGCCTGGTGTGCCGCCGCATCGCGGCCCGCCATCATCATTTCCGCGATCGGTCCTTGCAGGACTTTCTCCCAAAATCGCCGCCTCGCCTCCGGACCGGAAAAACGCTGTTTCACCTTCGTGCGAAACCGGCCCGCCAAGGCCGCCAGGCGCCCATAAGCCGCCGGGATGAAGGCCTCCAGCCGCGCGCGCAGCAGCCGCGCCAGAATGGGCGAAGCCCCGCCGGAAGAAACCGCAACCATAATCGGCGCCCGTTCGATAATCGAAGGCAGGATAAACGAACATAAAGCAGGCTGATCCACCACATTAATCGGGATGCCCCGCGCCTGCGCCGCCACATAAAGCTGTTGATTCACGGCGGCATCGCTGGTGGCGGCAATAACCAAAAAATGATCATTTAATAGTTCGAAAGATCCCAATGCGTCCGCATTCAACTCCTGTACCCGGTGGACGATCTTCCCTTGCGCGACCAGTTGCGTCATGGTACTACCCAAGGTTGGCGCGAGCACGGTGACCTGCGCCCCGGCTTTCATCAGCAACCGTGCCTTGCGCGCGGCCACCTCGCCGCCGCCCACGACCAGGCAGGGCTTGTCTTTAATATTGAGAAAGACGGGTAGGAAATCCATGTTTATGATTGTATTGAAACTTACCGGCAAACGCCGCATTTGAATGACATGGCATCTTACCCCGTTTTAGCAAAATTCCGATAAGGGGTTCACTATGGAGCCACTTTTTACCATTGGCCACTCCACCCGGCCGATAGAGAAATTTATCGAAATGCTGCAGGGACACCACATCACGCTGCTGGTCGACGTGCGCACCATTCCCCGCTCGCGCTACAATCCGCAATTTAATAAAGAGACGTTGGCTGACGCGCTAAAAGCCACCGGCATTCGTTACTTGCACTGTAAAAATCTCGGCGGCCTGCGCCATGCCGCGAAAGACTCGGTGAATACCGGCTGGCGTAATAAGAGTTTTCGCGGTTATGCCGATTATATGGGCACAGCGGCTTTTTCTCAGGCCTTGGAGGAAATCATCGACTATGCGCAAAAGGGACAACGTGTCACCATGATGTGCGCCGAAGGCGCGCCTTTTCGTTGCCATCGCTCTTTGATTGCGGATGCCATGTTAGTGCGCGGGCTGGAGATTTGTGAAATCAGCAGCGCGACGCGGGCGACACCACATAAGTTGACGCCGTTTGCCAGATTAGAGCAGGGGCGCATCACCTATCCGCAAGCGTAAACGTCATGTGGAGAATCTTAAGTATCACCGGCGTCAACGTCACATTATCATTGCGATCTTTGGATTTGGCGGCATCGCTCGGGCCGGCCGACCCGGTCCTTTTCAAGCCCAGTTGATTGACACCTTCTTGCCGGCCTGCGCACACTCGCGCAGATACAGTGTTTCATAGGGGAAATTGCCACCGGTTGCCGTTCCGATAGTGGCGGTTTTCCTAAAATCTCTATTGCAGCGATTGATCATAATCCTATCGCTGGCCATAATATTACTCGCCGGTGACGGATGTCGTTAAAATTACAATTACCGTCCGCGGGTTAGCGGCTGAAGCTCCGGCAAGAGTGGCTATGGCGGTAATGTGGTAAAGATGCAGCGGGACCGAATACTAAATCGAACGAATGGTCAACGATTCATCATCGAGGAGGAGTTATGCACCCACAGATTCATATTAATTTCATCGCAGTGATTGCAGCTGTTGTCGTCAGTTTCCTTTTCGGATGGCTTTGGCATGGGCCGCTGTTTGGGAAAACATGGGCGAAACTCATGAAGATGCGAATGAACCAGAAGCCGGATCCTAAAGTCATGATACGCGGGATGGGGTTAACGCTACTTGGGACGTTCTTGACGGCCTATGTATTGGCGTATACCGTCGAAGTCTGGCGCCCATCCGTGTGGGGCGCAGGGGCAGATGGGCCGTCCTACGTCTACGGCTTCCTCAGCGGATTTTTCACCTGGATTGGTTATTTTATCCCGATGCTTTTGGGAGCGGTTGCCTGGGAAGGCAAGAGCTGGAACCTGTTTGGGCTCAATGCCGCCTACCATTTTGTGAATCTTCAAATCATCGCGATGGTTCTTGCCTACTGGCGCTGATCGCCGATCGTCGCCGCTCAATGCAGCGCTGGTCGAAGCCTTCGCCACGCGCACGGTTTCATGAGGCGCGTGCGGCCTCAGGCGGTCTTCAACCCCGCGAGCACTTTCTCGGGCACGAAAGGCACCGAGCGCATGCGCACGCCGACGGCGTCAAACACCGCGTTGGAGATCGCCGACGGCACCACCGCCGCGGTCGGCTCGCCCGCGCCCCAGGGCCGCTCGGACGGGCGGTCAATGAGCTCGATCGCCACTTCCGGAACGTCTGGGAAGGTAAGGATCGGGTAGCTCTTCCAGTCGCGGCTCGTCACGGTTGAGCGGTTGAACTTCAATTCCTCGATCAGCGTGCGGCTCACCGTCTGCACCACGTTGCCCTCGATCTGGTTCCTGAGGCCGTCCGGATTGATGATCTGGCCGCAGTCGTGCGCCACGGTGAATTTCGTGACGCGGATCTTGCCGGTCTTCCGGTTCACCTCGACGTCGGCCACTACTCCCACGTAAGTCCGGACCAGCTCGTACCTGATGTACGAAAGCCCGCGGCCCCTGGCGATTTCGCCGGAGCCCCCGCGCGGAGATTTGCGCGGCTGCCAGTCGGCGACTTCGGCGAGCCGCTTCAGGAGCTCGATGCCGCGAGGGTCTTTGAGGTTGCGCAACCGGAATTCGAGCGGATCGACCCCCGCGGCCAACGCGACTTCGTCGATGAAGGATTCGTTGCCGAAGGTGTTCTGCATCCGTCCCGGCGTGCGGATCCACGAAGGCCGGAAAGGCGTCTCGGCGAGCCAATGCGCGGTTGCCGTGATGTTGGAGAAGGTGTACGGAATCGCAAGCGATTGGTGGATGTTGCCCGGATGCGGGTCTTCCTTGGGCAGCCCGGCAAGGTCGGCGGCCATCAGCGTCACTGCGATCTGCTTCGGCCGCTCGGGGATGAAGACTTCCGATTCCCACCCTACCACGTTGCCGGACGCATCGATCGCGGCGCGATAATCGAGCAGCGTCGGCGGCCCCTTCGGGTCCCAGCCGTGCTCGTCCTCGCGCATCCACTGTACCCGCACGGTCCGGCCGACGGCTTTCGCGAGGAGCGCTGCGTCCGCCGCCGCGTCCTCGTGGCCGTTGCGCCCGTAGCAGCCGGAGCCGTCGACGTAGAGGCAGCGCACGCTCTCCGGCGGCACGCCGAACATCCCCGCGAGCTGCCGGCGCAGCAGGTGCGTCTGCTGGGAAGCGCTCCAGCAGTTGAGCTTGCCGTCCTTCCATTCGGCCACCGCACACGACGGGCCGATCGAGCCGTGGGTGTGGATGGCTAAGTCGTAGGTCGCGCTCACCTGCTTGAACGGGTTCTTCATCGCTTCGGCGGAATTGCCCACGCTCTGCAGCACCTCATTGCTGTTAATCTTGGTGGAGCGCACGTGATCCCACAGCTTGGCCCGGTCGGGCAGGCCTTGCCAATTCGACCACTTCGTCTTCACCGCTTTTGCCGCCTTGATCGCCGCCCACTCGGTCTCCGCGACCACCGCGAGGAAGTTGCCCTGGCGCACCGTCTGCAAGAACCCGTTGATTTTCCTTGCGGCAGTGTCATCGTACGAGAGCAGTTCCGCGCGCATCGCCGCAGGCCGGATTACGCGGCCATGCAGCATGCCCGGTAGCTTGAAGTCCTGCATATACGTAAATTCGCCGGTGACCTTTGCGGGAATATCCAGGCGCGGGAGCGATTTGCCGACGAGTTTGTATTGCGACGGGTCTTTAACCGCAGCCTTGGCATCGACCTGCAATTCGAAGTTCTTCCCGCCCAGGAGCTCGCCGTAGGCAAGCTTCCGGCCGCCGGAGGGTGCGACCACCGCGCCGTCCTGCGTGATCAGCTCGCCCGCAGGGACATTCAGGCGTTTGGCTGCTTCGCCGACGAGCGCTACGCGCGCCGTCGCGGCGGCCTGGCGGATCTGCATGCCGCCGTTCTGGATCGACAGGCTGCCGAAAGTCGGCCCCTGGTCGGGGGTGAGCAGGGTGTCGCCTTCGACGATCTTGACGTTGCCGAACGGCACGTCCAGCTCATCGGCAACGATCTGGGTGAACGCGGTGCGCACGCCGGTGCCGAGGTCCACCTTGCCGGAGTAGCAAGTCACCATGCCGTTTGAGTCCACGGCGAGGAAACCGTCCACCTGGTCGGAGGCCGCGGTCTTGGATGCGCCCGCTTGCGCCGCCGCAATGTTTACCCGGCCGAGCAGACCGGAGAGAGTGAAAGTGACGACGAGCGAGCCGCTCGCCTTGATGAAATCGCGGCGGGAAAGTGTCGTGTTCAGCATGATCGCCCCCTTCACGCCATTTCCGCGGCGCGCCTGACAGCGCGCACGATTCGAACATGGGTGCCGCAGCGGCAGAGATTGCCTGCCAGCGCCCGCTTGATCTCGTCCTCGCTCGGCCGCTTGTTCCGGTCGAGCAAGGCCTTGGCCTGCATGATCATGCCGTTGATGCAATAGCCGCACTGCACCGCCTGTTCCTCGACGAACGCTTTCTGCAGGGGATCCGGATTGGCCGAGGTGCCGAGGCCCTCGAGCGTAGTGATTCGGCTTTTTCCCGCGTTGCCGACCGGAAACGAGCAAGAACGCATCGGCTTGCCGTCGATATGCACGGTGCAGGCACCGCACTGGCCAAGGCCGCAGCCGAAGCGCGGGCCATGCAGTCCGAGATCGTTGCGCAGGGCGTACAGAAGCGGCATCTGCGGGTCGTCCACCTCGACGGTGGCGACCTTGCCGTTCACGTTGAGCGTGATTTTCCTGGCCATGGTTTCCCCTCCTATAATTGTTGTTCGACCACTTTATTCCTTCCCGGCGGTCATATCAACGAGTTCTGGTGCAACAACTTTGCGAACGCGACGCGTGAGTGGGTTCGACGATCCGTCCATGCAGATTAACGGTCGAAGTGCCGATACTTGAATGGGGCGTTGAGGCTACTCAAGGATGTCATGACCGGCTCCGGGGACGAACCCGATCAGTCTATACTCCCAACTTTCATGTTCGATCTAGTCGCCGGCGGAGGCGCATCCCGATGCGTCACAGCGACTCACCGGGCTGTAGCGATAGTGCATTAAGGCCTCTCGGCGGCGGGCGCTTCCATCGCCGGATACTCGGGGCGGATATCAAATTGCAGCCGGCGATGGGCGCTGCGCAGCGCCGTTTCCGCATCCGCGGGGCGCGCCGCCCGGGCGAAGATGAACCCCAGGTAGCTCGCCCCGTCGGGCGGCGGCGCAATGATCTGGCCGGGCGCCACCGTAATGGTCACCCCGGTGACGCCAGGTACCGACTGCGCGGCGGCCAGGCCTTTGAGCCCATGGTAAATGCCGCGCCGTGGAATCGGGATCATCATGACTCCCGCGGCGCCGCCCTCGCCGGCAATGGCGAGCGGTTCTGCCACCACCTGGCGCAAAATCAGCTCCTCCAGACTCATGCCCAGGGAATGGGTGAGCACCCGCCCGCATAAGCCCCCGATGGAGCGGGCCGCGACCTCCAGAATCCAGATACCCTGGTCATTGACCCGCACTTCGGCGTGGACCGGCCCAACCGCGAGCCTGGCAAAGCGGCAGGCCCGGGCCACCTCCTGATGGATGCGGTCCTGGAGCGCCCCCGGCAGCCGGGAGGGCGTGACGTAGAGGGTTTCCTCGAAGTAGGGCCCGTCCAGGGGGTCGGGCTTGTCGAACAGGGCGAGGGTGGTGAGCTCCCCCCGTTCCAGGGTGCCTTCCAGGGCGTACTCCCGTCCCGGAATGAAGTCCTCAATGATGAGGCCCAGCTCCTGGGCGTCCCGGTCGGCCCGGGACTGGATGGCCCGCACCCAGTTCACGGCCCGCACCAGCTCTTCGGAATCATCGGCACGGATCACGCCGCGGCTCCCCGACAGACGCCGGGCCTTCACCACCACCGGAAACTTCAACTCGGGAACCAGTTTCCGCGGGTCTTCGCCAGTCGCCAGGTGATGGAATTCAGGACACCGGAATTCCCGTTCCTGGAGCAGCCGGCGAAACGCCAGCTTGTCACGCACCCGGCGCACCGCGTGGGCGGGATTCCCCGGCAGGCCAAGACGCTCCGAAAGCAGCGCCGCAAGCTCGACGCCCGCATCGTCCACCGCCAGCACCGCATCCAGGCTGCCGTTGATCTCCCGCAGAACGGTGTCCGCCGCCTGCTCCGGCCGGTCGAAATGGAGCGCCATGATGGCAGGCAGGCCCCAGGATGGGGCCAGTTGGTGGCAGTAGTTGGCCACCGCCACGATCTCCACGCCCAGCTTTTTCGCGGCGGTAAGAAAATCGTTGTTGCGGTAGCCGGTGGTGGGCAGAAGCAGCAGGACGCGTTTCATGGATCGGCGGTATCAGAAAGACTGGAGCTGCTGGTCGGTGGGCTCGGCGCAGCAGTACCACGGTTCCGACAGACGCGGGATCGGAGATCCCAGCTTGCCCGCGAGGTTGGGC